>NZ_KI535291.1:0-210789 GCF_000482305.1 Chryseobacterium sp. UNC8MFCol
CATTGGTCTGACATCTGAAGTCTTACCACTGACATCTTATATACAACCTTTAGGGTGGTTTTAGCGGTGGGGCTCACCTGTTCCCATTCCGAACACAGAAGTTAAGCCCACCAGCGCCGATGGTACTGCTAACGCGGGAGAGTAGGCCGCCGCCAGTTTTTATTTTATTTTTAAAAAGTCTCATACAGCAATGTATGAGACTTTTTTTTGCTTTATACCTAAGCAGGTTACAGGCAATAGGCAGTAAGCCCTAATCCACTAGATCATTCCTGATTGATCATTTTCAACTCTCAATTCTCAATTTTCAATTTTCAACTTATTTACAGATCGTATTCCTGATATTGTCTTCCTTTGCAATTATTTCTGTGTAGAATATGAGCAGATAGCCGAAAACAGCTTCTAAAAATCTATGTAATGATGAAATTTATTTCCATAATTACTGGCTTTTAGTCAAATAAAATTGATAAGTTTGTATACGTTTTCCAAAATAAATATAATGTCAGGAAACATTCTGATCATCGATGATGAGATCAAGCTCCTTAGGTTATTGGGCATGATCCTTTCCCAAGAAAATTTTAATGTAAAAGAAGCCTCTACATCCCGCTCTGCAATGACAATGCTTGAGCAGTATGATTTTGATGTGGTGTTGTGTGATGTCCGGCTTCCTGATGCATTTGGTGTCGAGTTGGTACAGTCAATCAAGACGAAATATCCGCACCTTGAAATTATACTGATGACTGCATTTGGAAACATTACTGATGCTGTCCAGGCTATGAAAAACGGGGCTTACGATTATCTTGTGAAAGGAGATGATAATGAGAAGATTATCCCATTGGTATATAAGGCATTAGAGAAGGTTAAAGATAACAAATCCAGAATTATTCCCCGTAACACAGTCAGGGGATTTGCCCAAATCATAGGAAACTCACCTGCTATTTTACAGGCAAAGAAACTGGCTGAAAAGGTTGCATTAACAGATGCAGCGGTATTACTTACGGGTGAAACCGGAACTGGAAAAGAAGTTTTTGCGAATGCGATTCATGATGCCAGCGACAGAAATAAAAATAGTTTTGTCGCTATCAACTGTTCGGCATTCAGTAGAGAAATTCTTGAGAGTGAGCTTTTCGGACATAAACAGGGAGCATTTACAGGAGCCTTGAAAGATAAGAAAGGCCTGATTGAAGAAGCTAATGGCGGTACTTTATTTTTAGATGAGATTGGAGAGATGCCTATTGATCTTCAGGCAAAATTGTTAAGGCTACTGGAAACAAAGGAATTTATCAAAATGGGGGAAACAAAGGTTTCAAAATCTGACTTCAGATTAATTGCTGCCACCAACAGGAACCTCGAAGACGAAATAAAACAGGGAAACTTCAGGGAAGACCTGTATTTCAGACTCAATGTTTTTGAGATTAATCTTCCTGCTCTAAGAGAAAGAAAAGAAGATTTAAAAATGCTGGCAAAGAATTTTATAGATCAGTTTTCTCATAAGCTTCATTTATCAGGAATTCAGGTAAGTCCGGATTATTACAGAATATTGGAAAAGAATGACTGGAAGGGAAATATCAGGGAACTAAGAAATGCCGTAGAACGAAGTCTTATTTTGATGGATAATAATACTCTGGATACCGAGAGTCTTCCTCATTATTCTGAAAAAACTGTTTCAGAAAATGATTCTCTAAGTATCCGGTCTCTTGAAAAAGTACATATACAAAAGGTATTACAGTATACGAAAGGCAATAAAGCGGAAGCGGCGCGGTTGTTGGAGATCGGAATTGCCACCTTATACCGTAAACTGGAAGAATACGGATTAAAATAAATATTTTATCATTTTAATAAAGAGCCTATCATTTTGATAGGCTTTTGTGTTTTTATAAGGTGTTGATTTTGGTTTTAATGTTTTGTAATTCAGTTGTTTATCTGTTGTGTTTCAATAATGGACTTTCTTTTGGCATATAGTCTTTGAATAAAATATTTTAAAATGACAATTTCAAGAAAATCGTTTAAAAAACGGGAGCATGCTAATTTTAGTTTGCTGATTGTATCGTACGTATTGTTGATCCTTTTAACCTTAATAATAAAGATATGATGCTTATAAGTTTAATTCTGCTGTTTGCAGTATTGTATTGGCTTTTATATAAATCAGTTGAATTTTTTGATAGAATATAAAATTATGTGGAGTTTATTTTTTCTTTCAATTCTCGCCTTTGTGTACATCTGTTATGTTTTAATAAAACCTGAAAAATTTTAAACGATCATGAATACAGAGATTTTAGGCATCATAGCCATGTTTGCTATTACATTAGTGATCGGAATACTTTTAGGTAAATACCTTGCTAATGTCTATGGATATAAAAAAACTGTTCTGGACCCAATATTTCAGCCCATTGAAAAGTTAATTTATAAAATATCAGGTATCAATCCCAACCGCCAGATGAACTGGAAACAGAATATGTATGCCATGCTTGCCATCAATTTTGTCTGGTTTATCATCGGGTTCATACTTTTAATGACCCAGGCCTGGCTTCCCCTGAATCCCGACGGGAATCCAAACATGTCACCGGATTTAGCATTTAATACGACCATCTCATTTTTGGTGAATTGTAACCTGCAGCATTATTCCGGAGAGTCCGGCGTAAGCTATCTAAGCCAGTTGTACTTAATGTTTTTACAATTTGTAACGGCGGCAACCGGAATGGCAGCTATGGCCGTTCTTTTTAAAGCATTTAAAGAGAAAACGGCTACAGAACTTGGAAATTTTTATGATTATTTTACCAAGTCAATGATCAGAATTTTAGTTCCGATCAGTATTATAGTTGCTTTCATTCTTTCTGTTAACGGAACTCCGATGACTTTTGAGGGTAAAGATCAAATAACCGGCTTGGAAGGCCAAAAAATTGAAGTCTCCAGAGGTCCGGTAGCAGGTTTTGTGGCGATCAAGCATTTGGGAACCAACGGAGGTGGATTTTTCGGGACCAACTCGGCACATCCTCTTGAAAATCCTAATTATGTAACTAATATGACAGAAATGGTCACTCAGATGATTATTCCGTTTGCATTGGTTTTTGCGTTAGGCTTTTATTTAAACAGGAGAAAGCTGTCATGGGTCATCTTTACCGTAATGACGGTTGGTTTTCTTGCGCTTACCGTTCCGAATATAGTGAATGAGACCGGAGGAAATCCTTTGATCACAAAAATGGGTGCAGACAGCAGCCTGGGAGCGATGGAAGGTAAAGAAATCCGTTTCGGAAGCGCTGCTTCAGGATATTGGAGTATCGCAACAACCGTGATTTCAACGGGATCGGTGAATTCAATGCATGACAGTACCATGCCTCTTTCCGGAATGAATGAGCTGCTGGCGATGATGATCAACTGTTTCTACGGAGGTTGTGGAGTAGGAATCCTGAATTATTTTATCTTTATTATTCTCGCCGTATTCATCAGTGGCCTGATGGTAGGAAGAACACCGGAATTTATGGGAAAAAAGATCGAAGCAAAAGAAATGAAAATTGCAATGATCGTTGCCTTATTCCATCCTTTTTTAATTCTTGTAGGAACGGCTCTGACGGCTTACTTGCCGGAATTTGGGACAAAAACGCTCAATAATCCCGGATTCCACGGGTTCAGTGAAATGTTGTATGAGTTTACCTCTTCTTCCGCTAACAACGGTTCCGGATTTGAAGGGCTGGGAGACAATACACCGTGGTGGAATATTTCTACAGGTATTGTACTGTTGCTATCCAGGTTTGTCCCAATCATTGGTCCTGTAGCAATTGCAGGCTTACTGGCTCAGAAAAAATTTATTCCGGAAAGTTCGGGAACCCTGAAAACAGATACAGCTACCTTTGGTTTCATGACGCTTGCCGTGATCTTACTCATCGCTGCGCTGTCATTTTTCCCTGCACTTACACTCGGACCTATTGCAGAACAGATACAGTATTTCTCAAAATAATTGTAAACATTAAAAATTAAGATCAATATTCAACCATTAAGGAAGCCGGAAAGTAGGGGACTAGTCTAAAAACTTACTGAAACGTTCACTTAATATAATCCATCTCTTTATCCCCCTTATAAGGTTTGCCTTGATGGTCGTTATTGATTAATGATAAAAACTCTTTCAAAAAAATGAAAAATCAATCACAAACATTATTTCAAAGAGATTTGGTTAACGAGGCAATTAAACAGTCTTTCGTAAAACTGAATCCGAAAATTATGTTTAAAAATCCAGTGATGTTTCTGGTAGAGATCGGAACTGTTGTCATGTTTATCGTCAGCATGTTCAGCCTGACGGGCGATCAGTCCCAGGGAAGTTTCTCTTATAATTTCTTAGTATTTATTATTTTATTTTTCACGGTTCTTTTTGCCAATTTTGCAGAAGCAATTGCAGAGGCCAGAGGAAAAGCACAAGCAGATACGCTTCGAAAAACCCGAGAAGAAACTCCCGCCAAACTTGTCGTTGATAATAAGCAGGGATTTCAGGTGGAAACCGTTTTGAAGATGTCTGCCGAGATGAAGTTAGGAGATATTTTCCTTTGCGAAGCCGGAGATCAGATTCCGATGGATGGGGAGATTATCGAAGGTCTCGCTACAATTGATGAATCTGCCATTACCGGCGAAAGTGCTCCCGTCATTCGTGAAGCCGGAGGAGATAAAAGTTCCGTAACCGGTGGTACGAAGGTCCTTTCAGACAGAATCAAAGTAAAAGTAACGACTAAACCCGGAGAATCTTTTTTAGATAAAATGATTGCTCTTGTAGAAGGAGCTTCAAGACAGAAAACACCAAACGAAATCGCATTAACCATATTGCTGGCAGGGTTTACCCTGACCTTTATAATTGTTACCCTCACTTTAAAGCCCTTTGCAGATTACGCGCAGACTCCGATTACCATAGCGGCATTTATCTCACTTTTCGTTTGTCTTATTCCCACAACTATCGGTGGTCTCCTTTCTGCAATCGGAATTGCAGGAATGGACAGAGCTTTAAGAGCCAATGTCATCACAAAGAGCGGAAAAGCGGTAGAAACAGCCGGGGATATTGACGTTTTATTACTTGATAAAACAGGTACAATCACCATCGGAAACCGTAAAGCAACCCAATTTCACCCTGCAGAAGGAATCAAGATGGAAGACTTTATCAAAGCTTCTGCATTGAGCTCTGTAGCAGATGAAACGCCGGAAGGTAAATCAATCATTGAATTGAGTGCATTGAAATCCGAAGATTTACTGGTTCCTAATCCTACATATATTGATTTTACTGCTGAAACCAGAACATCAGGGATCGATTTTGAAGATACAAGGATCAGAAAAGGAGCTTATGATACGATAAAAAAACTGACTGAAAAAGCCGGAAATGCTTTCCCGCAGGAAACCCAGGATGCAGTAACCGGAATTTCTGAAAATGGAGGTACTCCCCTGGTGGTAGCTGTCAATGAAAAAGTATGGGGAGTAATTGAATTACAGGATATTATTAAAACCGGAATTCAGGAACGTTTTCAACGATTAAGAAAAATGGGAGTGAAAACCGTAATGGTAACCGGAGATAACCCACTGACAGCCAAATTTATTGCAGAAAAAGCAGGGGTAGATGATTTTATCGCAGAAGCCAAACCTGAAGATAAAATGAACTATATCAAAAAAGAACAGCAGGAAGGAAAACTGGTAGCGATGATGGGAGACGGAACGAATGATGCACCGGCACTGGCCCAGGCAGATGTAGGAGTTGCTATGAACAGTGGAACGCAGGCAGCAAAAGAAGCCGGTAATATGGTCGACCTTGATAATGATCCTACCAAACTGATCGAGATTGTGGAGATCGGTAAACAATTGCTGATGACAAGGGGAACGCTGACAACATTCAGTATTGCCAATGACGTAGCGAAGTACTTTGCCATTATTCCGGCCTTGTTTATCACTTTTATTCCTTCACTTCAGAAGCTGAATATCATGAATCTGCATAGTCCTGAAACGGCTATTTTATCTGCTGTTATTTTCAATGCAGTGATTATTCCGTTCCTGATCCCGTTAGCGTTAAAAGGGGTAGCCTATAAGCCGATCGGGGCAAGTGCTCTGCTACGAAGAAACCTTTTGATCTATGGTTTGGGAGGAGTTATTGTTCCGTTTATCGGGATCAAAATCATCGACTTACTGATTAGTTTATTCTATTAAAATTTAAAGAAATGAAAAATCATATTGTTTCAGCATTGAGGCTGACTTTGGTAATGCTGATTGTCGTAGGAATTTATCTGGGGATTGTGTATGGAGGTTCAAAAATACTGCCTACACAGGGAAATGCAGAAATTATCAATCATAAAGGACAGAAGTTCTATGCTAATATTGGCCAGGAGTTTAAATCAGACCAATATTTTCATGGCCGCCCTTCAACTGTTAACTATAATGCAGCAGGAAGTGGGGGAAGTAATAAGGGACCAAGCAATGAAGAATACCTGCAAACTGTACAAAAAAGAATAGATACTTTAAAAATGCAAAACCCTGAAATGGGAAATGCCAAAGTACCGGTTGAGCTGGTCACTTCAAGCGGAAGCGGGCTGGATCCTGATATCTCTCGGGAAGGCGCCTTGTATCAGGCCAAGAGAATTGCTAAGGCGAGACATCTTTCCGAAGAGCAAATCAAAAATGTAATCAATACACAAACTGAAAAACCGTTCTTAGGACTTTTCGGGCCATCAAAACTCAATGTTCTGAAGCTTAATATCGCTTTGGATCAATTAAAATAATAAATAATCATGTCAATGTTGTAAGACTTGACATGATTAACATACCTTACAACTAACGTGAAAAAATATCTAACTATAAGTGCAATCTTGGGAATGTTTTTTTCTAAAGCACAATCATCAGACTCATTAAAAACAGAAAATAAAGTAACTTTTTCAGCATATGCGGAACTATTTTATACCTATGATTTTAATGAACCCGGTAACCATCTCCGTCAAAATTTCTTGTACTCATACAACAGACATAATGAGCTCAACCTGAATCTGGGATTAATCAAAGCAAATTATCAGAGTGAAAATCTTCGTGCCAATGTAGCCTTAATGGCGGGAACCTATGCGCAGGACAATATGGCGGCAGAACAAAATGCATTACGCTACGTAAACGAAGCCAATATTGGAATTAAAATATCAAAAACAAAAAATCTGTGGATCGACGCAGGAATCATGCCTTCCCATATTGGTTGGGAGAGTGCTATTGGCAAGGATAATATAAACCTGACCAGAAGTTTGGCCGCTGAAAATTCCCCTTATTTTGAGACAGGAGCTAAAATTTCCTATACCTCAGATAGCGGAAAATGGTTTTTAAGCGGATTGGTACTGAATGGCTGGCAACGTATTGCAAAACCGGAAGGAAATCAGAGTATCTCTTTCGGTCATCAGTTGACCTATAAGCCGAATGATAAAATCACGTTGAACAGCAGCTCATTTATTGGAAATGATAAAGCAAAGGCAGATAAAAGAATGCGTTATTTTCACGATCTTTATGGAAGCTTTCAGCTGACGGATCAGTTTTCTGCTTTATTGGGATTTGATATAGGAGCAGAACAGAAAGTGAAGGGAAGCGAACAGTACAATATCTGGTACAGTCCCAATGTGCAGATGAAGTATCAGGTTGACCAGAAATGGGCATTGGCGGGTAGATTAGAATACTACAATGACAAAAAAGGAGTGATTATCAATACAGGAACCCCGGACGGATTTCAGACATTTGGATATTCATTAAATGTTGATTATGCAGTATTGAAGAATGTAGTCTTCCGTACAGAAGCAAGAGGTTTTACTTCTAAAGATGCTATTTTTGCTAAAAATGATGAGTTCAGAAAAGGAAACTTTTTTGTTACAACGAGCTTAGCGGTTTGGTTTTAATGATGCACTTCACCAAAGAAAAAAGTGTTTAAAGTAAAATTAAAAAGAATAAAATCAATGTCATCAGCAACAGATTTTTTAGAACTGATCCAGAAGTCCCGAAAAGGGAAATTCAAAATTTATATCGGGATGAGTGCGGGTGTGGGAAAGACATTTCGTATGCTGCAGGAAGCACATTCCCTTTTACGAAACGGCATTGATGTAAAAATAGGCTATATAGAAACCCACGGGAGAGAAGAAACCGTTGCTATGGCAGAAGGGATCCCGCAAATTGAGAGAAAATCTGTTTTTTATAAAGGAAAAAATCTGGAAGAGATGGATCTTCAGGCTATTATCAATGAGCATCCTGAAGTAGTTCTTGTAGATGAGCTGGCACACACGAATGTGGAAGGTTCCAAAAATAAAAAAAGATGGCAGGATGTTCTGGAGATTCTTGATAATGGGATCAATGTGATCAGTGCCATGAATATCCAGCATATTGAAAGTCTCAATGAAGAAGTAAAAAAAATAACCGGCATAGAAGTCACAGAACGGGTTCCTGATAAAATCCTTGCCCTCGCGGATGAAGTCGTAAACATTGACCTTACTGCCGATGAACTGCTGACCCGTTTAAAAGAAGGTAAGATCTATAAAAAAGAAAAAGTTCAGACGGCATTGAGCAACTTCTTCCAAAGCGGACACATTCTGCAATTGAGGGAACTTGCGTTAAAAGAGGTGGCCACGCACGTGGAAAGAAAAGTGGAAACCGAAATCAAGACCGAGAATTTTAAACCCATAAAATTTCTGGCCTGTATCAGCAGCAACGAGAAGATTGCCAAAACGATCATACGGAAAACCGCAAGGCTGGCAAGCTATTACAGCAGCCAATGGACGGTTTTATATATTCAGAAACCTTCTGAAAATCCGGAAAAAATAGCGTTGGATAAGCAGCGGTATCTGATTAATAATTTTAATTTAGCGCAGGAATTGGGGGCAAAAGTGGTGAGGATAAAAGAAAGCAGCGTTCACAAAGGAATTCTGGATTATGTAATCGATCACAATATTACCACAGTTTGTATTGGTAAGCCCCATGCAAAATTCTGGCATCGTCTGTTGGGGTATAGCTGGATTTATACGCTGATGAACAGATTGAATGAACGACAGGTAGATATTATTATTTTATCTTAGAAGTAATGAAACTTAGAACAAAACTCACCTTAGGCGTAGGCCTTTTATTTTTGCTGATCGTATTGCTTTCAGTGATTGGGTCTGTGTATATCAATAAATTAAAATCAGATACAGAAAAAATCCTTACTGCCAATTACAATAGTCTGGAGTTTTCTAAGAATATGCTTCTCGCATTAGATCATATCAGTACAGATAGTGCCATCGCCATAGCTGATTTCAAAAAGAATAACCAGCTGCAGGAAAAAAATCTAACGGAATTTGGAGAAAAAGAAGCTACCCAGAACCTGAATCTGCACTTCAACAGCTATTTGAAGGAACCCGGCACTGACAAGGAAAAACTGATCCGTGAAGATCTCGCCAAGATCATGTCTTTGAATATGAAAGGCATTGAACGGAAAAGTGATATTGCCATTATTACAGCCGGTAATGCTACTTTTTGGATTGTAAGTTTGGGAACGGTTTGTTTCCTGATTGCTTTTGTTTTATTGTTTAATTTACCCCAAACGATTGCGGAACCTATCGATCAGCTTACATTCAGTATCCGGCAGATTGCCAATAAAAATTATAGTGAAAGGGTTCATTTTAAAGGAAGTGATGAATTCAACAGCCTTGCCCAGTCTTTTAACGTGATGGCGGAGCAACTTCAGGAATATGAAAGCAGCAGCCTTTCCCAGCAGCTCATGGAGAAAAAAAGGATTGAAACACTGGTCAATAATATGCATGATGCCGTAATCGGGCTGGATGAGAACCATTTTATCTATATGATCAATGATGAAGCTTTGAAAATAACCAATCTCCGCAAAGAAGATATTATAGGAAAAACAGCCCATGAAGTGGCGGTAAATAATGACCTGATGCGGGAGCTGCTGAAAAATATCGATCATCCGGTGAAAGACCCTATTAAAATTGTTCGTGATAATAAAGAAAACTATTTTGAACAGGATATTATCCCGATCAATATCGTTAAAACCGGTGAAAAAGAAAAGAGGTACATCGGTAAAGTTATTCTATTGCGGAATATTACCCCTTTTAAAGAACTGGATTTTGCCAAAACCAATTTTATAGCAACCATATCACATGAATTGAAAACTCCTATTTCAGCCATAAAAATGGGAGTTCAGCTTCTCGGAAATCAGAAATTCGGTGAGCTGAATGAGCAGCAGCAGGAATTGTTGAAGAGCATCAACGAAGACGGGCAACGCCTGCTGGATATTACGGGAGAACTGCTTAATCTTTCACAGGTAGAATCAGGGAATATCCGGTTGACCGTCGGGCAATGTTCTCCAAAGGAAATTGTGGAGACTGCCGTGAAAAATGTAGAAAAACTGGCTGAGCAGAAAAATATATCCATCCATTCACAATATCTTCTTGAAGATAATGATTTTGTGAATGCAGATTTTGATAAAACAGTCTGGGTAATGAATAATTTCCTTACCAATGCAGTCAAACATTCTTACCAGGATGAAAATATTCAGATTGTAGTTGAAAGACAGGATGCCTTCATTCAGTTTAGCATTACAGATACCGGTAATGGAATTGATGAAAAATACCATCGTCAGATTTTCGACCGGTATTTCCAGGTTCCGGGTGAGCACCAGAACGGAACAGGTTTGGGGCTGGCGATCTCAAAAAACTTCATTGAAAAACAAAACGGTGACATAGGAGTGAGAAGCTCTTTGAATCACGGAAGTACTTTCTTTTTCAGATTACCGGTGGTATAATACCTTACATTATCAGTTTTATAGAGGGAAGGATTCTTGAATCATAAGAAATCCATCTAAACGATTAGCATAAAACTCAATGCATTAATCCTCCATAGTATTAAACTCTAAATAATACAGATTGAAAATAAAAAAAGCTGCAAATCATTTGCAGCCTTTTCCTTTAGTGGTAACCGGTTTAGTCTTTAATAAACTTCTGTACCATTGTTTTATCTTTTGTGAAGACTTTAATCATATAACTTCCTTTAGAAAGTTCTGAAACATGCAATGAATTTCCTTTTACAGTCATTGATCTGATAATTCTTCCTGTGGCATCATAAATTTCAGCCTTGATGACTTCTTCTTTAGATTTGATGTTTAACACATCTTTCACAGGGTTCGGATAGATCGTAAACTGAGTGCTATTCTTGCTGGTTTCTTTTGTTCCTAAAACATTTTCAACCGTCGTGGTATATGTATTGGTAATGATCGGGTGGTTGTAGTCAAAATAAATTTTGGCTGTGTTACTGAAACTATCACCGGCATTTAATGTGGACTTCGTTTTGATCTTAAACGAAATATATCCATCATTATTTGCATCATCAAAAGGCAGCTGAATATTTTCGAAAATAAATTCAACCACATTCGGACCTGTAACTTTAGCGACAAAATCGTGGCTTCCGTTTAATGCAACCAGTGAGGAAAGATCAAATTTTGTAGTATCGATTTCATCTTTTACAACAATATTTCTGGCATTGGCGGTTCCTGTATTTTCAAATCGGATCAGATAATGTACATAATCTCCCACTTTCGCCTGAGCGATAGAAGTTCCTTCAAGACAGGTTTTGTCGTTGGGATCAAAAGAATTCACTACAGTACGGTTGAGTGTGAAATTATTGTCAGCAGGTGTTTCATCTGTAGCTCCGCTGATTTGTGCTGTGTAATGTAGAATATCACCTGAATTTAAAGGAGGCGTCTGCGTTGGAGTATTTAATTTTATAGTTACCGTAATTTCCTTGGTTTCAAAAGGAAGAAGATTGGTAATATTCCAGTTCAAAACTCCCGGAGATTGTGATGTAGGAGCAAGGGTCGAAGACTGGTAGTCTGAAATCGTATCTTCGTAATTAAATACCAACGTTCCTGACTGTGCAGTATTACCTTTATTTTTGTAGACTATTTTATATTGGGATTGAAAACCGGGAGTGGCCGTTGTTATCGGAAGGATAACGACTTCGAGATCGTTAAACGTTCCATTCGGGGTGATACAGAAATTTTGAGCTAACGGACTGGCCTGGGTAGGGAAATCTGCCGTAATACTTGCAGGAGAGATCGTAAAATAATCCGGATTTTCCACAACCGGTGTGATGACATGGGTACCTGCCTGTACAGCTAAGGAATAATTTCCTGAGCTGTTCGCAATATAACTTCCTGAGTTGGTACCATCCGTAATGTTAAATTTCTGAAACGATTTATATGGATCAGTGGCATCACAACCATTATTATTAACGTCAACCTTTGTATTTCCCTGAACGGTATAGGTCGTTCCTCCCGGAACAAAAGAACAGTAACTGTTAATTTCGACATTGGTATGCCCATAGGTAGCTAGCATATTTGAAAACTTCTGTATTTTATTGGTGTCACAACATACATATGCTAAACTGGGAGTCATAGATTTTGGACCGGCAGAATATTCCAGGTTGGATTTCCCGTTTTTAGCATTCACATGCGTAATGGAATTACCAAGAGCACTTAATGAGCTTATCTTCGGATTCTGACTGATATCTACACTGGTAAGAAAATCTTCACCCAATGACAAAAATATAAGATTGGTAGCAGGGGAAAAGTCCATGGAAGTTATTTTGTTATTTCCTAAAGACAGACTGAACATTGCAGTTAATCCCGTTAAATCCAATGCTGTTATCCCCGTTCCGGATATAGTTAATCCCAATAAATTTGGCTTGTTATGAATACTTATAGAAGTAAGCAACGGACTCATGGCAACGGTTGCATATTCCAGATTGTTATTATTCTGAATATTAAGTGAGTTCAGTAACGAATTCTTATCCAGAGAAATATCATTAAGCAGCGGCGACGAGGTAAAATCAAGTGAAGTTACTTTTGTTTTTTGGATATTGACATATTCAAGCTTACTGAGTGTACTGTATGTAAGTGACGTAAGATTGGGTTTGATAATGTATATTTTCTTCAGATTGATATTATTGGTAAGGTTTAAAGTCGTGAAATTGGGATTGGAGCTTTCCCCGAAAAAAATATCTTCCAGGCTTGTAAGATTTGAGAGGTCAGCACTTTCCAAATGTGAATTTGCTGAAACTATAAGCTTTTTAAGAGGAATGTTTTGTAAAAAACCAAGATTCGAGATAGTTCCGCCATTATTAGAAAAGGAAAAAGATGCCAGCTGGTTACAACCTTGTATATTGATAGTATTCAATCCGTTGCTGAAGCAGGTCAGTTCTTTCAACGGAGTCATATTGCTCAGGTCAAGTATAGTAAGCGATGAATTTCCTGTTACATTAAAAGAAGTAAGATTGGTAAAATTCTTAATTCCCGTAATATCATTAATCAGTGTATTCGTTAAGACCAGCTTTGAGATATTCTGGGCTTCACTTACCTGGATCTCTCCGTCATTGTTCGTATCTATGATCGTCGGATTTCCATTGAGATCATAGGAAAAAGGATTATTACCCGTATTTGCCGTGAGTAGCTTTGCTTTGAATTTCGGATCCGGAAAGTTAATGGTCTGTGCAGTGACAGATAATTGTGCAAAGATGAGCACAAAAAGATAAATGTTTTTCATGGTTTGGTGATGTTTTAGTTTGTGTAAATATATGAAAAATGTTTATAATTTGATTTTTATTGCTTAATATTTTTCATTATAATGTGTTTTTGATTGTATATTTTGCTTTTAATATTACTTTTATTGTGATTTTTGATAATTGAATAAGTCGTAATTGTAAGCAGTGATATTGATATTATACTCAAATAACAAAAAGGGTATCGGATATAAAAAAAGCCGTGAAAACTCACGGCTTATCTATTGTTAGAATTTGGTTTTATTCTTATTCTTTGATGAATTTTACATGTGAAATTATGTCCTTCGTAAACAATCTAATGGTATAATTTCCCTTAGGAAGCTCAGAAATACTAACAGACTTCTGGGATACTCCCGTTGAAATCACCAGTCTTCCCGTTGAATCATAAATTTCCGCCTTAATAACATCATTTTTAGATTGAATATATAAAATGTCCTTTGCCGGATTAGGATAAATACTTACACTATCTATTCTGTTTTTAACCTCAGCCGTAGACAAAGTCGTTGCAATGGTCGTAGTATAGGTATTCGTAATAATAGGAGCATTATAATCAAAATAAATTTTTGCTGTGTTGCTGAAGCTGTCACCAGGAGTCAGGGTAGATTTTGTTTTGATTTTAAAGGAAACATATCCGTCATTATTTGCATCATCAAAAGGGAGCTGAATATTTTCGAAAATAAACTCTACCACATTCGGACTTGTAATTCTGGTTACAAAATTGTGGCTGCCATTCATAGGGATCAGGGATGAAATATCAAATTTTGCAATATCAATTTCATCTTTTACGACGATATTTTTAGCATTGGCTGTTCCTGTATTTTCAAATCGGATCAGATAGTGAACATAGTCTCCAACCTGGGTTTGTGAAATGGAAGTCCCTTCAAGACATGTTTTATGATTAGGATCAAAAGAATTAACTACCGTTTGGTTGAGCTCAAAATTATTATCTGCAGGCGTTTCATCCGTTGCTCCGATGATTTGTGCCGCATAATGTAAAATATCACCACCGTTTAAAGGCGGAGTTTGTGTTGGCGTATTTAATTTAACAGTGACTGTAATTTCTTTGGTTTCAAACGGAAGAAGGTTCGTGAAATTCCAGGTTACAGCTCCGGTTGATTGTGAGGAAGGAGGGATTGTAGCACTCTTATAAAGCATTAGATTATTATTGAAATTAAATGCAATATTTCCGGATTGTGAAGCCGTTCCTTTGTTTTTGTAAACAATTTTATACTGTGCATCAAATCCGGGAGCAGCATCCGTTACAGGAATGAGCATTATTTCAAGATCATTATGAGTTCCGTTGGCTGCCAAACAAAAGTTCTTTATAACCGGGCTTGGCTGACTAGGAAAATTAACAGTGTAGCTTGCAGGTGTAATTGTAAAATACGGGTTCTCTACAACAGGTGTGATTGTATGTGTACCTGCCTGTACCGGGAAAGAATAATTTCCGGAGGTCCCGCTAATTATTGCTCCTGATACACTGCCGTTTGTAAGGGTAAAACGTTGGAAAGATTTGCCGGGATCATTGGGGTCACAACCATTGTTATTACTATCATATGTTGTGCTTCCCTGAATGGTGTAAAATGTTCCTCCAGGAGTAAATGAACAGTATGTGTTAATGACTGTATTGGGACTTTCGTGTGTAATAGTATAATTACTCAGTTCATTAAACTCTTCCTCATCACAGCATATATATTTTAGGGAAGAGTTGGGAAATAGATTCAGATAATACCATGGTTGAACTTTTCCATTCTTCATGAATATTTTTTCCAGATTGGGATTATTATGACAGGTGATCCTTGATAGTTCTTTATTATTTGATAAATCAAGTTGTGTAAGTGAATTGTATTCACATTTAAGCTCCGTTAGATTGATTAATGAGCTTACATCCAGACTAGAGAGGTGATTGTAACCGATAGTCAGAATATCAAGGTTGGGTGCTCCGGATATATCAAGTGAAGTAAGCTGGTTGGAATCAGCAGATAAAACTTTTAAAGCCGGTAAATTGGGCAAAACCAAATTCGAAATAAGATTATTTTTCATCTCAATATTCCAAAGGTTTGGATGATTGTCTAACGGGACAGAAGTGAGGTTATTGTTTGATAATGAGAGTGTTTCAAGAGCGGGAGTACCCACCATGCTTATTGTAGGTATGTGGTTGTTGGATATATTGAGCTGTTTAAGAGATGTACATCCATCTAATTTGACACTTGAAAATGAATTACCATTGGCAAGTATGTTTTCCAACGTAGAATAATTGGTCAGATCTAGCAAAGGTAATCCTGTTGTATTGAAACTTATGGTTCTGAAATTAGGTGATCCTTTGAAATCAAAGTGTGATAAGTCAGGCGTGTTTGAAATAAACACAGCTTCGAGAGTGGGCATGTTGGAACCGATTATACTTTTTACTGCCGGACCTGAGTAAAGAGTTAGGTTTTTTAGAGCTGTACAGTTTTGTAAATCAATGTTTTGAAGGTTGTTTCCACCTGTGACAACTAATCCCTTAATAGAATTATTATGTAAAGCTAAGGTTGTCTTGTCATACTTTTGTATTGAAAGAAATTTTAGATTTGGTGATGACAAAGTATTTATGGTGTTCAGATTAGGACCGCCAAGGTATAGATCTTCCAGATTAGGTAAAGCTATATCAACCGATACATAAGGATTCTCAGCGGCATATAGTATTTTAAGATTCGTGAAATGACTCAGGCCGGAAAGGTCACTGATCAAACTGCTTCTGACATCCAGCTTAACAACAGCTACAACTTCACTATATTGGATCTGACCGTCATTATTTGAGTCTATTTTAATATAATCTCCATCTTGATTAGCTGCAATGCTGTTTGTTGTATTGGCTGCCAATAGCCTTGATTTTAAATGAGGATCAGAAAAAGATATAATCTGTGCTTTGAAGATAGAAAACATGATCATAAAAATGACCGCCCATGCTTTTCTCATAATTTTTAGTTTTTATGTTTTTTATTGCAGTTGCGAAAATAGGCCATTGTAGTAAAATTACAATGGCCTGTTAATAATTATTTTGAATGCCTTACTGCTTTTCAATCAAATCCAGGAATTGTTGCTCATCAAGGATTTCAATAGTGCCGATATCCTGGGCTTTTTTAAGCTTACTTCCCGCTTTTTCACCTACCACAAGATAATTGAGGTTTTTAGAAACGGCAGAAATGTTTTTTCCGCCATGCTTTTCCACCATCTCTTCTGCAGATTCTCTCGTGAACAGAGATAGCTTTCCGGTGAAAAGGAAAGTTTTACCTTCCAGAACATTGGATAAGACCTCATTGGTGCTTTCTCCTTTTTCCAGTTGTACACCGTAAGATTTTAAACGTTCAATCATTAAAACATTTTCGGAGTTCTGGAAAAAATCGACAATGCTGACTGCAATTTTAGCTCCGATATCTTCAACCTGACAAAGCTCTTCAACAGTAGCATTTTTTAACTCATCAATCGTAGGAAAGTTTTTTACCAGTTTTTTGGCAACCGTTTCCCCTACATGTTTGATTCCGATACCGTACAGTACTTTTTCAAATGCAATTTCTTTTGATTTTTCGATTCCTGTAATGATATTCTGGGCAGATTTTTCTGCCATTCTTTCCAGCGGAAGAAGTTGCTCTTTCGTCAGTACGTAGAAATCTGCAGGATTTTCAATCAACCGTTCTCTGTATAATTGCTCAATCGTTTCGCTCCCAAGATTTTCGATGTTCAGTGCTTTTCTGGAAACGTAGTGAATCATTCTTCCTACCACTTGTGGCGGGCAGTGAAGCTCATTAGGACAGAAATGGATCGCCTGGTCTTCAACTTTTACCAGCTCGGTTCCACATTCAGGACAGTTTTTGATATATTCTATTTCTCTGCTTTCCTCCGTTCTTTTATCAGTATTTACCCCAACAATTTTAGGAATAATCTCACCTCCTTTTTCTACATATACAAAATCATGCTCGTGCAGGTCCAGCTTTTTGATAATATCTTCATTGTGAAGAGAAGCTCTTTTTACAATGGTTCCGGCCAATAAAACAGGTTTTAAATTGGCGACAGGAGTAATAGCCCCCGTTCTTCCCACCTGATAAGAAACAGTCTGTAATTCGGTCTCTACCTTTTCTGCTTTAAACTTGTAAGCCATTGCCCAACGTGGTGACTTCGCGGTATATCCAAGTTGTCTCTGTTGTTGTAATGAATTTACTTTTAAAACTATACCATCAATCTCAAAGGGAAGATTATGACGCTCCGTATCCCAGAATGTGATAAATTCTTTCACCTCATCGAGTGTTCTGCATAATTTTGCCTGTTGAGACGTTTTGAAACCCCAGCTCTGAGCTTTCTGAAGCAACTCCCAATGAGTCTCTGCAGGAACTTCCTCCGAAATAAACTGATACAGTACAGAAGATAATCCACGTTTTCTTACCTCGCCGCTGTCCTGCATTTTTAAACTTCCACTCGCTGTATTTCTTGGATTCATGAACGGGTCAAGACCTTCTTCCTCACGTTGCTTATTCAGCTTGTCAAAGTTTTTTCTTGTCAGATAAATTTCACCACGCATAAAAAACTGAGAAGGAAAATCTCCTTTTAATGTCAGTGGAATATCAGAAATTGTACGGACGTTTGGCGTAATCTCATCTCCCTGGAATCCGTCACCACGCGTTACAGCCTGGGTCAGTTTTCCGTTTTCATAAAGAATGGAAATGGATGCACCGTCATATTTCAGCTCGGCTACAAACTCTACTGGATCATTAATGGTTTTAATAATTCTTTTCTCCCAATCTTCCAGATCATCAAAATCGTAGGAGTTATCCAGAGAATACATCCTGAATTTATGCTGGATTGTAGGGAAAACTTTAGTGATCCCACCACCTACACGTACCGTAGGAGAATTGTCATCATAAAATTCCGGATGTTTTGCTTCCAGGTCGCGAAGTTCTTCCAATAGCATATCAAAGTCGTAATCAGATATGGTAGGAGTATCCAGCAGATAATAATTTTCGTTATGTTGGTGAAGCTCTTTACGGAGCTGCTCTATTCTTTGTTGAATGTTTTCAGACATTACTATTCTATCTTTTAAGCAAAAATAAATAAACTAATCCCATTTAAAAAATAACATAATTAAATAGTAACGGAAAATTAAAAATTCGTAACATGCTTCAACAGATTGATTATATCGCCAGTGTATTGATATTTATAATAAGTTAATATAGGGTTTTAATTTAATTAAAATAATGTTAAAGTTTTCTTAAATAGATGCCTTTTAAAGTTAAATATCTTTGCGCATCTAATAATTACATAAATGAGAAAAGTAAAGATTGTACTGGGATTATTGTTTTTAGGGCTTGGAACGATGGCGTATGCCCAGACCACGCAGGCTTCTATTGTAGGGAAAGTAACCGGACCGGGAAGTAAGGCCCAGGAAAAAGTGAAAGTAACGATCGTCAATGAATCTACAGGGTTCAGAACGGAAACAGAGACCAATTCAAAAGGAGAATATATCTTTAAAGAAATTCCTTTGGGCGGCCCTTATACAGTTATCGTCAATGATGACAAAAAGGAAGGCTACAGTGTAAACTTCGGAGATCAGGTTACTGTAAACATGGATCTTGGAGGAGAAAAGAATATTGAAGAAGTAAAGATCACGGGAAACCTTAAGAATAAAATCGGAAACCTTGGAGCTGCTACGGCCATTTCTGCGAAAAATATCAGTATGCTTCCGGTGAACGGAAGAAACTTTGCGAATCTAACCGAGTTGTCGCCTCTGAGTGGTAAAGGTGGAAACCTTTCCGGTCAGCTTGGCTCTTCCACAAACTTTACGATTGACGGGATGACCGCAAAAAATCCTACTTCAGCAGGGGCTACGACCAGCCGAAGTGGTGCCCCGTTCTCAATTTCTATTGAAGCCGTTCGTGAATTTAAAATTACAACCAACCAGTACGATGTCACTCTGGGAAGAAGCGGAGGAGGAACAGTAAGCGCCGTTACGAAATCCGGAACCAATAAATTCTCAGGAAGCGCATGGGAATATTTAAGAACAAACTGGCTGTCCAGCCCTTACGATATCAAAGGAACCAAGAGGCAGAATGACTTCTCAACTTCTCAGTTCGGATTTTCACTGGGAGGACCGATCATCAAAAATAAATTACACTTCTTCGTAGCCTGGGACCATCAGCTGGATTCAAGACCATTGCTTATTGCTGATATCGGATCAAAAGAAGATGAATTAAGATTAAATACAACCACTGAAACCCTTAATAAATTTCTGGACATTGCCAGAGCAAAATACGGAGTGGGAAATACTCCTCAGTTCGGAAGTTTTAATAAAGTAAGAAATTCAGACGCCGCCTTTTTACGTTTAGACTGGCAGATCAATGAAAAACATTTGTTAACCTTAAGAAATAACTTTACCCACGATCTTAATAAAAACGGATTAGGTGATAATACAAGCATCAATTTCTTTGAGTCTTACGGAAATGATAAAAACCTTGACAACAGTTTATTATTAACATTGAGGTCGAACCTGAAACCCAATCTGACCAATGAGTTGAAAGCTCAGTATCTGTACACATTCCAGAACAGTTATCAGAATGATGAGCTCGGTGGACCTGTACCGAGAGCTGTTGTAGAAAATATCCTGTCTCAGGGCGTAGGATCTACCAATATCCAGATCGGAGGTCACCGTTTTGCACAGGAAAGCTTTAGAAACAATGTATTTCAGATCGTAGATAACTTGTACTACAACACCGATAAAGTAAAATATACCTTCGGAGCAGACCTGATGTATACTACTTCAAAATCGATCTACGGAAGTGAAGTGAACGGGAGATTTTATTTCAGGGAAGATGGCAAAAATAATCCTAGCAATCTTTACAATTTTGAAAGCCTTAAACCTTACAGATTCTACAGGGAAGTACCTTTAGTTGATGATCCTTCCGTGAGATCCAATATCTGGAATATCGGTGTTTACGGTCAATTTCAGACAAAAATTGCAAAAGGTCTTGATGTGATGGCCGGCTTAAGATTGGATTATGGCGGTTATCCGAAAGCAGAATTTAATCAAAAGCTGTATGACGAAATGGGCATCAGAACGGATAACAAAATCAAGTCATTCGTGATCCAGCCCAGATTCCAGTTTGATTGGAATATCAACGAAGAAAATAAAGATTTCCTGAAGTTCGGAGCCGGAATATTCTCGTCTGATATCAACAATTACATGATCATCAATAACCTTGTATTTGACGGAAAACACCTTGCAACGGTGGATGTGACGGGTACTGATGTTCCTGTTCCGGATTTTAACAGCTATAGAAATAATTATGGCACAGTTCCTACATTGGCTGATAAACAGATTCCGACAATTAACTATACCGGTGAAAATGCTAAAATCCCAATCGTTTACAAAGCAAACATTTCCTATACCCACTTCTTCAATGAAAGATTCAGAGCAGGAATTGCAGCGTATATGGCATTGGGAAGAAACAATTATTACTACTATGACAGAAATATGAAAGTTAATCCCGTCTTCACCCTCGATAATGAAGGAGGAAGAGGAGTATTTGTGCCGGCAACAAGTATAAAAGATGGTAAAGTAGACTGGAAAGAAGGAAGAATCAATAACAATTTCGGCAGAGTACTGGAGCTGGTAAGTGACGGTAAAGTAAATCAGTTCTCCTTTGTGATTGACACGAGCTACCGTTACTGGAAAGACGGGGAAATCACAGCAAGTTATACATGGTCCGACATTAAAGATAATACCTCTTACAATGGGAACGTAGCCAATTCAGCCACACTGTCTACCATGATTCAGAGTGACCCGAGAGATTTAAGAATGACATATTCTGACAATCAGTTCCGTAATAAAGTCGTAATCTACGGTAACTCACCTACGATCGCAGGGTTTACACTGGGAATAAGGTATTCAGGGATCGGAGGAACCCGTTTCTCAATGACTTCAGGGGGAAATGTTAACGGAGATTTCGTAGATTCCAACGACCTGGCATACATCTTCCCGAATATTGCACAATCTATTTTGGATGATCCGCAAGTAGGAAAAGCATTGAAAGATTACGTAAATGAATACAATGGTAAAATAGCAGAACGTAACGGAGGTAAAAACGGATTCTTCGGAGTATGGGATGTAAGAATAGCCAAAAAAATTAAGTTTGATAAAATCGGTGCATTTGAACTTTCTGTAGATATTTTCAACGTAGCCAACCTGCTGAACAAAAGCTGGGGAGTTAATGAATCATACGGAAATACCGCTTTATACAGAATAAAAGGATTCAATCAGGTAACCAAACAGTTTGAATACGATAAAAATATCAGCGGTAACGGTTTAGTCCCTCTTTCAGGAAATCCATACCAGATCCAGATTGGAGCGAAGTATAGTTTCTAACGCATCAAAACCATACCCCACAAAAGCCGGAATCTTCCTTTTTGTGGGGTATTTTTTATAATAAGTCTCAATGGCTATCGTTATAATACCTACCTTTATCAACAGGTTTCCGAACTTTATTTTAATTATCTAAATTATATTATGAAAAATTTTATCTTAGGGTTAGCAGTTTTAAGTACAGGATTGATGAAAGCACAAACCCAGATTATTGCCCATAGAGGATATTTCCAGGCTCAGCCTCCTACAACGGAAAACTCCCTTAAATCTTTAGAAAATGCTCAGAAACTGAAAATTTACGGATCTGAGTTTGATGTGAGAATGACCAAAGATGGAGTATTGGTGATCAACCATGATGAACATCACGGTAAAATGGAAATTTCAGAAACATCTTTCAAAGAATTGGAGGCTCTGAAATTATCCAACGGTGAAAAATTTCCGACATTAAAGGATTATTTAAAACAAGGAAAGAAAGACACTTCCCTGAAACTGATTGTGGAAATAAAACCGGCAAAAACTCCTGAACTGGAAAATGAGCTGACCCGGAAAACCATCAGGACAATTAAAGATATGAAGCTGGAGTCTCAGACTGAGTTTATTTCCTTCAGCCTGAATATCTGCAAAGAAATTAAAAAGCTTGCTCCAACCGCTAAAGTTCAGTATCTGAACGGAGAACTGTCTCCCGAACAAATCAAAAAAGAAGGATTAGACGGTATGGATTACCATTACAGTGTTTTCCAGAAAAATCCAACATGGATTGCTGAGGCCAAAACATTAGGGCTGATCACCAATTCCTGGACGGTAAATGATGTGGCAGTATATGATGAGTTGAAAAAACAGGGCATCGGATTTATCACAACCAATATCCCGGATCAACTGAAAAATAAATAACCCGAATCTTTCTGGGTGTATCACAAATACCTCAGTCAAAAGACCAGACATTCCCCTCTCCTCCGGAGTGGTGTCAAATCTTTGATTTGACGGGGCGGTTAACCTCCAACCAAAAATGTACGTAATATCTGCAATCTGCCCCTATAATGGAACAGATTGCTTTTTTTATCCAAATATTTCTCTGTAATACATTTTGCAGGTGATGTATGGATATTTCCGGAATGGAATTTTATTGTATCTGTTTTTAATTCAATACTTTACATTTGTTTTGTGGTATTATCTCAAGGGAAGACAATAAAGGTACGTAAATAAGTTCTGACTATGATATTAAAAGTACTTAATTCCTTAAATCGCTGTGAAACAGAGTGGTATATTTAGTTGTTAAGAAAAAATTAACAATCCATTCAATAAACATTTAAAAAATGTTAAAATCATATTAAAATCGTAGTCATATTGTCGTTTTAATTTTGCGCAAACAAAAAGGATATGCGTAAAGAGACACAAAAGCTGTTGGTTTTGTCGCTGTTAGGAATAATCAGCGTCAATCTGACGGCTCAGCAGAAAGCTAAAAAAGACACCATTAAAGGGCTTGACGAAGTAGTGGTAACTGCTTTAGGGATCAAAAGACACGACAAGTCTTTGGGGTATTCTACCCAAACTATTAATTCAGATGAAATTTTACAAACCCAGAACAATAACTGGGCACAATCTCTGGAAGGTAAAGTAGCCGGATTAAAAATTCAGACTGCCGGAGCCGGCCCTTTGGGAACAAGCCGTATTACGCTTCGTGGAGATATTTCAATGAATATGGGAAATAATGGTGCGCTGATTGTTGTGGACGGCGTTCCTTTGAGTGATAAAAGAACAGGTACCGGCACCGGGGCATACGGAGCGGGCTCCGGGGGAGACTTACCAATCGATTACGGAGATAGTTTCAACAGCATCAATCCTGATGACATTGAATCCGTATCCATCCTAAAAGGACCTTCCGCGTCTGCATTATATGGTTCCCGCGGTTCCCGGGGAGCTATTATGATTACCACGAAATCAGGTAAGACCAGAAAAGGAAAAATTCAGGTTACGCTAAATTCTTATTCGAGCTTTGATACGGTTTTAAAATGGCCGGATTATCAATATGAATACGGACAGGGAACCCAGCAGAAAGATAAAAACGGAAATTATTATTATTCCTACGGAGCCTCACCGGATGGAGTCAATACAGGCTCTACGAGTAGTGCATTCGGACCGAAGTTTGACGGTCAGTACTATTTCCAGTATGATCCTGCCATAGAAGGGCAAAGTAAAGAAAGAAAACTCTGGAAACCTTATAAAAATAATATCAAAGACTTCTGGCAGACCGGAGCAACCTATTCAAACAGTATATCGATTGCTCAATCTAATGAATCAACTGCATTCAGGACTTCCATCTCTTATCTGAAGAATGAATGGATGATGCCGAATACAGGCTTCAATCGATTTAACGGAGCAATCTCTTTAGATCATAAACTGAGCAGCAAAGTAAAAATCGGGACCAAAGTCAATTTTAGCCAGACGACAAGTGATAATCTTCCTGCAACGGGATATAATAACCAGTCGATCTCTTATTTCATGATTTTCCAGAATCCCAATGTTGATCTTGACTGGTACAAACCGATTTGGAGAAAAGGTCAGGAACAGGTGGATCAGGTACATCCTTTCAGTTCTTATATTGATAATCCTTATCTGATCGCTTATGAAAACCTGAATACAACCAATAAAAAGATCCTTACGGGAAATATTAACGTAAGCTATCAATTTGCGAAGAATCTGGATGTGGCTTTCAAATCAGGATTGGAATGGAGCAATGAAATGCGTACCCAAAGAAGACCATGGAGCTCTGCCAATTACCTGAAAGGTTATTACAGGGAACAATATATCAGGTATATGGACCTTAATAATGATGTCTTGTTCACATATAAAAATAAATTCGGAGACTTTGGAATTACAGCTTCCGCCGGAGGAAGTATCAGGTACTATGAATCTACCATGAGTGATTACAGGGCTATCGGGCTTAATAAAGCCGGTCTTTATCAGTTGTCTAATGCGACATCTTTAGACAACAGGCTTCCGAAACCAAACGATAATCAGGTGAACAGTGTCTATGCATTGGCCAACTTCAGTTATAAGGATATGATTTTTCTTGATGTAACATCCAGAAACGACTGGAGCAGCACCCTGCCTCGTCACAACAGATCCTATTTTTATCCTTCCATATCCTCATCACTTGTCCTGTCTGATATCTTTAAACTGAAATCAGATCAGTTCAATTTCTGGAAACTGAGATTATCATGGTCGAAAGTAGGAAATGACACCTACAATTATATGCTTGATAAATATTACGAAAATAGCACTTTCTCAGGATCGGTAGAGTCTCCGCTGTTATACCCGAATCCCAATCTGAAGCCGGAAATGATTACCAATATAGAAGGCGGACTGGATTTTACCCTCTTAAAAAACAGATTGACATTCAATTTTACAGCATATCAGATCAATTCAAAAAACCAGTCCATTGTTATCCCGGTTTTATATGAAACAGGCTACAACAAAAGAATTATCAACTCAGGAGAATTGAGAAACAGAGGGATTGAATTGGTACTAAATGCTTATCCGGTCAAGAATAAAGATTTCTCATGGAACATTAATGCCAACTGGTCTATGAACAGAAACAAAATACTTTCTCTTCCGGATGAATTCCAGGGGCAGCCCTATACAATGGCCAGCGTGGGAGGTGTAGTATATTATAACGCAGTTGTAGGAGGTTCATTGGGAGATATGTACGGATACGGTTTAATGTATTCTCCGGATGGCCAGGTGATCTATGGAGCCGATGGCCTAACGGCTAAACCTACAGAAATGAAAAAGATAGGAAATGCATACCCGAAATGGAGAGCAGGACTTCAGAATGAATTTAAATATAAAAACTTTACAGTCAGTTTCTCATTCGATGGACAGTATAAAGGTATGGCTTACTCACAGTCTCATCACAAAATGTCTGAACAGGGAAAACTTACCCATACGCTTGCAGGAAGAGACAACCCTGGTGGTTTGATCGTTGGGCAGGGAGTGGTTCAGAATGCTGACGGGACTTTTTCTCAAAATACAAAAGGAATTCCCGTGGCTACTTACTATGGAGATTATTACAGGAGAGCCAATGTCGAAACCAATTCATTCGATACTTCTTTCATCAAACTGAGAGATGCCAGGATTTCTTATTCTTTCCCCAAATCAGTAACAGAGTCTTTAAAAATGACCGATATCACCCTTGCCGTATTTGGAAGAAATCTCTGGATGTGGACGAAGTTCCCGCTATTTGATCCCGAAGCTGCTACCCTTGACGACTCTACCATCACTCCCGGTGTTGAAATGGGTCAGTTGCCTACCGCAAGAACAGTAGGAATTCAGTTAAACGTTAAATTTTAAAATCAGAAACATGAAAAAGTTAATCTATATATGTTCATTCCTTGCCCTTCTCAATACCACTGTTTCATGTGACAGGAGTCTTGAGGAAATCAACAAAGATACCAGCAGAATTAATGAGCCGGTGGCCAGCTCTTTGTTGGTTCCGATCCAGTACAATATGGCTGCGGTAGGCTATAACAGGGCCAATGACTTTACTTTCGATATCATGCAGGTTTCTCTGGATTTTCCGAATGAGGGAAATTCCCTGAGCCGTTATTATATCACAGAAAATACAGGAGCCGGATTCTGGAATAATTCTTACCGTTGGCTGAAACAGGTAGATGACCTTAAAAAAGCAGCCATTGCTGAAGGTGATAAAAATTACCAGGCCATTTCAATGGTGCTGAATGCATGGATTTATTCCAATCTTACCGATACTTACGGAGATATCCCGTTTTCCCAGGCATCACAACTGGATAATGGTATTCTTCAGCCAAAGTTTGACAAACAAAAAGATATTTATGTAAGTCTGTTAGATGATCTAAAGGCTGCCAATAGTCTTTTTGTTACCAATAAAACCCTGACCGGAGGAGATTTGTTTTATAAAGCGGATACTGATGTCAACGGAATCACCAATTGGAAGAAATTCTGTAATTCTCTTTCTTTAAGGCTTCTGACAAGAATTTTAAGCAGAGACGGAGAGGTTAATGTAAAAGAAAGAATTCAGGAAATTGCCAACAATCCGACCGTATATCCTGTTTTTCAGACTAATGCTGATGCTGCCAAACTTGACATTTCAGGAATTTCCCCCTTAATGCCGCCTATCGCAAGACCTCAGGATTTTACGACAGGGAGGGCTGCATCTGAATTCTTTTTACAGACCTTAAAGGCAAATAATGATCCGCGCGGTCCTATGTTTTTTACCCAGGCTAAGGACCTTAATAATGTCAATATCGGATATGTAGGAGCGCCTTCAGGATATCCTTTCGGAACTGTTTTTAACTACCAGCCTTCCAACCTTAATCAAAACCTGGCAAAAGCTCCCCTGAAGATATTTATTTATCCCTATGCGGAGCTGCAGTTTACCTTAGCTGAGCTGGCCTTAAAAGGAATTATTACCGGCAGCGCAAAAACTTTCTACGAAAATGGCGTAAAGGCATCTATTGAACAGTGGGGATCAGTAGTTCCGGCTAACTATTTTGATAACGATAATGTTGCCTTCAATGCAGATATTAAAAAGATTATGCTCCAGAAGTACATCGCTCTTTTCTTCGTAGACCAGCAGCAATGGTTTGAAAAGAGGAGAACAGGGTTTCCGGTGCTTCCGAACAATGGCGGATTGCTGAATAACGGAGAGCTGCCTCAAAGATTGATGTACCCTCCCAATCCTAAAGTGTTGAACACAGCCAATTACCAGGCGGCCGTTCAGCAAATGGGCGGAGATCATATCAATGTGAAAATGTGGTGGAACAAATAATTGAGAATGTAAAGAGTAAAAATAATCTAAAAATTTAAAAATAATGAAGATCAATATACAATGTATCGTGCCTTGCCTGCTGGTTTCAGCAATGGCATTCTCACAAACTTCTGTTTCAGGATATGTATACGAAGATACTAACAAGAATCAGAAAAAAGAAAATCGTGAAAGAGGAATTGAAGGTGTAGCTGTTTCCAATGGCGTTCAGGTAATTCTTACGGATAAAAACGGGAGATACAGCCTTCCGGTTCAGGAAGATCAGACTATTTTCGTGATCAAGCCTTCAGGATATCAGACTGCTTTAAACTCCAAC
The DNA here is from genome assembly GCF_000482305.1 of Chryseobacterium sp. UNC8MFCol. NCBI lineage: Bacteria > Pseudomonadati > Bacteroidota > Flavobacteriia > Flavobacteriales > Weeksellaceae > Chryseobacterium > Chryseobacterium sp. UNC8MFCol. The sequence continues at coordinate 28,084 of NZ_KI535291.1, forward strand.
AATCTTCCGCAGTTTTATTATCATCACAAACCTAAAGGATCACCCGCTGATTTTAAATATAAAGGAGTAGCACCAACAGGACAGCTTCCCAAAGAAGTAAACTTTCCGCTTTATCCACAGAACGAAAATAAAAATTTTGATATTCTGGTTTTCGGTGACCCACAGCCTTATACCGAAAAGGAACTTGATTATTTCAAAAGAGGAATTGTGAATGAAGTAAAGAACACTAAGAAAAATGCTGTTCTTGGAATCAGTTTGGGGGATTTGGTAGGAGATAACCTGAGCCTGCAAAAACCTTACGCAGATGTGATGAAAGAAGTTGGATTACCATGGTATAATGTAATGGGCAATCACGACATGAATTATGATGCTAAAGAAGATAAACTGTCCGATGAAACTTTTGAATCCAATTTTGGTCCGGCCAATTACTCTTTCAACTACGGGAATGTACACTTTATTATTTTAGATGATATTTTGTACCCCGATCCCAGGGATGGAAAAGGATATTGGGGAGGCTTCCGTGAAGATCAGCTGCAGTTCATTGAAAATGACCTGAAACTGGTAGATAAAAACAAACTGATTGTCATCTCTTTCCATATTCCGCTGGAACATAAGAATGAAGACAGTTTCAGAAATGCAGACCGTCAGAAGTTATTCGATTTCCTAAATCCTTTCCGGAATGTACTCTTATTATCAGCCCATACCCATATCCAGCAACAGATTTTTTATGGTAAACAGGAAGGTTGGAAAGGGATGAAAGATTTACATGAGTACAACGTGGGAACAACCTGTGGTGACTGGTATTCCGGAACACCTGACGATGCAGGACTTCCGACATCAACAATGAGAGACGGAACCGCAAAAGGGTATTCTTTTATTAGTTTTACCGATAACCAGTATAAAGTGAAATACAGAACTGCCGGAAAACCGGAAGATTATCAGATCAAATTATACGTTCCGAAAGTAATTCCTTATCCCTCAAAAACTTCTGCGAAAATACTAGCCAATTTCTTTATGGGAAGCAAAAAAGATAAAGTAGAGTACAGAATAGACAACGGAAAATGGGAAGAAATGGAGTATGACGAAACCATCGATCCGAATTTTGCTCTTTCCGTGTTCAAATGGGATACCACTGAGAAGATCTTACCGGGCAGAAGACCTTCCAATCCTGAAATGTCTAAACATATCTGGGAGGCAGATTTTCCCAAGAAACTTGCTCTGGGAAAACATAAAGTAGAGGTGAGAGCAGTTGATATGTATGGAAATAAATTCACTGCATCAGAAGACTTTGATGTTCAGAATTCAATCCAGATTCCTTAGACTTTTAATTTTTTACTATACTTTTTTTTAGATTTTGAAACCGGTTCTTTTGAAATCGGTTTCTTTATTTTGGGAAGGTTTAAAATGTCGAACTATTAATTTTTATTAAATCACATAGAAACATAGAAAATGAAAAATTGATAAAAACTCAAAGGGGGAGATCCCGGATTTAAATGTTATATTACCTGTGAAGTCATTTCAGGCAACTTGTTGTCTCAAAATACTACTGTGCCTATGTGGTTTATACTCTTCCCAACCATTAAAAAACTATTAAATATCCTTTCTTTCCGTTCCATAAAAATGTTCTTTTGTAACTTTGTGCAACAAAAAGTATTATCACTATGAATATAAATGGAAAAAATGCCATCGTAACAGGTGGTGGAAGAGGACTGGGTAAAGCTGTAGCATTAGCTTTGGCTAATGAAGGAGTGAACGTAGCCATTACAGGAAGAAACGAAGAAAACCTTAAAAATACCGTTGAAGAGATTAAAAAACTGGGAGTGAATTCAGCCTACGCAATATTCAGTATTGATGATGAAGCTGCTGTGAACTCAGGAATCGCTACTCTGGCAGAATCGCTTGGAGGTGTGGATATCCTTGTGAATAATGCAGGTATCGGCGACTTCGGAACCATAGAAGAAATGCCGTCTGAAACCTGGGAACAAGTGATTAAAACAAACCTATTCGGAGTGTACTATGCTGCTAAAGCTGTACATCCGTTTATGAAAGCAAAAGGTGAAGGAGATATTGTAAACGTAGCTTCTACAGCGGGACTGAAAGGAGGACCAAACATGTCAGCCTATGCCGCTTCAAAAGCAGCCGTAGTTTCTTTATCTCAATCTATGATGGCAGAATGGAGAAAGCAAAATATCCGTGTGATTACATTGACCCCAAGTACCATTGCTTCTGATATGAGTATCCAGGGCGGACTTACAGACGGAAATCCGGATAAAGTATTACAACCTGAAGATTTTGCAGAATGGGTAAGGGATATTTTGAAAATGAACAGAAGAGCTTTGATTGCCAATGGATCTATTTTTTCTACAAACCCTTAATGAATTGAAAATTGGAAATCACAACTTGATTTCAATTTTAATATAGAATTCAATAGGAGCGGGCTTTAGTCCGCTTTTTTTGTTAATCAATCAGGTTAGTGAAAGCATGAAATCTGTAGAATTTGTGAATTCATCGGAGATTGAATCAATAAGATACACCGATAGGAGCGGGCTTTACCCCGCTTTCATTTTTCCGTTAACCATTCGGCTTTAGCCAAAACCTGAAAATTTAAAGAAAATTGTCCATAAAAAACAATTCATCCCCCTGATTAAAATAAAATCCTTCACATTCACCAAAACTTATCCTATCCATTTTTTTAACAATAATAACATTAGTATTTTTGCAGCAAATTATTCACATGCAAAATTATTTAGAATTCGATTTCAGGATTTCTCCGCTTCAGCCATGGAACGAAATATTAATGGCAGAACTTATAGAAATAGGTTTTGACAGTTTCACGGAAGAGCTGGAAGGAATTTTAGGATATATCCAGACAGATGTATTTAATGAAGAAGAACTGAAGGCTTTACCGCTTTTTCAAAATGAAGAAGTGAAAATCGAGTATACTTTCCAGGAAATGCCCAATATCAACTGGAATGAAGAATGGGAAAAGAATTTTGAACCCATCAATATCGATGATAAAGTAATGATTAGAGCAGAATTCCATGAATCTGTACCGGGAATGCACGAAATTATTATCCAACCGAAAATGTCTTTTGGAACAGGGCACCATCCAACAACTCACCTGATGATCGAGCAGATGATGGATATTGACTTTACCGGTAAAAAAGTACTGGATATGGGTTGCGGAACTTCTGTACTGGCGATCTACGCAAAACAGCAGGGAGCGGGAGACACAAAAGCAATTGATATTGACGAATGGTCTGTTGAAAATTCAAAGGAAAATGCCGTGAGAAATGGTGTTGAGCTTGATATAGAACAGGGAACAGCTGAAAACCTGGGAAATGAAAATTATGATATTATTTTAGCCAATATCAACAGAAATATCCTGATTTCCGATATCCCGACGTATGTGTCTGTGCTGAATGCCGGAGGTAAATTATTACTTTCAGGATTATGTTTCTTTGATGTAGATGATATTCTTGAAGTTTGTAAAGAGAACGGTCTTACCTTGAAAAAGCAACTGCAGCGTGAAGAATGGGTAAGCCTGTTATTGGAAAAATAAAAAAAACAAAATAGTAATATGAAAACTTTATGGACAGCTTTATTTTTGCTGACTTTGCAGTTTTTTGCAGCTCAGGAAAATGAAGTTTATGCAGATGGAATCTTCGGGTTTGAAGAAAACAAAACCCAGAAAATTTTTACCGATTGGACAAGAGTCAGAAAAGAACCGATGGCCAATTCTCCGATTTTAGACTCGTTACCAACCAATCAACAGATAATGATTCTGAAGAAAGATGAGACGGTTCCTGTTTTGCAGTTGGGAGAAAGAAAAGCAAACTGGTATAAAATCTCCTACCAGAAAGGGGATGCAACCACCGAAGGCTATGTGTGGGGAGGAAATCTCTGTGTAGGCTACCGCAATAAGAATGGTTATGACTTCCTTTTTGGACTTTCAAAAACAGTTAGTCAGAAAAGCAAAGACTTTGATGGTTTTGAAAAACAAAATATTGCCGGAGTAAAGGTACTGGAAGGACATAGACTTGTAGATGAGGTATATTTCAACACAGGAACAGGAGAGGAGCTGAGCTATGCAACATTCAATATAGAAAGCAATCATCAATTACAAAATGTTGAGCTGACCCTGAAAGCAATGGTTTCCGGTGAAGCGTGCGGTATTGCAAGCTATGATCAGTATATCCTCTTTAAAGACAAAAAGCTCATTGCGCTTCCTCAGTTGATGAATGTAGGAGATGCAGATGTCTATTATCACAGTGAAGTATATGTTTTTCCAAATGATAAAGGCGGAATTCCAAATACTTTCGTCTTTAAAATGGAAGAAATGGAAAAAGACGACAAAGACAGAGAAAAGAAAAAGCATTCTTCCAAAACCTATCTATGGAATGGAAGTTCATATAAACTGAAATAAAACTTTTTCATTAAATAAAAAACCGTTGTACTATACAGCGGTTTTTTATTTTTATGTTCCGTCAAGAAGCAAAAACACCTCTTGGGTACCTGGAAAAAATCAAATACATTTATACTGACAAAATAAGTACGCAAATGGATTTACTTGATGATATACTTCCGATTCTTTTTTCAGTGATGGTAGGCGGTATTATAGGCATTGAAAGAGAATACCAGCTGAAGTCCGCAGGACTACGAACGATGATACTGGTAACATTGGGAGCTTGTATTTTTACCATGCTTTCCCAGAACCTGGGTGGATCAGGCAGTCCGGATCGGATAGCTGCGAACATTATTACAGGAATTGGTTTTGTAGGAGCGGGAGTGATTTTTAAAGAGGAAAACAGAGTTTCGGGTCTTACCACAGCTGTTACCATCTGGATATGTGCCGCATTGGGTATGACTATCGGAGCCGGATATTATCAGGAGGCTACCGTAGGTTCTGTTGTCGTATTCTTACTGTTGATTATGTTTAAATATATTCAGGATGTGATCGATAAAATCAGTACCCGTTATACCTATCAGATGACTCTTTCCTATGAGGACGGTGTAAGGGAAAGATATGAAAATCTCTTTAAAGAGCACAATCTGAAATCAATGAGAGGAAAACAGATGAGAAACGGAGAAAAATATACTATCATATGGCGTGTACAGGGAGCCGCCAAAAATCATGACATTTGTACAAAAATTTTACTGAATGATTCGTCCATAGATGAATTTAAGTTCTGATAAAAAACATCAATTTGGTATTATCATAAAAAATAGGACTGGAACGAACCAATCCTACCAAACTTGATTAAGTGTATAGATTAGCCATAATGAATGGCTACAAGGAGCTTAAGAAGCACAAAAAAGATTTTTATTGATCCTTAACCAATGTTTCATTAAATTAATTAAACTAACTTTTTAATGGTCTATTTTTGTTTACCATGTAAATGTAAGATGAATTCTCGCCAGTAAAGGTAAAAGTTAAGTTGATTCAACAAAATAAGGAGGTGAACCGTAGTTTTCATTGAATGAAGTGTTGAGGATATCGGCTTGCAAAATATTATTCAAAGATTAACATCACAGTTCCTGCAATAATCAGTAAAGCGCCGATAACTGTTTTTATCGTCAGAGATTCACCAAGGAAAATGACAGATAAGAAAATAGTCAGGGCAACACTCAATTTATCAACAGGAGCTACCTGAGTTACTTTGCCGGTTTGAAGTGCTTTAAAATAAAATATCCAGGAAAGTCCTGTTGCCAGTCCTGAAATTACAATATAAATCATGTTGTGACGCGAGAGGGCCGGAATTCCCTTGTATTCGCTACGAGCCAGAACGATTCCCCATGCAACAAATAAAATGATGATGCTTCTGATCGCGGTAGCCAGATTTGAATTAACCCCGGTGATTCCAATTTTAGCAAAAATTGCGGTTAATGAAGCAAAAAAAGCCGAGAGAATTGCGTATACCCACCACATAATTTAAAATATTTTAAAATTATTGAAATGCTTATATCTTAGTTTAAAGGTAGTTATAAAAGTAATAATACATTTAATGTTACTTTAAATTTTAATCTTCCATAAAAATAAGCATAGGAAATATACCTCATGAGTCCTTTCTAAAACATATAACCGTATAATGAATTAGGCCATTAATAACTCAGGTTATGAATTGGGATGCTCTATCCTTGTTGAGGTATTGCTATTAAAAATATACCACAAAAAAAGACCCTCAGAATTGGACGAGTTCCGGGATTTTTATTTGAGTAAAAAACTCAAGTAAACTAAATATTAGGATTCCTATTAAGAAAATCCACATAAATATTGCGATGATTTTAATTTCTCTATCCTTACTTTTAAATAGTAAGCAATCATTAATAAATTCTTTCATTGATTTTAATTGTAAAACTATCATAAATAATGTTTTTAGTGATACGGAATTCCATAATGAATTAATAATGTTCTATATTAATTTTATGACATGGATTCCATTGAAAAATTAATTATTAATTATTTGGTCATTTGCTATCTAAAGGATGGGCTAAGCCAGCAGGAAATAGCAGAAAGGTTAAAACAAAATGATATTAAGCCAAATAGTTTGAGCTCAGTTGAAAAGAAACTTAAGCAAATTAAAGAATATTATGAAGCAAAAAATCTTTTTCACCTTGCTTGTATTCTACGTAACAATAAACTTTTAGTAAATGCGCATTCCCGTAATGGTGAGTAAAAAAAGTGTTTATATTTATCAGACAATTTTTAAAATATTTATTATGAAAAATCTTAAAAAACTTTCAAGAGAAAATTTAAAAGGTGTAAATGGTGGACTTATTAAGCTTGTAGAACCAGGTAGATGGTGCTGTTGTGGTTCAAATGGGTGTAGCACTGGTGTATACGGAGATTCCAATGATTTAACTTGTGTAGATTCTGGAACATCATTAACAAAATGCTAAACTAACTAAGGGTTACTTGAAAAGTAACCTTTTTTATATCTTTAACACATGAACAAAATTTTTTTTATCTGGTTGTTATTACCTAACTTATTCTTACCTCAGAATGTTAGAATTATATATGAGTATAAATTTGTGACCGATACTTTGAAAAAAGATGCTATTTCCGAAGAGCTTGTAGTTTTAGATATTGAAAAAGATAAAAAATCTCTATTCACTGGCTTAAAACATATAATATCTGATTCTACAATGACTGCAAGATCGGAGAAAGGAATAATGTCATTTCCTGATTCGTCGATGAAAATAAAATATGTGGTAGAAAAGGATAAAGATGGTATTTTCTTTTATACCGCAAACCATATGCCTAATCCAGTTTTAAAAGTTAAAGATGAAAGAAGGATAAATTGGAGAATATTGCCTGATAAGCAAAAGATCGGAGGGTATAGTGCTCAAAAAGCAACGACCAATTTTGGAGGAAGAGAATGGGTGGCTTGGTTTACACCGGAAATTCCTTTCCAAGATGGACCATATAAATTTTATGGTTTACCTGGGCTTATTTTGAAAGTATCTGATAAAACAAACAGTCATTCATTTGAAATTGTATCGGTAGAGAAAAAGAAATCTAATTACGATATTTTGAATGACATTACTTATAAAGAAGCAAGAGAAATTTCTTTCAATGAATATGAGAAAATTTCCAAAGAAAGCGATTTAGAGAGATTCAGAAAAAAAGCTTTTACGGGGGATATAATTTTTAAATCTAACGAAGAGAAACAAAACTTTCTAAAAGATTTAGATGCAAAAATAAAAGAAAGTAAAATACATGATAACAATCCAATTGAATTTAGTACAATAAATTTAAATAAGTAAAGCATCTGGCAAGGTGCTTTACTTTTTAGAGATTATTCTCCATCTTCTCTATTTCCATTTTTGACAAACTGTTCCATTTCTTCAATTATCTTTCCTCGCTCATGATGGTTAATGAATATTGCTCTTTCAATCACGCGTGATATCATTGTAGGATTTACTTGATTTACTTTGAATAAAAGGTCTTTTCCTAGCTGTTGATATAAAACATAATACTGTTGTTCATTTATTTCGTAAAATAATTTTAATGTCCTTTTCATAGAAATTTTCTTTTTTGAATTTGCAGTAAAAATAATGCAATGGAAGGAAACATTACTGTGGCGAGATCATGAACCAATTGAACGATTGGCAGCTACAGGAGATAGCTCATTTATATACCAATACCTCAGTAGAAGATTTTGCTGCTGCGTATGCTGATATGATTCTTATAGTCTATCAAAAAGCACCAGATTTAAAAGCTAGGCTTCATCTTAAAAGATTAACGAAATAAGTCTCTATTACTGAATTAGAGAAGCATACCGGATTTCTCAAAGAGAAGAGTGACCTCTTTCGCTTTCCAAAAATACCAGGAGTAATAAAACCTGCAGACAAAATTGTAAATATTTCTGCAAGGCAATTTTCTACAATTGATACTTATTTCTTTATGTGGAACAAAGAAAAAAGCTTATTGAATTTAAAAATGCTAGTAGCTACTCTTTATAGATTCAAGGATCAGTATGATGATCTTGATCTAAGAAATTTAGCAACGATTACAGATAAGATCCCTGAAAAGCAAATGGAGGTTATTGCTTTAGCTTATATGTTCACCAAGAGAAATATTGAGGAAAGTTTTCCAATAGTTTTTCCAAAAAAGAAAGAAACGGAAGAGGAAAAGTTGCAGTCGGTTTTCAAGAAAAAAGATAATGAAATTGTCTTTACAGAAGGAATTTCCAAATAAAAAAAAATATTGTTTATGTCCACTATGTTAATAGTCAGAGTATTTAATGCACAGGTGGAGTCAAAATTGTTATCAGATTTATCAAAAATCATTTACAATGTAAAAAATTGTAATATGATTCTGGCGAAACGAAAACCTACGAAGGAAACGAATATGTTACAGAAACTTCAGACGTAAAATGCACTCCGGGGATGGTTTCAGCTTTTGAAGAAATAGTAATACTAATAAAGCAGAAATTAGATTAGATGGTGATCTACTGTAAATGATTTTGAAATCTCAGATAAAACCAGAAAGTCAATTAAATTAGCACTGGAGCTATACGAGAAATTAAAAAATATCTGAAAATAATAAAATTCCCTGATTTATAGGTTTTTATAAATAGTGAACTTGGAAGGATTATCTTCGAACCGTCTGATACAAGATTTGAATTGGATTTTGAAATTAAATATTTGATTATGAGTTGTTTGTGTAGGTTTTCGGAGAGTTCGAATCCTTTTGCGATATGTTGACGGGAGCAATTTTTCGAACTTTTGTCCTAATATTTTAAGAGCTCTAATTTTCAATATATTGGTTTTTAATACTTTATGATTTGTAATTCAAGTTCGAATCCTCTTGCCATAATGATTTTATTAAGTTATTTTGACTATTATAATAGTAAAAATAGGTAATTTTCAGCTTGGAGTTGATTTATTATCAACTCCAAGCTCGTTTAAAAGAAATAATGTACTTTTATAAATTTAGCTAAAAATTTCCATAAAACTTTCTTAGTGCGTTTATCCTTAACAGTAACTTTTGCAACATTGTATGATTATTATTTGGATGAAAAGCCCTACTATGTTTTCATTTTCTCATTTTTGAGACTAATAAAGGAATTATTGAACTTTACTCAATTTTACCTTTATTTTTGTTTACGGGAAACCATATTTGAACTTTATGATGAAGCTGTTTTTGATCCAGCTATTCATTATAATAATGAGTAAGGATGCTACCCCTAGTTGGGCTGGCTATATTTTTTAATGAGAAGTACGCTATGTAAGGCACTTGAGAAATAAGTTTATTGGGTGAAGCAATTGATGATAAATATTTGCCTGAGATTGGAACAAGACGAAGACTTTCAATAAAAACTAATAATTTAGAATTTTAAAGACAAAAGCATATTTGAGTAAGGGTTCTGATAAATTGGCCAAGTACAAAGATGTAATCAAGGAATTAATAAGTTTATACCCCGAATATCACCCATTACAATGTATGCTTTATTGTTTACAATCGTATTAATGTTCAGTCTGAAAGGCGATAAAATATTAGAATTGCCAATGGATGTGATAAAAGTTGCCATACCCTTAATCATCTATTTTGTACTAATGTTTTTTGTTAGCTTCTATATCAATAAAACGCTGAAAGTTCCTTACGACAAAAATGCCTCAATAGCCTTTACAGCTACAGGCAACAATTTTGAATTGGCGATAGCAGTAGCAATAGCTGTTTTTGGCATTCACTCTCCGCAGGCATTTGTAGGCGTAATTGGTCCATTAATAGAAGTTCCCGTGCTTATTTTATTGGTAAAAGCCAGCTTGTGGCTAAAGAAGAGATATTGCAATAATTAGATTGATTTAAAAAGAAATCAGCACAAAGTTATAAAATTCAGAAATTTTTCTAAATTCAATTTTAACTTTGTATAAACTTTACAGTTTATATTTAATAATCACAAAAAAATAAATTCATAAATTTGTCTAAGTGAAAAATTGGAACAAACATATCACCATAGTTCTATGGCTATTTTGGGGATTTCTATTGGCTCCCAACATAAGCTATGCCTGTTCAAAAGCTCCAATTAAAACGGAACAACAGAAATTTTCAAAAAATCATCACGAGAAAGCAGAAAAAAAGGATTGTTGCAAAACCAAATCCTGTAAAAAATGTAAAGATGGAAATGGCTGCGGTGGTAATTGTAAGCATAACTCGTGTAAGTGCGGCGTTTCTTCACCAAATTCTTTAAGTGTACCAATCGCAATAGAATTAAAAGCAAAGAACTATTTTGCTGAAACCAAAAAGCAAAAATTCGGTTTCAAAGAAGCCTATTATTCTTCAGGCTTTTTCTCCATTTGGCTTCCCCCTAAAATAAGCTAAAATTATGACTTGACAGCCATAGGTACGTCTTGTCAAAAGCTGTTCCGGCTTTTTTTAATCCCTAATTTGTATCATTTATTTAAAATTTCAAACAGAAATGGGTTTGCTAATGCCCCATTTCTTAAAATGTAATTATTATGAAATCATTATCAAAAATAGTGATGGTAATCGCTGTATTACTATCATCAATAAACGGCTTCGCACAAATCAAGAATGCGAAAACAGAAACCGTAAAGATTTACGGAAATTGTGGTATGTGCAAAACCACCATCGAAAAAGCAGGTAACGTAAAAAAGGTAGCCAGTGTGGACTGGAACAAAGATACCAAGATGGCTACGCTCACCTATGACGGCGACAAAACAAATCAGGATGAAATCCTGAAACGTATCGCCTTAGCAGGTTATGATAGCGAGAAGTTCTTGGCGCCAGATGATGTATATGCAAAATTACCCGGTTGTTGCCAGTATGATAGAGCGTTGAAGCCAACTGCCAAAAACAAAGAGGCAGGAATGGATATGAACGCCGGGCATGGCAATCACAATCATAGTGAAATGACAGCACAGGGTAACAAGAATGCTACTCAAAATCAATCACAACTAAAACCTGTATTTGACAACTATTTTTCAGTTAAAGATGCTTTGATAAAAACAGATGCGGCGACCGCATCCGCCAAAGCTGCTGAATTGTCGGCATCCATTAAACCAGTTGATATGAGTAAGCTATCGGTAGAAGAGCATGCTGTTTGGATGAAAATAATGAAAGACTTAGCAGCCAATACAGAAAGTATATCAAAATCAAAAGATGTTGCAAAACAGAGAAATGCTTTTGCCAAACTCTCGGGCAATATTTACACATTGGCTAAAGTATCTAAACAGGATGTACCCGTTTATTATCAACATTGCCCAATGTATAATGGCGGAGCAAACTGGTTAAGCAAAGAGAATGCGGTTAAAAATCCGTATTACGGTTCACAAATGCTTACCTGTGGTAGTACAGTTGAAATTCTTGGCAAGTAAATCCTAAACTTACAATTATGAACAAGTACACTTGTCCTATGCACCCGCAGGTGCTAAAAGACGAACCGGGAAAATGCCCCCTTTGCAGCATGGCATTGGTTCCCATAGGCGGTACGTCAGCCTCTCATGAACACACATCAGGACATGGGCATTCGGGACATGCTCACCCTGACCATGCTAAAGAAAGTTTTGATAAACATGAGGGGCATCATACGGGCGATTTCCTCGCACGTTTTTGGGTAAGCCTCATCATTACAATTCCTATCCTGCTGCTGTCGCACATGATACAGCAGTGGTTAGGCTTTAGCTTTACTTTCAGTGGCGATAAGTATGTGCTGCTTGCGTTGGGTACGGTTATGTATATCTATGGAGGCTTGCCATTCCTAAAAGGAATGATTGGCGAGATAAAAGCCAAAGCCATAGGCATGATGACCCTTGTTGCCATCGCCATATCGGTAGCCTATATCTATTCGGTAGCCGTTGTGTTTGGTTTGCAGGGGATGGATTTCTTTTGGGAGTTAGCCACGCTTATTGACATTATGCTATTGGGGCATTGGCTCGAAATGCGTTCTCAAATGGCTGCATCGAGGGCATTACAGTCGTTGGTGGCTTTACTGCCTAATGATGTTACCGTGGAGCGGAACGGAGAAGCTGTAAAGATAAAGCTCGAAGACCTGCAAAGCGGTGAAACGGTTATCATAAAACCGGGAGAAAAAATTCCTGCCGATGGATTGGTACTGGAGGGGCTTTCGTACATCAATGAAAGTATGCTTACTGGAGAAAGTGTTCCGGTAAAAAAAGAAGCCAACAGTAAGGTTATTGCAGGCTCTATCAATGGCGATGGTGCGGTAAAAGTTAAGGTAACAGCGGTCGGAAAAGACAGTTACTTAAACAGGGTTATCAATCTTGTACAAGAGGCACAGGCTACCAAGTCCAATACACAAAACCTTGCGGACAAAGTAGCAAAATGGCTCACCTTTATTGCTATTGCCGTAGGCATAGGCACATTCATTTATTGGTATGCCAGCAATGGGGATATTGCTTTTGCATTAGAACGAATGGTTACTGTAATGGTAACAGCTTGCCCCCACGCATTGGGCGTAGCTATCCCTTTGGTGGTCGCTATTTCCACAACGCTATCGGCGACCAATGGGCTGCTTATCCGCAACCGCACGGCATTTGAAACGACCCGGAAGCTATCTACCATCATTTTTGATAAGACCGGAACGCTTACCAAAGGTTCCCACGCAGTAGAAAAGGTTTTCCCTTTAACAGATGAATATAATGCCGATGAGGTTATCCAGTATGCTGCCGCAGTACAGCAAAATTCAGAACACCATATCGCAAAAGGTATTATGGCTGCATTGAAAGAAAGGAGCCTCACCCTATGGAAGTCTGAAAACTTTAGCTATATGCAGGGCATAGGTGTAAAAGGTGTTGTAAACGGGAAAAATGTCGTAGCGGCGGGACCGAATTATTTCGCCGAAAAGCACCTTTCACTGCCCGAAATCCCAACTGAAATCAATCAGGAAGCCGAAACGGTAAACTTTGTTTTAATCGAAAATAAAGTAGCAGGTATCATCACTTTGGCAGACAGTATCCGTGAGGGTTCAAAGCAAGCTATTGACGACCTCAAACGATTGAATATCAAATCCTTTTTGCTTACAGGCGACAATGAAAAGATTGCTGCTGCGGTAGCTGGAAAATTGAGAATGGATGGGTATTTGGCAAATGTACTTCCGCACAATAAGCAGGAAAAAGTAAAGGAATTTCAAAACAAAGGTGAAGTTGTGGCAATGACAGGCGATGGCGTAAATGATGCTCCTGCGTTGGCACAGGCAGATGTTGGCATTGCCGTAGGTTCCGGTACAGACGTGGCAGCCGAAACTGCGGACATTATATTGGTGGACAGTGACCCCAGAGATGTGGTCAAACTGATTGACTTCGGCAAACTTACTTATAAAAAGATGGTACAAAACCTGATATGGGCGGTTGGCTACAACGTGGTAGCAATCCCTCTTGCCGCAGGTGTACTCTATCCGAAATTTATTTTAAGCCCGGCAATGGGTGCTGTACTGATGAGCATAAGTACCATTGTAGTGGCTATTAATGCAAGTTTATTAAAAATCAAAAAGTAAATAAAAATGAAAAATATAACAATATCAATCTTCGCTGTTATCACAGTATTTATAGCAGCTTCATGTAATCAGTCGTCAACTAAGAACAACGAGCTGTCCGAAAATAATACAACTGCCACTTCGGGCGAGCAGGCACCTTCTCAGTCAAAAGTGAATGACACAGTGCCCTTACCAGCTACGCCTGATACATCCATCGGTAAGAATGCAGGAGAAACAGCAACTGGTGGTTTTTCTATTGCGCCCATAGTGGCTGATTATCTGTCACTGAAGAACGCTCTTGTTTCAGACGATGCTAATGCTGCTGCCGATGCAGGTAAAAAGCTGTTTGCCACCCTGAATAAAGTGGACATGAAAACCGTCCCTGCCGATAATCACAAAAAATACATGGACATAACAGATGATATAAAGGAAAACGCAGAGCATATTGGCGACAATGCAGGTAAAATTGATCATCAGAGAGAGCATCTGGCATCATTAAGTGAAGATATCAGTGATCTTATTACGCTGTTCGGTTCTCCGCAGGCACTCTATCAGGATCATTGCCCAATGTTCAATGATGGCAAAGGAGCTATTTGGTTAAGCGAAAGCAAAGCAATCAAAAATCCTTATTACGGTTCAAAAATGATTACCTGCGGTATGGTGGAAAAAACCTTTAATTAATATGTCCTTAACGAAGAAAATCATATTGGGGTTGACTATTATCTTAATCGGCATACAGTTTTTTCAACCGTTACAGAACAAGTCGGATGAAGTGACAGCCTCTCATATTGAAAAGGTGTATGCCGTACCCCAAAATGTAAAGGCTGTCCTTGTCCAATCCTGCTACGACTGTCATAGCAACAATACCCATTATCCGTGGTATAGCCGCATCCAGCCGGGGTCATGGTATATGGCGCAGCATATCAAAAAAGGTAAGGAGGAACTCAACTTCAGCAACTTTGGGGAGTATTCCCCCCGCAAGCAGCGAAATAAGTTCAGGGCTATGGCGGGACAGGTCAAGGACGGAGAAATGCCCTTATCGTCATATACACTAATTCATCGCAATGCAGTATTGTCGCAAGAGGATAAGCAAGTTTTGGTGAAATGGTTTGGCGTAATGGAAGACAGTATTAAATAAAATTTTTAAAATCAATGAACAGATATAAGAATATACCCATAAAAATGCTGCAAACGGTATTGCTACTGCTTTGCGCACAAACCCTGTTTGCACAGAAAGTGGTGCATTACGAATTGTATGTAAAAGATACGCTTGTCAATTATGCAGGTAAGCAAAAAAGAGCGATTGCCGTAAACGGTCAAATCCCGATGCCTACGCTCACTTTCACCGAGGGTGATACAGCCGAAATTGTTGTTCATAATCAATTGAAAGAAAGCACATCGCTGCATTGGCACGGTGTATTTCTCCCCAACAAAGAAGACGGAGTTCCCTGGCTTACCCAAAAACCGATAGCTCCCGGGGCTACCTATACCTATCGTTTTCCTATTATACAAAGCGGAACGCACTGGTACCATTCGCATTCTGGATTACAGGAACAGATTGGGATGTACGGAAACTTTGTAATGAAGAAAAGAAAGGACGATAAGACGTTTAGAAAAGGAATAGATGATTTACCTGAAGTTCCCATTGTTTTAAGCGAATGGACCAACCTCAATCCAAAAAATATCAACAGAATGCTGCATAATGCCAACGACTGGGCGGCGATTAAGAAGAATTCAACACAGTCTTATGCAGAAGCCATTCGTGAGGGTTATTTTAAAACCAAGCTAAAAAACGAATGGAAACGTATGCTGGCAATGGATGTAAGCGATGTTTACTATGACAAAGTACTAATGAATGGAAACAATACCACAGATTTAAAAACCATCGATGGCAAATCATTGAAAGCAGGCGATAAAGTGAGGTTAAGAATATCCAACGGTGGAGCTTCTTCTTATTTCTGGTTGCGTTACGCAGGTGGAAAGATTACAGTAGTCGCTAATGACGGCAATGATGTAGAACCTGTAGATGTTGACCGGTTGATTATTGGTGTTTCAGAAACTTACGATGTTGTGGTTACGATTCCTGCCGATGGCGTGGCTTATGAATTTTTGGCAACAACCGAAGACCGAACACAGTCTGCAAGTTATTTTGTTGGAAATGGTGTTAAACAGTTGATTTCCCCTCTTCCCCGTCTTAAATATTTTGAAGGAATGAAAATGATGAACGGTATGATGAAAATGAACGGAGATCTGGATGATATGGGCATGAAGATGAGCCTGAACAAAATGGACATGAACGTAGTGATGTATCCCGAAATTACGGGACCAGCCGGAAAGAAAGAAGATCACAGCCAGCATAATATGGATATGGAATCTGGAATGAAAATGGACACCGACCCGAATAGATACAATGCAAATGCCCTGGGAGATATTACAACTCTAAATTATTCAATGTTGCAATCTCCATATAATACTACATTGCCAAAGGAGGCTCCTGTAAAAGAATTGAAATTTACACTAACCGGAAATATGAACCGCTATGTTTGGAGTATGGATAATAAAATCCTTTCCGAAACGGACAAGATACCCGTAAAAAAAGGTGAGGTTTTACGCATTACCATTTATAATAATTCGATGATGCGCCATCCGATGCACCTTCACGGGTTTGACTTCAGGGTAATAAATGGAAAAGGAGAAAAATCGCCGCTAAAAAACGTACTCGATATTATGCCGATGGAGACCGATACCATTGAATTCCTCGCAAATGAAGAAGGAGACTGGTTTTTCCATTGCCATATCCTTTATCATATGATGTCGGGTATGAACCGTGTTTTTTCGGTCGGTGATTATCAAAATCCAAATTTGCCAGACAAGAAACAAGCCTATAATATGTTGCAAAGAGAAAGCAATATGCCTCACTTTATGGCAGAAAATGATTTTGCGACCAATGGAAACGACGGTCAGGCTATGTTGCAGAATGCCCGATGGAGTTTGGGTACAGAATGGCGATTAGGCTACAACAGTATGCACGGTTATGAAGTGGAAACTCATCTTGGCAGATACATCGGAAAAATGCAGTGGCTGATGCCTTTTATTGGTTATGACTGGCGATACCGTAAAATGGGAATTGACCAGCAGGAAAAAAACCTGTTTGGCCAAACCAATGAGAAAGATACCCGAAGGGCCTTTAGTTTAGGTGTAATGTACACTTTACCAATGCTGGTCAATTTTCAGGCAGAGGTTTATCACGACGGTATTGTAAGATTGGCATTGATGCGTGAGGACATTCCGATTTCTAAGAGATTGAGAGGAGGATTTATGGTGAATACCGACAAAGAATATATGGGAGAACTCAAATACATTATCAATAAAAACATCGGAATCCGGGCTCATTATGATAGTGATATGGGATGGGGAGCCGGATTGTCACTTGTGTATTAATAATAATATTATAAGTTTTTGGATAATTATTTGATTTACTATAAATAAATGGAACTGCAATTGTTTCCACTGAAAATATAACAATTAGCTGTTCCATTTAATCAATTACAACTTTAAAATAGAATAAAATGGAAAATATGAATCACAAAAAACAAGATAATACTGTTTATAGAAAGCTTTTTTTTACACTGATAATTTCATTTATCATCATGTATCTCGTCATGTTTTTAAATGTTGACGAAATTGCTCATGTTTATATAAGTTTAACCCGAACGTACATGACATTGCTAATGGTGTCTCCGATGGCCGTGTTAATGATATTGATGATGGGCAATATGTATCATAATAAAAAACTTAATTCCATTATCATTGGTAGTGGAATTACTGTATTTATCGTTGCATTTATTTTTCTGCGAAATCAAACTTTCGTCAGCGATATTCAATATATGAAAGCAATGATTCCACATCATTCTTCTGCTATTATGACAAGCAAACATGCTGAGATCAAAGATCCAGAAGTGAAGATATTATCAGAAAATATCATAAAATCTCAAGAAGAAGAGATAAAAAAAATGAAGGAAAAAATTAAAGAACTACAGTAATACTAATGCATACAAATTTCTTAGAAAAACATTATACCAATCGTGTAGGTTGGCTACGAGCTTCAGTTCTTGGAGCAAATGACGGCATCTTATCTGTAACAAGTATTGCTATTGGTGTTGCAGCAGCCAGTTCAGAAAGAAATACGATTATTCTTGCCGCATTGGCGGGCTTGGTTTCCGGGGCAATGTCTATGGCCGCAGGAGAATATGTTTCTGTCAGTTCGCAGGCAGACACCGAAAAGGCCGACTTGTTGAGAGAAGAGAAAGAGTTAAAAGAAATGCCCGAAATGGAATTAGCAGAACTAGCAAAAATATATGAAAGTAGAGGCGTAAGTATGCAAACAGCTTTGCAGGTAGCAAAAGAATTGACCAATCACAATGCATTGGAGGCCCACGCCAAAGATGAACTGGGCATTAACGAAATTACACAGGCAAAACCCTTACAGGCAGCTTTAGCATCCTTTGCGTCTTTTACAGCGGGGGGGATTTTGCCTTTTATAGTTTCTATATTTGCTCCATTAAAAACAATGGTTTATTATCAATATACTTTGTCTATCGTGTTTTTGATGTTGCTGGGTGCAGTTACTGCAAAAACAGGAGGTTCAAAAATCATAGTTGCGGTTCTCAGAATGTGCTTTTGGGGAACAATAGCAATGGCTGCAACAGCTTTAGTCGGACATTTATTTGGGATAAAAAATATTTAAATAAGAATGAATACAGATAAAACTTCAACACAACACTGGAATACCATTTACCAAAGCAAAAACGAGAATGAAGTAAGCTGGTATCAAGAATATCCGAAAGCTTCCATTGAGTTGATAAAGGAATTAAACTTACCTCTTTCAGCACATATCATCGATATTGGTGGTGGAGAAAGCCATTTGGTAGATGTTCTTCTGGAGATGGGCTATACGAATATTTCTGTCCTAGATATTTCTGAAACTGCACTTCAAAAAAACCAAAACAGATTGGGAGAAAAAAGTAAGCTGGTAAATTGGATTGCAACTGATATTACTGAATTTATACCAAGACAAAAATATGACCTGTGGCATGACAGAGCGGCTTTTCATTTTTTAACGGCTGAAGAAAATGTCAAAAAATATGTTTCAATTGCTGAAAGGACTATCACTCAAGATGGATTTTTGATTATGGGAACATTCTCCGATAATGGTCCAACCAAATGCAGTGGTCTCGATACCAAACAATTTACCGAGGAATCACTGAAAAAAGTTTTTGAGAGATCTTTTGAGCTAAAGAGTTTCAAATATCTCGACCATTCTACACCTTTTAATACAATTCAGAATTTTTTATTTTGTACATTTCAAAGAAAATAAAATAGCAGATGTTTGATTTCAGATTGAAAGTATTTTTTACCGTTGCCAAAAGGCTCAACTTTACCAAAGCTTCGGAAGAACTGTATATCACACAGCCTGCAGTTACCAAGCACATTAAGGAGATTGAAAATTATTTCAAGGTAAAACTGTTTGACCGGAACGGAACAAAAATTAAACTTACACCCGCAGGCGAAACTTTATTACAGTATTCGGAACAGTTGTTTTCAATCTATCAGAATATGGAATTTGATCTCAATGCTTTTACTCAAAACAAATCAGGAACGCTGCGAATTGGCGCAAGTACTACCGCAGCACAATACCTGCTGCCTCCTATATTGGCAGCATTTCACCGTAAGTTCGACAAGGTAAAAGTTCAGTTGGTTACAGGAAACACAGAGCAAATAGAGATTGCTTTGCAGAATAAAAATATTGATTTAGGAATTATAGAAGGAAAATCGAGAAGCACCTTATTCAAATACTCCGCCTTTATAAAGGATGAACTCGTATTGGTTGCAAAAAATGGACATTCGATCTCAAAAAAATCATCTGTAAAAGTAGAAGATCTAATAAAGTATAGTTTTCTTTTACGTGAAGCGGGTTCTGGGACACTTGAAGTCATTGCACACGCTCTCAAACAGTCTGGTATAAAAATAAGTAATCTCAATTTAGAAATGCAGTTGGACAGTTCGGAAAGCATCAAAATGTACCTGCTCAATTCAGAAGCCTTGGCTTTTCTTTCCATATATTCCATTTTCAAAGAACTAAAAAACAATGAATGTACTGTTGTAGAAGTAAAAGGACTAAGTATAGAACGAGAATTTAACTTTATTCAAAATCAGGGTGACAGCGAAAATCTTTCTGATTTGTTTATGAGATTTGCGATAAGTTATAACTTTAGGTAATGACAGATAACGAATAGCAATTTCTGCCAGACTTTCCAAATGATGACATTTGTATCATTAAAATATAAAGTCATTATGGAACAAGACACTCAAAAGCCCAATAAGCTTAATCGATTCAAAAGTCTTCTAGATCGAAGTATTACAACTCGTGAAGTTATTTTTTTGTTAGCAGTCGTATTCTGCCTATCTCCTTTAATATCTCCGCCTATTGCATTGTTGATGGGGCTTGTCATCGCACAGTTCATTGGCCATCCTTACCTTCATCTCAATCATAAGGCGACGCACATTCTACTACAGGTTTCAGTGGTTGGTTTAGGATTTGGAATGAACGTGACCAGTGCAATGAAGGCTGGTAAAGAAGGAATCCTTTTCACTATAGTTTCTATTATTGGAACCTTGGTTATAGGATATTTGATGGGAAAATTCCTCAAAATTGACAAAAAGAGTTCCTATCTGATCTCTGCAGGAACCGCTATTTGCGGAGGAAGTGCTATTGCTGCTGTTTCTCCTGTCATTAAAGCTGAGGAAAAACAAATATCAGTGGCATTAGGTACGGTTTTCATTCTTAATTCAATTGCTTTATTCATTTTCCCAATAATTGGTCACGCCCTGAATTTGTCTCAGACCCAGTTTGGTTTATGGAGTGCCATTGCCATTCACGACACCAGTTCAGTAGTGGGAGCAGCAAGCAAATACGGAACTCAGGCTTTGGAAGTAGCAACTACTGTTAAGTTGGCGCGTGCTTTATGGATTATTCCTATAGCATTTCTATCTACATTCCTTTTCAAAAACAAAGGCAGTAAAGTGAAAATCCCCTACTTTATAGGCTTATTTGTTTTGGCTATGATTGTCAATACCTATATTCCTTTTGTTCAGAATTTCAGTCATTACCTTACCGGTATTGCCAAAGCAGGGCTAACCTTAACTTTATTTTTAATTGGCTGCGGTCTGAATAGAAAATTACTGATGAGCGTTGGTTTTAGACCTTTGATTCAGGGCGTTGTACTTTGGGGCATCATTTCTGCTGCTGCATTATGGGCGGTAACTTCTTTTGCCAGTTAAGAATCTATTGCTTAATGTATTTGAACAAATTAATATCATACTTCACTAAACAAGAAATAATATGAAATCACTACCATTTAAAATTTCACTGATACTTTTAAGCTTTACAATAAAAGCGTTCGCACAAGTTCCATTCGATGGGGATATTAAAAATAATTCACTTGCAGTTAGCCCTGATGAAAAAATAGCGGCGGCTTCTTACAGTGATTCTACAGAAATTAAAATTTATGACCTATCCAAAGCCGAGTTAAAAACTACAATCAAAGGTTTTGTCAACCCCAGAAATATCCTTTTCTCTCCGGATGGAAAGCTAATTTACATTACCGATAGTAGTCTTGGATATCTGATGGTTTATAATTCTGACAATTATCAGCTGATTAAAAAATACCCGGTTGGCTATGGTGCATTTGGGACTGCTATCTCAAAAGATGGGAAACAGCTGTTTATCAACAATGAAGCGACTAATACGGTAACCTTGGTCAATCCAGAAACATCTGAGGTCAAGAATATCATTACTGGCTTTCATCAGCCCAGGCAAGGGGTGAAATTTAATCCTGATAATACAAAGCTCTATGTGACCAATTTTGGAAACGACCATATCACCGTTGTTGATGTTAAAACGCTAAAAATAGAAGGAGAAGTGGAGGGTTTCAATAAAATCCGGGCCATCTCGATTAGTAAGGACGGTAAAACCTTATATGCAGCGAACAGCGGAACAAATGAACTGCTTATAGTAGACATCGCCAGTAAAAAGATTGCTTATCGCATTCCTGTTGGGAAAGATAATTACGGAGCAAGTTTGTCTCCAGATGGAAAATTTGTGTTAAGCGGTAACAAAATTGATAATACTATTTCAGTAGTTGACGTTAAAACCAATAAGAATATCCAAACCATCAAAGGTTTTAAAGAACCAAGACAAGCCATCGTTTTTTCGAAATACGGAAAGTTCCTTTATGTTTTGAACAACGATTTAAGTGTGGATAAAGTCAGCATGGCTAACTATAAAATCGTTCAGTCAATGAAATGATCAGGTGATAATAAATATTACTTTTTGAAATGCCAACAGAAATCTTACTGATCACAGAAGCAAAAGCTTCTGATACAAAATCTTTTTACAAATGTAATACACCTTTGTATAGGAGTGTAAAGTCTGCCTTTGAAATGCAATTTGGAAACTTTGAAACCGATATTGATTTTTTAGCATTTTTTAAGGAAATGAAATGCAAAATTGAATATTTGGTGACTGAAGTAATTGACCGAAAGGATAAAAAAATCAGACAAAAACAACGTTCTGAAAGTGTTGACTCGCTTTCGAAAAGATTAAGAATATACCGTCCCAAATGTATTATCATTATAATGAAGGATATTGAAAACTTTGTTTTAATGGCGGTAGAAAGAGCAAATTTACCAGAAGATTTATTTATTAAAAGTGTTCCATTCCCAGCAATGAGTGAAAAAAACAGAATCAATTGTGAGCTTGGAATAGCAAAAATTCTTAAAGATTATGTCGTAGGTCATTGATTTTTATTACCTTTGATTATTCAAAAAAAGGGAATGGTGTCTCCCTTACCCAACCGCCCTAAAAAGCTGATGGCGCCTGATTAAAATTGAATGTTCAATCATTTAGTCAGGATATATTATGCATTATCATCAAAAATCGAAAGGGCAAAAATCCTTTATCAGAACAAAAGCTTTTTTTAGAGCTTATCCATCACTTCCCTATATCATCAAATGGTTATTCATTAGCCTTGTAATAGGTGCTTGTATCGGAACTGCGTCCGCATTATTTTTAAAAACATTAGGCTGGGTTACAGATTTCAGGGAAAATCACCTTTGGTTGATTGCCTTACTTCCGGTTGCAGGGTTCGTAATCGGATATATTTACCATCAATTTGGTAAAGAAGTTGAAGCAGGAAATAATCTGCTGATTGATACTATTCACGACCCTAAAGAAATCATTCCTTTTCGGATGGCGCCTTTTGTTTATCTCGGAACTTTGGCTACCCACCTCTTTGGAGGTTCTGCGGGAAGAGAAGGAACAGCGATACAAATGGCAGGTTCTATTGCCGACCAATTTACCAAGCCACTAAAACTCAATCTAAATGAAAGAAAAGTTTTAATTATTGCCGCCATTGCTGCCGGTTTTGGTTCTGTATTCGGAACGCCGCTAGCCGGAGCCATTTTCGGTCTGGAAGTTTTTCTGATTGGCAGACTAAAATATGATTCGATTTTTCCGGCATTTGCATCGGCAATCATCGCAGACTTAGTCACCAAACTTTGGAAAACCGGACATACCCATTATCATATTCCGACCATTCCTGATTTTTCATTTTTAAATGGTTTATACGCCATTCTTGCCGGAATAGCTTTCGGGCTATGTGCTGCAATTTTCAGCAAAACCATTCATCGTGTGGGTAAAATTTTCAAAGCAAAAATTTCTTACCCACCTTTACGTCCTTTGGTTGGAGGTATTTTAGTTGCAACCGCAGTTTGGGCTTTAGGAACGACAAAATATATCGGTTTAGGAATTCCTACCATTGTTTCGTCTTTTGAACAGCAATTACCAGCCTACGATTTTGCATTAAAAATGATTTTTACCATTGTTACATTAGCCGCAGGATTTAAAGGTGGTGAGGTGACACCTTTATTTTTTATCGGAGCTGCATTGGGAAATTCGCTGGGCTATTTTATTCCTTTACCAACAGGGCTTTTGGCAGGAATGGGCTTTGTAGCAGTTTTTGCAGGCGCTACCAATACACCTCTGGCTTGTAGTATTATGGCAATTGAACTTTTCGGGAGTGATTGTGGGGTTTATGTAGCCATTGCGTGCGTTGTTGCTTATTTATTCTCAGGTCATAGCAGTATTTATGGCAGACAGATGATCGGTGAGCCTAAACACAACAGGTTTGGAAACTACACCGGAAAAAGACTAAATGAACTATAATTTTAAAATTATGAACGCAGAAAATTTAGCCATTGCAAAAATATACTTTAGATACGGACAATCAGTAGTTGGGCAGAACTTTTGGAGGAAACTTTGGAATAATAATCTTGGAGAATATCTTTTGAAAAAGGCGAAACAAAACGCTATCCATCAAGCCAATATTTTTACTGCTAAAAGCGGATATTTAAATAACGGTTCTATCCAATACAATATTTCTGAAATTCCGTCATCTGAAAATCCTGTTTGTTTAGAGTTAGTAGATGAATCCAGTAAGATAAAGGCTTTTTTGAACGAGAATAAAGAAGAATTACAGAAAGTATCTTTGATATTACTGAATGACATGATTATTGAATTAGCATAAATCTCATTTTGAAAAGCTATTTATCCATTCAGAAATACTTCAAAATCCATCGCTTACTTTGTTTATTAAATCGTTAAAATTAATAGAATGAACAGATGAAAATATTAATTATAGAAGATGAAAAGTTATTGGCTGAAAGTATTGCCACTTACTTAAAACAGGAACAATATAATTGTGAATTTGCTTCTACTTTTGATGAAGCTATTGAAAAAACAGGCGTTTACGAATATGATTGCATTTTGTTAGATTTGAATCTTCCTGATGGCGAAGGTCTGGAAATTCTGGAAGCGTTAAAAAAAGAAAGTAAACAGGATGGTGTCATTATTATTTCGGCAAGGGATGCTGTAGATGATAAAATTATAGGGCTCAAATTAGGTGCGGATGATTACCTCCCAAAACCTTTTCATCTTTCAGAACTGAGTGCCAGAATATATTCGGTAATACGAAGAAGACAGTTTTCCAGTACCAATCATTTAGAAATCAATGAACTTTCAATTGATTTGCTTGCGAAAGAAGTACGTGTAAACAATCAAGTGATTACACTTACAAAAAAAGAATATGATTTGCTTATTTTTTTAATTGGCAACAAAAATCGTATTGTATCTAAAGTAGCTTTAGCAGAGCATCTATCAGGAGATATGGCAGATATGTTGGATAATGTAGATTTTGTGTATGCACACGTAAAAAACTTGAAAAAGAAGCTGGCAGATGCTGGTTGCGATGATTATATCAAAACAGTTTATAAAATGGGCTACAAATGGGACGTGTGAATGGCTTACTAAACAAAACATTACTCTATTATACTTTTTTGGCAACATTCGTTCTGTTGTTGAGTGCTCCTTTTTTCTATCTTGTAATGGAAAAGCTATATACGGACGACGTGGATGAAGCGATATACCTGCGAAAAAAAGAATTTGAAATTGACCATCTTAAAACGATTCGTTCTTCTGATATTCATATATGGAACCGCTTCAACAGGGATGTAAGAATTATACCGGATACCATTTCTGGAAACCGCAAAAATAAGATTATTCAGGAAACTATATTCGATGAAGTAGTACCGGAATGGGAACCTTATCGGGTACTATATTCGGATGTGAAGATTGAAGGAAAGCCTTATGTATTAAAAATTCAGCTCAACCTGGTAGAATCCGAAGATTTGATTAAAGCCATTATTTATGTCTATCTGGTCATTCTCGGAGGAATGCTGCTGGTTATATTTTTCATAACCCGTTTTATTGCAAACCGTTTGTGGAAACCATTTTACGAAACATTACAACTGATTGATAAATTTAATATTGAACAACAATCGCTTCCATCATTCAATAAAACCGGAACAAAAGAATTTGACCAACTGAACACAGGAATTGAAAAAATGATTGTTTCTAATGTAAAATCATATAACTCCCAGAAATCCTTTACCCAAAATGCTTCACACGAGTTGCAGACTCCTTTGGCAATTTTTCAATCCAAACTCGATTTACTTTTACAGGATACTTCACTTACCCAGCAACAATCCGTTGTTTTGCAGTCTTTGTACGAAGCCTCGCTGCGTCTATCCCGTATCAATAAAAACCTATTGCTCCTCACCAAAATTGAAAACAGGCAATATGCAGAGGTTTCAACATTTACGGTAAACGAATTGGTCAATGATGTTATTGGCTATTTTGAGGAACAGGCAGAAAATAAAAATTTACGGATAGAAATCGAAGAAAATGCTATCATTGAAATTAACGCCAACAGGGTTTTAACAGAGATATTAATAAATAACCTTATACTAAATGCTATACGGCATAATTTAGAAAATGGAAATATTACCATTCTAATTGAAGATGCCAAATTCAGTATAATCAACACAGGAATTTATAAAGAACTTGACAATGCTATTCTTTTTAAAAGATTTGGCAAGGCAACCACCGATACACGAAGTTCAGGCTTAGGTTTGGCTATCGTGAAGGAGATTGTGGAACAATACAAATGGGATATCAAATACGAGTTTAAAAATAATCTGCATTGTTTTACAGTGCTTTTCTAAAAATTCAGAAAATCTACAAAATCATATATATACTTTGTTCGCATAAAATGAAAAAGTATGTATTTGTTAAAAATATTCAAAAGCCGGTTTTCTATACTCTTTTCCCTGTTCACGCTATACATTACCTTATCGCTGCTTTTAAGAGTAGGGTTGCTTTTATATTCGGTACACAATATTGATTTTACTGTTGCCAATATTATGAAAATACTTTTTTTAGGATTTTCATTCGATATCACAACGGGTCTGTTTTTCATAACAACATATAACATTTTTCTTCTTGCTCTTCCCAAAAAATGGATTGGTAGTTTGCTGGATAAAACATTCACCTATTGTTATTGCTTTATTGTTTTGTTATTGATGTATTTCAGTTTGATGGCAGAAATCCCATTTTGGGATGAATTTGGGGTAAGATTCAATTTCATTGCTGTCGACTATCTTATATACACTTATGAAGTTATTACTAATATCAATCAATCCTATCCACTTCCGCTGATTATAGGGATATTATTAATTCTGATTGTTCTAAGTTTCTATTTATTTCAAGAAAAAAAATTTTTCCTTTATAGTTTTACGAATAAAATGCCATTTCTAAAAAGATTGATAATGAGTGTAAGCCTATTAATATTAACCTTTAGCCTTGGCTTCTTTTTAAAAAATAATTGGGCTGATAACGGAAATAATCTTACGGTAAATGAATTAGGTAAAAATGGGGTGTTTTCATTTTTTGCTGCATTCAGATCGAATGAGCTTGATTATGGAACTTTTTATCCAACAATAAATCAAAGGCAAGCCTATCTGGTTCTAAGAAAAAAACTTTTGCAAAACAACCAGCACTATTTGTCAAAAAGCAACACAGAAATTTTACGAGAAACCGAAGGCGAAACACTTATTAGGCCTAATATTATTTTATTAACCATTGAGAGTTTTAGTGCTGAATTTTTAAAATCATTCGGTAATACCCAAAATCTTACGCCAAACTATGATGCACTATCCGCAGAAAGCATATTTTTTACCAATTTGTTTGCGACTGGTACACGTACTGTGAGGGGAATGGAAGCACTCACCTTATCCATTCCGCCCACTCCTGGAAACAGTATTGTAAGGCGTCCCGATAATCAACATCTTTTTTCTGTGGCCACAATTGTAAGAAACAAAAATTATCATCCATATTTCATTTATGGTGGTGATGGTTATTTCGACAATATGAACAATTTTTTCGGGGGTCAGGGTTTTGATATTGTTGACAGGGATCGTGGCAACACACTTTCAGAAGATATAGCTACCAAACGGTACCGTATTCCAGACAGTGAAGTAAGTTTTGAAAATGCTTGGGGCGTTTGTGATGAAGATCTTTACAAACAGTCCATAAAATATGCAGATATCAACTTTGAAGAAAAAAAACCTTTCTTTCAATTTGTGATGACAACATCTAATCATAAGCCCTATACTTTTCCAAATGGAAAAATAAATCTTCCTCAGGGAGAGCGTGACGCTGCCGTTAAATACACTGATTATGCTTTAGGAAAATTTATTGCTCTTGCAAAAACAAAAGCTTGGTTTAAAAATACAGTTTTTGTCATAGTAGCGGACCATTGTGCCAGTAGCGCAGGAAAATGGGAAATCAACATAAACAAGCATCACATACCTGCAATTATTTATAATTTAAATCAAAAGCCTGAGAAAATTGATAGATTGATGTCTCAAATTGATTTAATGCCAACACTATTCGGTTATTTAGGGTGGGATTACAATACTGCTTTATATGGTAAAGATATTAACCAAACGAAGATTGGGGAAGAACGTGCTTTCATAGGTAATTATCGTACACTTGGTTTGCTAAAAGGAGATATTTTTACCCAAATTAACGACCGTAAAAAAACAGTTCAATATAACTTTGATCAAAAATCCGGGGAGATGAGAGAGGATCAATTTAAAAATAGTGAACTTACTAATGAAACCATTTCCTACTATCAAACTGCAAGCGAAAGGTTTAAAGAAGGGAAAATGAAAGAAATTCAAAAATAAATTCTTCTAAAAATTCAGAAAATCTGCTAAATCCTGTGCGAGCTTTACAGGAAAAATGAAAACTTTAAATAAAGTTGCGTCTGTAACGGTTCTTTTCTGGCTGATGAAAATTGTCGCTACCACTTTGGGAGAAACTTTGGGTGATTTTATATCTATGACTTTGCAATTAGGATACGGAACCGGCATGCTAATTACTGCTATATTTTTCACCATTATATTGTCGATACAGCTAACCTTAAAAAAGTATATTCCGGTTGTATTTTGGATGGTCATCATTGCCACAACCACATTGGGTACAGAAATTTCTGATTTTACTGACCGAACCTTGGGCGCAGGATATTTTTTAGGAAGCGTAATGCTTATAACTTTTCTTTTTCTCACGCTCTTTATTTGGTACAAATCGTATCATAATCTTGAGGTGTATCCAATTTTCCAAAAAAGAAAAGAAGTTTTATACTGGATTGCAATATTGTTTTCTAACAGTTTAGGAACTGCTTTCGGAGATTTTTTAAGTGATAATCTCGGGTTGAGTTATTTAAATGGAGCATTGATTACAGGCTGCATTATTATAGTAGTTGTCCTGCTGCATTATTTTACAAGGCTCAATCACGTATTATTGTTTTGGATCGCCTTCATTTTTACCCGTCCCTTCGGAGCCACTTTTGGAGATTTTCTTACCAAACCCCTTTCAAATGGAGGATTAAATCTCGGAACAGCAAATGCTTCTATCGTGTCTATGATTTTATTATCGATGATGGTAATATTTTCTCATCTGAATTCTTTCAGAAAAAAATCTTCTACCGTCTAAAATTCAGAAATATTGCTAAATCACTTATGAGCTTTGTACTATAAAATTTTAAAAAATAGTACAATGAAAAAGTTAGCATTTCTATTGGCAGCTACTGCAAGCATAAGCTTTACTTATGCGCAAAAAGTTTCAGAAAAGGAAGTTCCTGCCGTTGTAAAATCGGCATTGCAAAAAGAGTTTCCAACTATCAAAACCATTAGGTGGGAAAAGGAAAAAGACAATTTTGAAGCAGGCTTTATACAAGACCATAAAGACTATTCTGTTCTCATCAACCCTTCAGGCAATATTTTGGAAACTGAAAAGGCTATTCCCGTTAATATGCTTCCTGAAAAAGCCAGAGCGTATATCCATCAAAACTATCCCAGTAAGAAAATAGCGGAGTCCGCAAAAATTACTGATGCTAAAGGTAATCTTACCTATGAAGCCGAGGTAGGCAAAAAAGACCTGATTTTCGATTCTAAAGGCCACTTTATAAAGGTTGCTCAGTAGCCAGAACTGCTTTTTTCAAATCTTTTAAACTTGAATAAAAATGTATCCCGATAATGATTGTTCTTAGATTTCTGTTAGGTATAGCATTCCTATTTCCTGCAATGAGTTATGCTCAGCAAACCCTTGATTACTATATACAAACTGCGAAAAGCAATAGCCCGCTAATAAAGGACAACCAGTTTCAATCAGAAGCTGCACGTCTCGAATTAGAAAGGCTAAAGTCCGTGTATACCAAACCACAGGTAGGTATCGTAGCCAATTATCTTATGGCACCGGTTGTAGCCAATAATAATGGTAAAACTTCGCTTCAGTTAAGCCCGGGAAATGCTGATAGCTATTATGGTCAGGATGCAGGGCTTACGAATGGAGGCTTATACCAAGGATTGGTACAAGTAAACCAACCATTATTTATGAAGTCCAGGTTTTCTGCTATTGCAGATGAAGCCGGTATTGGCATAAAAATAAACCAAAATAATATACGCCTGACCAATTTTGAATTGGAAAAAATAATTACCGACCAGTACATCCTTTGTCTGCAGGATATGCACCAGATTGATTTCTTAACGAAATACATCAACATTCTAAAAGATCAGAAAGAGCTCACAACGAAGTTGGTAAACAGTAGCGTAATCAAGCTTTCAGACCTGTCATTGCTCGATATAGAACTTCAAACTCAACTTATTGCGCAGCAAACAATGCAGGCATCTTACAGCAAGAATATATTGGATATGAATGTACTTGCAGGTATACCAGATAGTAATTCATCAAAGAAAATAACACCTTTAGATTTGTTTTTAAACAATGATAATACGGAATCTTCATTTACCGAAAAATACAATCTAGATAGCTCCAGACTTGTTGCACAGCAAAAAATATTTGAACTTAAATATAAACCACAATGGAATTTGTTTGCAAACGGTGGGTTTAATACAACAGATGCTTCGCTCATTTACAGGCGTATCGGTATCAGTGCAGGGGTTTCCTTTACGATGACCTTATTTGATGGCAGGCAGAAAGCGATTAATCGTACCAGAACAAACTTTTTACTTCAAACTACGCAAGCGTATAAAGAAAATTTCCTTAATCAAAATTCGGTACGGAAAAACAATTTCTTACAGCAAATAAATGCTATCGAAGAAAGAATCAGGCTGACCGAAACCCAGGTAAAAGAATATGATAAGCTGTTAGGATACTATAAACAGGAACTGATAAGAGGGCAAATTTCTGTTATCAATTATGTCAATACGATAAAGAACGCTATTGGTTTGGAAAAAGATTTCATCACGATGCAGACCAACCGTCAGTTACTGATCAATGCTTACAACTACTGGAATAAATAGAAAAACAATGAAATATACCACTCTAATCCTATTGTTCTCAGGATTAATTATTACATCCTGTCATCATACAGCGGAGCAAAATCCAGCCGACATAAAACCCGTTGCTACAGTAGATTATACAACAATAGCTACCAGACCGATGGAAGAACAGACAAAACTCACCGCTACATCAGTTTACTTAAAACGCAGTCAGGTTATTGCGCCTATTGCGGGATTTATTACACACGTGTATACCAAATATGGAGATGCTGTCCAAAAAGGACAGGTACTCTTTGAAATAGAAACCAAAGAAAGGTCTGCCATTGGTAATGATGGTTTGAGTGGTGATAATATGTTAAACAATTTTGGAAAAATAAGCATCAAAGCGCCCACTTCAGGTATGGTTACTATAATAGACCGTCAACAAATCGGGGAATATGTGATGGAAGGAAATCCTTTATGCACAATTGTACAGAATAATGATCTTGCCTTTCAACTCAATATGCCTTATGAGTTTCATAATTCCGCAGAAAGAAACAGGAACTGTTTGCTGGTTTTACCCGATGGTTCTAAGTTAAATGCCACTATTGTAAAGCCGCTTACTACGCTAAATGCAATTGATCAAACACAGGCATACTTGCTAAAACCCTCAAAAAACATATTCCTGCCCGAAGGATTGGTCGCTTCTGTATTGCTTACTACCAACAGCAGACAGCACGCACAGGTGTTACCAAAAACAGCCGTTTTAAGCGATGCTTTACTGCAACACTTTTGGGTGATGAAACTGGCAAACGATACTACAGCCATAAAATTACCGGTTATGATCGGAATGAGAAACAAAGATAATGTAGAAATTATTTCACCTGCTTTTTCTTCAACTGATAGGATACTGACCGAAGGAAACTACGGATTGTCGGATACGGCTTTAGTCAAAATAAAAAAACGATGAACAATATGGAGTATCAGAACTATTTCCGCCAGTTTTCAAAACCCATCATTTTTATCGCGTTGATATTGTTGGTTGCTGGTGTTTATTCTTATACAAAGATGCAAACAGCGCTTTTCCCGGAAGTTACCTTCCCCAAGATCAACCTGATTGTAGATAACGGGCAGCAGCCTATTGACAGGATGATGATAACCGTAACCAAACCTATAGAAAGTGCGGTAAAAAGGGTAAAGGGAGTAACGACTGTGAAAAGCAGTACCAGCAGAGGGAGTTCTGTAATTGAGGTTTATTTCAACTGGGATGTGGATATCTATGCCGCCAAGACACAGATAGAAAGCCGTATCAACGAAATCAAAGCTATGCTTCCGCCGGGTGTTGTTATTTCTGCCGAAGCAATGAACCAATCGCTTTTTCCTGTATATGGCTATACCCTTGAAAGTAAGAGTACTGATCTGGTTACGTTGAAAGACTATGCTAACTTGCATGTACGGCCGCTATTTTCACAAGTACCTGGTATTTCAAACGCCATTGTTAGAGGAGGCAAAGTGAAAGAATATGTGGTAAAGCCAGATGCAGTTAAAATGTCTTCCTTGGGTATTACCCCCAGTACTTTAATTACGGTATTCAACAATACAAATTTTATAGAATCGAACGGCAACCTCTCTGATTTTAGAAGATTGTATCTCAGCCTTACCGAAACACGTGTCAATGATATCGAAGCGTTGGAGAACGTCATCGTCAGGTCCGACAGCAACAGGATTATCAAGCTGAAAGACATTGCTGCAATTGAATTGCAACAACAGCAAGAGTTTGTGATTGTCAATGCGAATGGAAACGATGCTGTATTAATAGACCTTGTAAAACAGCAAGGCATCAACCTGCTGGACTTTTCAAAAAATGTGCAAGCTAAAGCGGATGAAATCAGAAAAATATTACCTCCGGGTGTGGAACTGAAAACCTATTACGATCAGTCTGCTTTTGTGGGAGATAGTATACACAGCGTGGTAAAGACGATATACGAAGGTTTACTCCTTGCTATTTTAGTAATGATTGTATTCCTTCGTTCCTGGCGTGCAAGCTTGGTGGTGTTGCTTACCATCCCAGTTACGATAGCTACATCGCTGCTGTTTTTATACTCATCGGGACTTACCATCAATGTAATGTCGCTTGGAGGAATCGCCGCTGCCATTGGTCTAATTATAGACGATGCGATTGTTATCATTGAACAGATTTACCGCACCCACGAAGAACATCCCGAGAAAGATAATTACAGCATTGTAAAACAAGCCATCAAAGATCTGTTTCCGGCGATGGTGGGTTCTTCCTTATCAACCATTGTTATTTTTATTCCGTTCCGGATGATGAGCGGTTTGGCAGGCAGTTTCTTCAAAGAGTTATCAGATACAATGCAGATTGTATTGGTTTGCTCCTTCCTTGTTACCTGGTTTGTGTTGCCAGTATTGCACCTGGCTATTGGGTTTAAACATTCTTCAAAAACGCAACACCCGCATAGTGTCAATACCCATCAATTAAAATGGCTGACCAATTTATTTCATCGCCCCGTTTATGCTATTGTTTTTGTGCTTGTATTGGCTGGCGGTGCGTGGCTGGTTTCAGGCAAACTGGAAACAGGATTTCTTCCCGACCTGGATGAAGGTACCATTGTGATGGATTATTACTCACCAAGTGGTACCAGCCTTGAAGAAACCGACCGTATGCTGCGTGAAGTAGAGCAACTACTTATTCATCACCCAGAAATAGAAACCTACAGCCGAAGAACAGGGATGCGAATGGCATTCAGAACCGTTCCACAAAATTTCGGCGATTATTCTATTCAGCTAAAACCCAATCATCAGCATACAACGGTGGATGTGATTGATGACCTAAGAAAGAAAATCGAAGCCACGCAACCTTCATTGCACGTATCGTTCGGGCAAAGAATTTCTGATTTACTAGGTGACCTGATGAGTACGCCAAGCCCTGTAGAAATTAAAATCTTTGGTGATGACCAGAAGAAGCTGGAACAATTAGCCGCTCAGGCAGGAAATATCCTTACTCATATCAATGGCATTGCAGATATAGAGAATGGTCTGGTACAGGCAGGCCCCTCAATGGTATTTACTCCCAATGTGGAAAAGCTGGCACAGTTTAATATATCACTTACCGATTTTCAAACGCAGCTTACGGCATATACGGGTGGGGTTCCGTTAGGGATTAATGCCAATGGGCCAACGCTAAACCCTGCTCAGCTGGCGATGGCAGGTGACGTACAGTCCGGCAGTATTCAGGATGGAGAACAAATGCGGAGAATATTGATGCGGTTTACTGATTTTAAGGACAACAGCCTGGAAAAGATAAAAAATGACCTGATATTTCTTCCCGATGGTACGACTAAACCATTATCATTTTTCTGTGAAGTACGAATGATTGATGGTGAAACTGAACTGCGCCGGGAAAACCTGAAATCCAATGTAGTACTCACCGCAAGATTGAACAACAGGGATCTTGGTAGTACCATTCAAGAAATACAGCAAACATTTGCAAAAGAACTATCGTTGCCCCAAGGATATACCATAGAGTATGGAGGAGCTTATTCAGAACAGCAGTCTTCTTTCAAAGAATTACTGTTAATCCTGATTACAGCATCTTTATTGGTCTTTGCCGTATTGCTGTTTTTGTTCCGTCACTGGCTCATTTCATTATCGATTCTACTGGTTTCTGTATTAGGAATTTCAGGCTGCCTGATGGCGTTGTATGTTACGGGTATCCCTTTGAATGTGGGAAGTTATACTGGCATTATTATGATTGTAGGCATCATTGCAGAGAATGCCATTTTCACGGTAAACCAGTTTTTCGCCAACTTAAAATCGGGTGCCAGTGTTGACCAGTCCATTCAATATGCGATTGCTTTACGCATCCGACCAAAACTAATGACGGCTATCGGTGCCATCCTGGCATTAATGCCGCTCGCTTTAGGAATTGGTCTTGGAGCTCAGATGCAACAGCCATTGGCAATCGCCGTAATTGGTGGTTTTGTGGCAGGAATCCCTTTATTGCTTTTTGTTTTCCCAAGTTTTATCAGATTAATATACAGAACAAATAAAAGAGACTGATTTATGAAAAATATTTTGTCAAGATTATGTTTTACATTGATATGCTCCATTTTATTTACAGCAAATGTAGATGCCCAGAAAATGGATAGTATTTACTCGTACAAACCACTTCGCTTTCAACCTAAACAACTTATCATTCCATCAGGACTTATCCTAACAGGGATAGCATTTAATGGCAGCGGTCGCGAATCTGTAAAAAATGAATTTGTTGAAGAACGAAATGAAGCTATACCAAAATTCAGAACAAGATTGGATGACTACCTTCAATTTTCACCCATAGCACTAACTTATGGATTTGAAGCCATCGGAATGAAACCCAAAACAGATATTGCTAATCGCTCGGTCATTTTACTAAAAAGCGAACTGATTATGTTTGCATCGGTTGAACTTCTGAAAAACACAACAAAAACCTTAAGACCCGATGGAAGTGCTTACAATTCTTTTCCTTCCGGTCATACTGCCCAGGCATTTGCAGCTGCAACTTTATTATCTGAAGAATATGGTTATCGGTATAAATGGGTACCCTATGTTTCATACGGTTTAGCATCAGGAGTTGGTGCATTAAGAATGGCAAATAACAAGCATTACATAAGTGATGTATTGGTTGCGGCAGGTATTGGCATTCTTTCTACTAAAATAGCCTATTGGACACATCGGTACAAGTGGGGCAAACCTAAAAGAGTTTCTGATTATAAAGACTAACTAAAATATAAAGAGAATGATTGATTGGATATTAGAAAAAGATAAACAAATATTACTGTGGATCAACGGTCATCACACAGATTTTATGGATCAGATAATGTGGTTTGCCAGCGAAAAGTTGAGCTGGATTCCGTTTTATCTTGCTATTTTAATTATATTGATTTTAAAATATAAAAAGCAAAGCTGGTGGATTATTTTCCTTATTCTCCCATTAATTACGTTAAGCGACCAATTGGCAGCATCTATTATTCGTCCACTATTTGAACGCTTAAGACCCAGTCATACAGAAGGATTGCAAAATCTTTTGCATTACGTTAATGGTTATACAGGAGGGCAATATGGTTTTGTATCTGCTCACACATTAAATGTTTTTTCGCTTGCGACTTACCTTAGCAAAGCGACTTATAAAAATATAAGTTGGATGCCTTATATATTATTTCCGTGGGCATTTTTTGTTTCCTATAGCAGAATATATCTTGGAGTCCATTATCCCACAGATGTTGTTGTGCCCATAATGCTTGGGCTCTTGAATGGAACATTATTCTTTTGGATATATAGAAGCTTTAAACCGACCTTTTTAAAAAATTAAATTATGTGGTGGATATATGCATTGCTTTCTGCCTTGTTTGCATCGCTTACAGCAATATTTGCAAAAATCGGTATTACAGGTGTTAACTCTAACCTTGCGACTGCTATCCGAACTGTTATTATATTAATTGTTGCGTGGGGAATAGTTTTAGCCAGAGGCGAAACAAGAGGAATTACAACATTATCAAAACAGAACTTGATTTTCCTCGTGATATCTGGTATTGCGACAGGACTTTCCTGGATATTCTATTTTAAAGCGTTACAAATAGGCAAAGTGTCGCAAGTTGCACCAGTGGATAAACTTAGTGTATCACTAACCATAGTGTTATCGGTATTATTCCTAGGCGAAACATTGACCTTAAAAACGGCAATCGGGGCTTTATTAATTATTGGTGGAACTGTATTATTGATTTTGGAGTGAGCAATGTTTGATAACGTAATAAAATGAAAATATTTAATGATTAAATTTAGTGCTAAAAGAACTTGAGCGGTTAGCCCGTTATCATCGGTAAAAAGTTTGGTTTCATAGCTGTGTTTTATGCACATTGGAAGAAATGAAGAACTCCTCTTGTAGCACCCTCCAGTTGAGTATACCTGTCAACATTATTGATTCCAATGCGAATCGCAATTTTAGACATGGTTAATAGTATTTATAACTTAAAACATAACTGTTGATCAAATCATTTAGCTGTTACTTTGTCCTGTCATCCATTCTAATGTTTATGTAAATAAAGCTTGTCAGTATAGGTCAGATATGAGTCTTTTTCTCCATCGTTAGTCATACTATTCCGGTAAAACAGAATATAACCGAAGCATAAAATTTTTGTTAAAATATGTACATAAACTAGTCAAATAAATTCTTCTGTTTTTCGTTTAAATTATATAGGAACTTTAACTAAAGGACTTTAATTAATACTACGCCATGCAAGCCGTTTATCTGTACATACGAGTCAGTACTGATGAACAGGCTGTAAAAGGATATTCCCAACGCAGCCAGTTGGATCGACTTGTGCATTATTGTAAAGATCACAATCTCATTATTGCCAAAACTATTTTCGAAGACTATTCTGCAAAAACATTTAACCGACCGGAGTGGAACAAGTTGTTCGCTGAACTTAAGCTCACTAAGAACCAATCTTCACTTATTCTCTTTACTTATTGGGATCGATTCAGCCGCAATATTATGGACGCTTATAAGATGTTAGAAAGATTGCAGAATATGAAAGTCTCAATTCAGGCAATTGAACAGCAGATAGACTTCTCAATCCCGGAAAGTAAAATTATGTTGGCAATGTATTGGGCTACTTCTGAAGTAGAAAACGATAAAAGAAGCCGTAATGTACGTTTGGGAATGCAAAAAGCAAGACTGGAAGGAAGATGGATCAATAAGGCTCCTATAGGATATAGAAATAAAATCACATCTGATGGGAAAAAATATATAGCCCTCTACGAACCGGAAGCATATATTATCCGTGAGGCTTTTACAGCTATAGTGAGACAAAATAAATATTGTTTAACTGAAATATACAAGGATGCGGTATCAAATGGGCTTAGTTGTAGTAGAAGTGCTTTTTATCGGTTGGTAAGAAATCCTATTTATTGTGGTAAAATAAAAATTCCGGCATTCGAAGATAAATCTGAAAGAATTGTTGAGGGTACTCATGAGCGTCTTATACCTGTCGTTTTATTTGATCATGTTCAAAGAATAATAAAAGACGCAGATTTAAACCATCCTAAGAAACTAACTTCAAAAAGGATAGTCAATGAAAATTTAATTTTTAGAGGTGTCCTACAATGTCCTAATTGTGGAAATACGCTTAGAGGAAGTGGCTCGCAGGGACATACTAAAAAATATTATTATTACCATTGTATGGGACGTTGTTCATACCGGGTAAGAGCTGACGTTATCAATTTGAGTTTTCTTTCATTCCTTAAGAATAATAGAGTGGTAGAACCATTTTTAGAACTTACCAATAGTATCTCAAAGGAAATTTACGGTGAAGAACATCATGATTATATTCAGAAAAAAGAGGAGATAAAGAAAGAAATGGAAAAATTGATTGATAGGGGATTCAATGCACAAAAGCTATTTTCAAATGGGAATATTGACTATGATGATTATATACTAATAAGAAGTCGTTGTCAGGAATCTTTAAAAGATAATACTGATAAATTGAGACAGCAGGCTTTAAAAATAGTGGCTGAAAAACATACAGAAAAGGGAACTGATTACATAATTAACCACTTAGGGGAGTTTTATGAAAATTCAGATACTATAACCAAACAGAGAATTATCAGGTTGTTTTTTCCGGATAAAGTAAAAGTAATAGAAGGGAATATTGAAAAAATGCTATCAGAAAGTGTTCAGACTATATTTGGATTAACTGCTTCAGCTTCGAAAATAAAAGAAATCCACGGTCAGCAGACAGAGCAAGCAATAGTTGAATTTTTTAAAGAATTATATTTTTTAGGGTATGAACAAAACTTAAAAAATATCTAAAAATTGATTGATTAGTTTTTGATTTTTCAGAGTAAAGCTGATATTTTAAATTATATTTATATAAAGTGCTGGAAAACAGGTTTTTGTGGAACTTTTGAAGTGTTCGGAATCCTGTACAGATAACTTTGTGGGCTTGACTTTTCGAACCTTTTGTACCACAGAAACAAAATTATTTTAATATATAGTTGATTTTCAGTTATTTAATATTTTTGAAAAGGTTCGAATCCTGTCAGGTTCGTAGCAACGATATGGAGCTTTAATCGAAAAATCGTCTAAAAAAGATAAAATATTTGTTTTTTAAGAAAAAAATTTTGCTTTAAAAAATAAGGTAAAAGGGTGGAAAGTAATATAAATAGACTGAATAACAAGGATTTATAAATAAAATGACACCATTTGGCCTAAATTGTCCTAATGGTGTCATTAAGTGAACCTGAAAGGATTATCTTCGAACTCTTTACTTATGGATTTAAACTGGATTTTGCGATTATGTGTTTGATTTATAGGTATTTATATTTTTCTAAAAAAGTGTTCGAATCCTGTAGCCTTATGTTAAAAGGATTTATTTTTCGAACTTTTATCAATGCATAAATTGTAATAAATATTGTAAAGTATTGATATACAGCATACTATTTTTATATTTTTGAGTTCGAATCCTTTAGAGTTATTTGTTTAACGATCAAATCATGATTTAATTTTTGTATTGGAGTTGCTATAGCAACTCCAATACAATTTTAGCGCTATGCCAAATTTGAAATTTATTGGACCAGCACAATAAAATTGTTGAGTTCACTTTCTGGCTTTGAGATAAGATGATTCTTATTTTCTAAAGAACTTGGCAGTTTCTTCGTCAAATTTTTTAACGTCTTCGGGTTTAAAATATCTTATATCTACTGCACTGCCATTTTCCCATTGCGTTGATCCCATACCGTACATACTGGACAATACATTTGGATTATATGTTCCTTTTAATAAAGCTATTATATCGAAAGCAAATTCTGAAAAGTATGATTCTGCATAATCGAGCTGTATTTTTCTAAAAGTACCATCTGCTACCTTATAGCTTTTCGAGTGTGCATAAAACAAAAGAGATTGATTATCTCTTACTCTTTCTTGAGACTCTCTAAGCAGTATTAATTTGCCGCTATAATATTTTTCTATGGTTTCACCACGGAGTATATAACCTCCATAAAATCCCCTCATTGCTGTGGCTTCAACTAATTCATCTAGAGCAGCGAAGTCCATTTCGTCTTTCTTTCGAAGCTCATAAAAGACCGTCGCAAAAAAGAAGTTTGGCGGAAGATATAATTTCATGGGGTGGTTCGCAGGCTCCGTACAAGCTAATAGCGGTTTGAGTTTTGTCAATTGCTCTACCGCTTTTTTAACTGCCTTTTTGTTGAATGCAGATTTAACCTCAATTATTCCATGAACAAATTCCACAGGAATTGCCATGAATCGTCCTAGTTCAGAAGAATCGGCATTGTTTTCTATCCACAGTACTGGTGATTCTAGCTGGTCGTATATAATTACGTCATAGTGAATAAAATTTTCAGCATTTGGTACTCCAGGCGAAATGATGTAACCGGCTGTAACACCATACCGCTTTGGTAAAAATTTGGTGAGCCATTTGCGGAACGCTGATTCTGCTACGTTACCATGACCTGTCTTTACCTGCCGTTTATTGGAGTGCTCCTTTGCATTATCATATGCGGAAAGCATTTCATCCCTTGCTATAAGAAATTGTTTCCAACCTTGATTAGGAATCTGGCTCTTTAGTGGAGAATTATCATGTGCCATTTTTCAATATTTAGCTATCTAAATTACAAATTTTGTTTTTTGAATTTGAAAAATCTTGTCTACCTCTTGTATGGCATGTTTTTAACTTTTGGTAGTATTTAAGGAATTTATAGAGTTGGCAAAGGACCAACTCTATATTTTGTTTTATCTTCAAAAACTGTGGATCATATTTCAATTGTTTATCCATAGATTTTTAAATTTTTGCAAATTGCTTATTAGGTTCGGGTGTAGTTGAGATTAACAGATTTGTGGGGCATTAACTGTTTTGAATTTTCTCTTCTACGGGGATTGAGCAACTTAGGTGGTGGTCGTTTACGTCTTTTTTTCATCTTCTTTAATTTTAGTTTAAGATTTTGGTTTGGGTAAGTGAACAGGTATAACGTATTTCTAGCATCTCACAAGTTAGCTGTCCAACTTTCATGTTACTAATTTGATAAATAGTTTTAAGTGAATTCGTTAGAATAAATATTTGGAGGATAAAAAATAATATCCGTTCCGTTTTTAGAAATAATTGCTATACTACAAAAGTCACAAACTAGATCGGCCTGTGATAGTTAACCTAACCTATCTTTTCCTAGAGTGTCCTAAAAAAAAATTTAGCGAACAAAATTAATGTGCTAAATATGTTAAAGTACCTTTTTTGAACGGATTCTGCTTAATGTAGACTGCGTTATTCCGAGGTACGAAGAAATCATACCTAAAGGGACGCGGGCAACGATATTCGGGTATTTTCTTATTAAATGCTGATAGCGTTCTGTTGCACTAAAAACACGTAATTCATTGGCCTTCTCTTCTGCTTTTATATAATAGGTCTCAGTAAGAATTCTTCCGATATAATTGAATTCGGGAAACTGCTGATAGAGCTGCATGAGCTTCTCATGGCTAAGTACAAGAAAACTTGTTTCTTCTATAGCTTCCAAAACTTCAAAAGATCGTTTCTGACTGAAAAAGCTATATACAGAAATTGCTAGATCCCCTTCAAAGAGTAGCCAAGACGTCATATCCTTTCCAAAACTGTCAAGGTAGTAGGAGCGTACTAAACCTTTGACAACAAAGAAAAGTGACTTCTGGATTTCATCGATATTAAGTAGAATATGCTTCTTGTTTACTTTTTGCAAATATGTATTTAAGAATAAAGCGTCTCGGAGTTCTGGCGACATGGAATGAATACTATCAAGAAACTTTAAGAGAGTTTCTTTTGCTGAATTTTCTTCCAATGTACTTACCATATTTTTCATTTACACTTTGTAGAAGTTGGATTGGTGGTTATTAATGATAAAGGTAATTTACGATTAAAATTTCAATTAAACCTGATTTTTTTTGCTTTTTGTCAAAAAAAATAGTGGGAAATAGTATTTAATTTGTTATTATGAAAACCACACTGCAATTTTTGACCTATGAAAAAGATCTGTTAGAAAAAGTACACTGTATTTCTAGAATTAATACAAATACGCTATATGTATTTCTTTATAGTATTATTATTTTTTATTGTAATACCTAAAACTTATCTGCCAAATTAAGCAACTTCTGTTATGTACTCAAATCTTAGTTAGATGCGAGCGGATAATAATTAACTTACTGCGAATAATTAAAACCCTTCATAATCAATGATTAAGAAATAAATTATAGTGTATATTTATTTTTGTTTTATCTCAACACAGCGGGATATATTTTAAAGTGTGGGGCATAATCACTTTAAAAAACAATCATATGAAACAGGCATATAAAAACATTTTATTAACTATTGAAAAGGAAGAGATAAATATATCAAGGAGCACCAAAAGTGCAATTAATGAAGCTTTTCACATGGTTTCATTTCTTGATAAAACTCTATCTGAATTAAAAGCACAAATCAATCAGAAAGGTTTTGAAAGTATTTTGGACGAAATTACTTTCTTTAAAAGAGTAAAGCCCGAAATTCTGGGCAGGCTTATGTTTTACAATAAGGTAGTAAAAATTGAAGCATATAGCCCTTTAAATTCGGAATTGACCGAAGCTTACTATACGGAGCAGCTTAAGTTACTCAACAAGGAATATAAAAAAAATATAGCTTCTTCAGATTTCTACAGTTATTACCGTACCGGTAGGTCAGACAAAGATGAGTTCTATTATAGACTAGGAAATATAAACTACTTTGATGGAGTCGATAGCTTCTTCTTTGAGGTTGACAGGGATTTCTCGACTTACTACGATTATAAGGTCGCGCAGATCAAGGCTTACGATCTTTATCATTCTTACCTTTCGGGAAAATTTGGCAGAGTTGAACCTACAAATAACGATGATTTCGATATCAGTGAAGATGCCGAATTTTCTTGGACTGATTCAAAGAATGCTCTCATTGAGCTTATTTATGCACTTCACATTTCAAGAAGTGTTTCAAATGGCCGTGTTGGAATTCGAAAGATCAGCCAGCTTTTTGAGGATATATTCGAGGTAAGTCTCGGTGACATTCATCATGCGTTTTACCAGATGAAATTTAGAGCAGGTCAAAGAGCTCGTTTTTTACATTCGCTAAAATACAATCTTGAACAATATATGGACAATGATTTATAGATTGAAAGAGAATTAATATATAAGAAGGGTAATCCAACGGGTTATCCTTCTTTTTTTTACCCATACCTAGTCATATCTTACCCATGTAGATGTTTCTAATCCACTCTCCCAGGCAACAGTCATACAAAGAAAGCCTGCAAAAAAAAACTATATCTGACTAGCATATGGGTATGTGCACTGTTAGATTTTGCCGGAAAAACAAGGCCAATTTTGGCTCTGTAAACCAAACAGCAAAAGGCTATGAATATTGACAGAGTTGAATTTTTGAATTGGATGGAAAGAATCATGAAAAGATTCGACGTCCTTGCCGGTGATATCGAAATTAGAGAGAAAAAAAGGCTCAGCATCGACGGCGAAGAATTATTGGACAACCAGGACGTTCTGCAAATGTTAAAGATAACCTACCGTTGTCTGCAACGCTATCGTACCATTGGTAAGATCAAATACTTTACAATAAGCGGAAAAGTTTTCTACAAGAGTTCTGACGTCCACCAGTTTATCCGTGACAGTTACCATGGCGGAAAGTTTACGCCTATGTAGGAAAGCAAAAGAGAGCGGAATTCCTTCTTAGAATCCTTCCAATAATTTCAAGCACTTAAAGACTTTCTATTATGAACGAACAAACTATTTCTAAAGAAAACCAGCCGCAGCAAGTACTTGAATCTCTTTCCGATATTCTTTTAGTACTTGATAAAAAAAAGAATCGTATCGAGGCGGTAAAGGGTGTGGATGAGGAAGGGAATCTGCAAACCTCTACACCTAAGAAGTCAAATCTTCTGGATTTTATGCGTGTGGATAAGGGGGACGCTATAAGCAATTTCTTTTCGAACTTCTGGCGCCGGC
This sequence comes from Chryseobacterium sp. UNC8MFCol, assembly GCF_000482305.1. Classification (NCBI taxonomy): domain Bacteria; kingdom Pseudomonadati; phylum Bacteroidota; class Flavobacteriia; order Flavobacteriales; family Weeksellaceae; genus Chryseobacterium; species Chryseobacterium sp. UNC8MFCol. The sequence goes on from NZ_KI535291.1 coordinate 72,406, forward strand.
TCAATGATCCATTATCATTCCGGTTTTTCAGGTCACCTGAAATTAATCTGGATGAAGTTGCTAAGAAGCTACAGAAAGCCATTGACCATCCCACTCCCGAGGGTAATAAGCTTCTTGATGCGCTTGAAATCAAATATGACAATAAGTTAAATAATAAAAATATGGAAACAAATCAAACATCGGAGGGCACAGCACCTACAACAGAGAGTAGACCTCAAAAGTACAATGCTCAGGAGATCGACTGGACATCACTTGAAAAACTGAATTTAAATCGTGAACTGCTTGAAAAAAACGGACAACTGGAGAAACTGCTGAAAGGATATAAAACTGATGGGATTTACCGAATTGAAGGGAATTTTGATGGTGTTGTGATGAAAGGAGATGCACGTCTCTCATTACGTAAAGTACAGGACAAAGTTGTCGTGATGGCTCATGGAGTCCGAGTGGAACCAGATCTTAAAAATCAGTTTTATGGCCATTCTTTTACAGCTGAGGATCGGGATAATTTAAAGAAAACAGGAAACATGGGGCGCGTTGCGGAACTTACAAATTATTCCGACGGTTCGAAGGTGAAGGCTCTCATCAGTATTGACAAATTAACCAATGAGGTTGTGTCCTTTCCAGTAGATCTGATCAAGATCAGTGAAAAATTTGGTGGTGTGAAACTTAGTCCGGAGCAAAAAGCTGAACTGCTGGAGGGTAAACAGGTCCTTGTGGAAGGTATGGTAAACTCGAAAACGGGAGAAGTCTTCAATCAGCATCTACAATATAACGCCGACGCGAAAAAACTTGTTTTTGTCGGACAGGGGGAGAGCCAACAACAGGCGCAGGTTGAGGGCATCCCTGATGAATTTAGAGGTAAAATTTTGGATGAAAAGGAAAAGAAGCTTTTGCAGGATGGTGAAGTGATTCATGTGAAAGATATTGTCAATAAAGAAGGCACAAAACTTTACTCGGGCTATGTCTGGCAAAATAAAGAGAGCGGAAGATTAGAATTCGATTTTGATCATCCCAATCAGGAGAAATCTAAAAAACAGACAGAGATACAGAAACAGGGGCAGGGGAAAGAAAAAGAGGGGACTTCTGCGAATAAAAATGCGGTTCAGAACGGTACTGTGAAGAAGGAAAATACCAGAAAACAAAAAATGAATTGATCCTGATGAAAGCAATTATTGCGGAAAAGCCCTCAGTAGCTTATGAGCTTGCACGTATCGTAGGTGCAACAGACAAAAAAGACGGATATTGTGAAGGCGGAGGTTTTCTGGTGACCTGGGCACTGGGACATCTGGTAGGTCCCGCTATGCCGGAAGATTATGGGATTAAGGGATTCAGTAGGGAATCCCTTCCCATTATTCCATCAAGATTCAAATTAATAGGAAGAAAAATAAAGTCGGGTAAAGGCCTTATTGACGATGAGGGATCGAAACGGCAGCTTGCAGTAGTTGAGTCTGTATTTAAGCGGTGCGAAAGTATAATCGTGGCGACTGATGCAGGGCGTGAGGGCGAAGTTATCTTCCGGTTTATCTACCAATATCTGGGCTGCACAAAGCCCTTTGAACGGCTTTGGATTAACAGCCTTACCGAAAAGGCCATCATCGATGGATTCAAAAATCTCTTGCCGGGAAGTGATTTCAATGGTCTTTTTCTGGCCGGTAAGCAGCGGTCTGAATGCGATTGGCTTGTTGGAATAAATGCTACGCAGGCGCTGACCGTTGCCTTGGGTGATGGACTTTTTTCTCTTGGAAGGGTACAGACGCCCACTCTTGCACTAATTTGTCAGCGTTTTCTAGCGTGTGAATCATTTGAGGTTAAAAACTACTTTCAGCTTGAACTTTCATCTATAAAAGAAGGTGCTCGTATTAAGAGTCTTTCGACAGATAAGTTTGAAGATAAAGAAAAAGCTGAATCAGTAAAGAGGACCCTGGAACGTGTCGGAGTGGCAGAAGTAAAACAGGTAGAAAAGAAAGCTGGCACAAGTCAAGCGCCACTTCTATTTGATCTGACAGGACTGCAGAAAGAGGCGAATAAAAAGCTCGGCTACTCTGCTCAGCGGACCCTGGAAGTTGCCCAGCAACTTTACGAAAAAAAATTTATAACCTATCCTCGAACGGGATCCAAATATATTCCCGAAGATGTCTGGCCTGAAATACCTGCGCTGATTCTAGCCTTAGGTTCTCGATCTTCCTGCAAAGATGCTGTTGACACAATCAAGTGGGAACGCTACAACAGACACATTGTAAATGATGTAAAAGTCACAGACCATCATGGTATATTGATTACGGAAAATATTCCGACCCGATTGAACGCTGATGAGGATGCTCTCTATGATATGATCGCCAGGCGCGTGCTTGAAGCCGTTTCACCTACATGCCATAAAGAAATCACAGATGTGAAATTTGGTATTCTCCATTATGATTTCAATTTGAAAGTTGTCAAAATTGTTTCTGCAGGATGGAAAGTTGTTAACGGTGATTTTGATGAGGAAGGTGATGATCTGGTCACTGATTTTCCAGATCTGCAAGTAGGAATCCAGGTTAAAATAGACAGTTTAGAGGTACTTCCAAAGAAGACCAAGCCTCCAACGCTATACACGGAAGCTGATTTGCTTCATAAGATGGAAAATATTGGCGCTACGGTAGAAAATGAACAGGAGCGCAAGATGCTCAAAGGCTTAGGTATTGGAACGCCGGCAACAAGGGCTGCCGTGATTGAAACCTTAATTGACCGCGGGTACGTCAGAAGAGAAAGCAAGGCTATTGTCCCTACAGATAAGGGAATGCTTGTTTATGAAATTGTAGCTGATAAGAAAATTGCTGATGCGGCAATGACTGCGCAGTGGGAAATTGCATTTGAGAAAATCGAAAATGGTGAACTGGATTCTGGGATTTTTCATGCTGAGGTAGAGCTGATGGTACAGCAGGTTACTGATGAGCTGCTGAATATTAAAAGAAAATCATCGAATACCGTACATCTCAACTGCCCAAAATGCACTTCCTCAGTAATTCTCGGAGAAAAAATAATCAGATGTACAGATCAGAATTGTGGCTGGAAATTATTCCGGAACATATGCGGCGTCCAGTTGCAATACAAAGAAATTGAAGCGCTTTTAACAAAACGGCGGACACCTTTAATAAAAAAAATGGTGGGTAGAAATAAGAAACCATTTAGTGCTTATATCTTACTGGACGGATCTGGTTCGACCACTTTTGAATTTGAAGAAAAAAAGAAACATAAATACAAATAGTTCATGATGTGATTTGGTTAGTGAAGCCTGGAGCCTTAAATGGTTCCGGGTTTCTTTTTTTATAAGGTTTTAGGAATATCGATGCAAGGATAGGAACGAATAGGACACAATGCCAACAGTGCAGCTCAACCAAGCTAGGTTTACCGCTATAAAACTTATAAAAATTATAGCGATATGAAAAAGCATAACCAGGATTATTCCTATTACAAATTAAAGTTGCAGGATCACATTGATTCAAGTTTTCCTGAAAGATCTGCTGATACAAATTTTATTGAGCAGCGCGCCAGGTGGGCAGCAAACGCATACGATGGCGCATTTAGGGCAGGCAATCCTATTAACGAATGTAATGAGATCGCCGACGGTATTCTTTATGAGGGATTGCACTTTTCTAAATTTGATTCTCTGTTTGAGGTGCTGTCCTACGAATTTTCTGATGTTTTTGATGAACTTGATTATCGCGATTTTGCACTGAAGATCCTTCCAAAATGCCAGGAATGCTTTGAGCATTATGAATTGACTGATGATTTCGCCTATACAACTGATTACGATCTGCTGTATACGGAGCTAACAGGTTTTATTGCTATTTGGATTGAGCAAAATGGTATTCGATAAGAAACGCCATTTACGGCAGAACATTGATGCCATCAGAACAAGTTTCAGTATTGAAAAGGAGGGGCGGGAAGCAACCGAGCACGAAAAACTGCTGCTACGTAATTTTGCGGGATTTGGAGGCTTGAAATTTATCTTAAATCCCGTCTCATTACCGGATGACATCAATGGCTGGAAGGTTTCTGATCGGCCTTATTTTGCGATGACGCAGGAATTATTTACGCTCATCAGAGAAAATACAGAAGATCAAAGTAAGTATGCCGACTATGTGGCAAAAATTAAGGGTTCTATTCTAGATGCATTTTACACACCGAAAGAGATTAGCGGCAGCATAGCAAAGGCAATACTGGAAACGGGAATAGATATTGGTAGCATGCTTGAGCCATCGGCCGGTGTAGGAGCTTTTATTGAACCCTTTAGAGAACTGGATCATGTAAATATTTGTGCTTATGAACAGGACTTAATAACGGGGAAAATCCTGAAAAATTTGTATGGTTCCCATGCTGAAATCAGAATAGACAGCTTTGAGAATATTGGAGAAGGAGATACAGGATATGATGTCGTTATCGGTAATATTCCGTTCGGAACTACTTCAATATTTGATCTAACTTATTCAAGGGGCACAGATAAGGTCCGGAAATTTGCTGCGCAGAGCGTTCATAATTATTTCTTTTTAAAAGCTACCGATAAACTGCGCGAAGGAGGGCTGCTAGCATTTATAACTTCGCAAGGGGTTCTGAACAGTCCTTCCAACTATCCGATCCGTGAAGCATTGATGCGTGAGCACAGTCTGGTGGCTGCGCTACGGTTACCAAATAATCTATTTGAAGAAAGTGGTACGTCTGTGGGGACAGACCTCATTGTTCTGCAAAAAAAAACACAACCTCGGTCCTTTTCTATTCGTGCACGCGATTTTATGGGGACTACAGAAAACTGCAACCTCTTTTTTTATAATCCAAACTACATTATTGCTACGCGTTCTTTTCAGGATACTGATCAATATGGGAAGCCGACAACGGTGCATGTGCATGATGGTGGAGTTGCTGGAATTGCAAAGGATGTTCATCTAAAGCTTTCAGAGGCTTTCCTGCAGTATTTCAACCGCGAGCTTTATGATGAACACAGCATGAAAGAGGTTGGTAATAAATTGACATCAGAACGAATTCTAAATACTCCAAAAAGCGTAAAACCTGATGCTAGTAATTCTGAAACAGTGACTCAACTAAGCCTTTTTTCCGATCAGATTATTGATGATTTATCGGTTAAAAAGGCAAAGAAAAGTAGGAAAAGCACAGGCCAAAGTAAGATTACAAATTTTCAGCAGCTTTCCTTTTTTGATGCAGATGAAGTCAATACAAGTCATAATAAACCGCGACGGGCAAGTAGATCGGATCAGAAAGAAAGTGTGCAAAAAAAGCCTCTAGCAACAAACTTAACGAAACCTAAAGAGGTCGCATCGTTATTTCATGAACTACCTGACAATGCGGTGTTAAAAAATGAGGTAAGAGCCTTTGACGGTGAAGTGAAGGCATTTTACCGTGAAGATACTATAATTATTTCGGGTAGCAGTATCGGGAAACTAAAAATTAACCGTCGTGATGGGAGCTATATTTTTCATCCACTTGAATTATCCAAAAAGGATCAGGAGCGAATCCAGAGCTATATCAACCTAAGGGATAGCTACCATTCGCTGTATGAAATTGAAGCTAGAAGTAGAGCGGAGGATAAAGAGGGGCGACAGCTTTTAAATAGGACATATGATGAGTTTACTGGACGGTATGGAAATTTAAATATAGCCGAAAATATTAGATTCATTAAAATGGACTCTTCCGGAAATGAAGTTCCTTTTCTTGAGCGGGTGGTTGGTGGTGTCATCCATAAGGCAGATATTTTTACACATCCAGTTAGTTTCTCCACGGCAGAAGTTGCTGTAAGCAGCGCTTCAGAGGCTTTGTCGGCTTCACTTAATCAAACGGGCTCCGTAGATCTTGCTTTTATGATTCAGGTGAGCGGCCTTTCCGAAAACGAATTACGGAAAGATCTGCAGGGCCAAATTTTCTTCAATCCGTTATCTGGTGAATTGGAAGTATCTCAGAAATTTCTTGCTGGAAATGTTGTTTTAAAAGCGACGCAACTGAATGATTACCTTGCTAACCATCCAGAAGACATGGAAGCCCGGCAGAGTCTGGAAGCGCTTGAAAAAGTCATTCCTGAACCGATTAAATTTGAGGAGCTAGATTTTAACTTGGGGGAGCGGTGGATCGACACAGAAATTTATAACCGTTTCGCAAGCCATCTCTTTGACACCGATGTACGGATTTACTATTCAGAGAGCAGCGATGATTTTTCTGTAAATGCAAAATCCAGCAATATTAGGATTTCAGAAAAATACGCTATTAAATCTGAGAACCGGACATTTGATGGTTTGAACCTTCTGCGGCATGCTCTTGTTAATACCACTCCGGATATCACCAAAACTGAGTACTTAGCGGATGGGAATGCCATCAAGGTCAAGGATATGGATGCTATCCAGATGGCCAATGGCAAAATTGATGAGATCCGGCATGAATTTACTGATTGGCTTTATCAGCAGGACGATAATTTTAAAAGGGAACTTACCGGAAGATATAACGAGCTTTTTAATTGTCATGTCAGACCGTATTATGATGGTAGCCATCAAACATTTCCAGGGCTTGACCGCAGGGCAGTAGGCATAGAGGATCTGTATCAAAGTCAGAAAGATGCTATTTACATGCTTAAAAGTAATAACGGCGGTATCTGTGATCATGAAGTTGGGGGAGGCAAGACACTTATTATGTGTGTAGGAGCGCAAGAAATGAAAAGGTTGGGGCTAGTTCACAAGCCAATGATCATAGCGCTAAAGGCCAATGTTCACGAGATTGCAGAAACCTATCGAAAAGCTTATCCTTTCGCAAAGATATTATACCCCGGTAAAAAGGACTTCAAACCCCAGAAAAGGCTTAAGATTTTTGGCGATATCAAGAACAATGATTGGGACTGCATTATCCTCACACATGACCAGTTTGGTATGATCCCCCAATCAACAGAATTGCAGAAAGAGATACTTCAAGCGGAACTGATGTCTGTGGAGCAAAATCTTGACGCACTGCGCAGTCAGGGGAAAGATGTATCTGGTGCAATGATGAAAGGTGTAGAAATCCGGAAGAAAAACTTAGCTGTGAAGCTTAAGACACTGGAGCATGATATCGAAAACCGAAAGGATGACGTCGTCGACTTTAAAATGATGGGTATTGATCATATTTTTGTTGATGAGAGCCATAAATTCAAAAATCTCATGTTCAATACGCGTCATGAGCGCGTCGCTGGATTGGGCAATGTACAAGGTAGCCAAAAGGCACTCAACCTCCTTTTTGCCATCCGTACAATTCAGGAAAGAAATGGGAAAGATCTTGGTGCAACTTTTCTTTCTGGAACCACTATTTCAAATTCACTTACAGAGTTATACTGCCTTTTTAAATTTTTAAGACCAAAAGCGCTGGAAAGACAGGGGATTAATTGTTTTGATGCATGGGCTGCTATTTATGCCCGTAAATCGATAGATTATGAATTCTCTGTTGCCAATAATATCGTTCAGAAGGAGCGGTTCAGACATTTTATAAAAGTGCCCGAACTGTCCCAATTTTACAGTGAAATCACCGATTACCGCACTGCGGCTGATATCGGAATTGATAGGCCCATAAAAAATGAGATACTCTACAATATACCGCCGACCCCGGATCAGGAAGTTTTCATTAAAAAGTTGATGGAGTTTGCAAAGAGTGGCAATGCTGAGTTACTTGGTAGAGCTCCACTAACGCCGACAGAGCAGAAAGCAAAGATGTTGATCGCGACAGATTTTGCAAGGAAAATGTCCCTTGATATGCGGCTTATATCTCCGCGGTATACGGACGATCCAGGAAACAAAGCTTCTGTTTGTGCAGCAAATATTGCAAAATATTATAAAAATTTCAATGCGCAAAAAGGCACTCAATTTGTCTTCTCAGACCTCGGCACTTTTAAACCGGGCGAGTGGAACATATACAGCGAGATTAAGCGGAAACTTGTTGAAGATCATGGGATACCGGCAGAGGAGATCCGCTTTATTCAGGAAGCAAAAACGGAGGATCAGCGTAAAGAACTGATCAAAGCTACCAATGAAGGGAAAATTAGGGTCCTCTTTGGATCGACAGAAATGCTCGGAACGGGGGTAAATGCCCAAAAGAGGGCAGTAGCTGTGCATCATCTGGATATTCCATGGCGGCCTTCGGATCTGGAGCAGAGAGACGGTCGGGCTGTACGAAAAGGCAATGAGATTGCTAAATTTTTTGCTGACAATAAGGTCGATGTTTTTATTTATGCTGTAGAAAAATCATTGGATGCTTACAAATTTAATACACTAGCAAATAAGCAGCGTTTTATCGGACAGTTAAAGAGTAATACCATCGCAGTACGGATACTTGATGAAGGGGGAATGGATGAAGTTTCGGGTATGAATTTTTCCGAGTATGTGGCTTTATTGTCAGGTAATACCGATCTATTGGAAAAAGCGAAAGTCGAAAAGAAAATTTCTGTTCTTGAAAGTGAAAAACATGCTTTCTTACGATCAAAATGGAGTTCTAGTTCAAGATTGGAAAGTCTGCAAGAAGAACTTGAAGGGAGAAAGTCCCGGTTAGCAAGGTTAAATGCAGACTGGGAAAACTATCGAAATCGTGTCCAAAAGTCGCAAGACGGAAAAGTTTTGAACCCGATCGTCTTGGATGGCTTGCGCAAGGATCCAGATGTTAAAGAAATTGGTGCAAAGCTGGCTAAACTTGCAGCGGCTTCAAGGACCGGCGGTGATTACCAAGAGATAGGCTCTTTGTATGGCTTTAGAGTGCTTGTAAAAACGGAAATGACACAGAAAGAGAAAGATGAATCTAGCCCTATTCAAAGAGATAACAGGTTCTTCGTCTGTGGTGAAGGAAATATCAAGTATACGCACAATAATGGTATTATGGCAAGCGATCCCGAGCGGGCAAGCTTAAATTTTATTAGTGCCCTTCAAAAACTTCCTGGACTCATTGACGAAGAGAAAAAGAAGATAAATCAGCTAAAAGCTGACCAGATTGTATTAAATGATATTGTGAATGGCAGTTGGAACAAAGAAAAAGTGCTTGCAGCTCTGAAAACTGAACTCGCTGGTGTGGAAAGAAAAATACAGTCATCATTGGACATAAAAGGAGATAATGATCGAGGTCTAGATGTTAAGGCAGAAATCAAAATAGATATTAAAAATTGCCCTAACTTTAAATTTCGAGGACCAACATAATTATGTAGGTGACTAACCGTACTAATAAGCTAGTATTGAGTGAATAAAAGTTACGATTTCCATCTTCTAGTCATTTTTTCAATTTCCTGCTCAGATAATTCAGGTTTCATCACCTTTAATTGGGTGACGTATTGATCAAATAAATCTTGAGGCGGTTTTCTACCGCAACAGTACTTCATCATTTCCTGTTGGGTTTTATCAAAGTCACTTATTGTATTATTATTTTTTTTAACAATTAATTCCTGTATTTCTATCAAGGTTTCGGCTAACTCTTGGGAGTCAACATAAACCGAAACATGGGCCATTTCATATTTTTTTGATTCATTGAACTCTTTTAATTTTATTTTCAGATCGCTTATCTTACTATAAAATTGATAAATGAGATTTATAACTTTTGAAGGCATATAAAGTAGGTTTTTAGATAAATCCCCATGACATCTTGCTACAGAATCTTCAAATTTTGTCAATGCATTATCAATACAGTTATTGTCTATGCAATTTCCAGACAATGCTACATGCAGTTGTTGAACGTCGAATAAAATCTTGGATAAGGAGCTGTAAACTAACCTCTCTTGTACTTTTAAATCATTGAGATCATTATACTTGAATTCAAGCTCCTTTTCTTTATTTTTTTGTTTTAAATTATAATGATTGGTTAGCCATATTAAAACTATTGGCAATAACACTCCGCTAGAGAGTGAAATTAAAATCTCAGGTTTTTCACTGATCAAATTGAGTAGTTTATCGAGCATTTTATTTTTTGATTAATGATTAGCAATAATTTATTTTTGGCACAAAACTTCGTACTTTTTAATTGGTAAAATTTTGAGTACAGCTATGAAAATTCTAACTCATTACAAAGATAACGACTTAATGCTTCTGCTTTAGATAATTTACGATTGTATTAAATTATATGTATTGCAGATTCAAAACGGAGTGACACAATGAGTATTTTGTCGGTTAATAAAATATTGCTCTATCTTAGGCTATTGATTAATATTACTCACTTTATTACATTTTTAATATCGCGTTTATCTTATCAAATGTCTTAATTCAGGGTCATTTTGAATTCGCGAAAGTTCAAGTGCAATAATTTTTGAAATATCTAGTTTGACCTGGCGATAATTTTGATCAATTTCTTTGTCCATCCTATCCTCGCCAGTTTCTGATATAAAAGAACGGATCTCTGGAATAGGCTTATAATTTTTATTTTCTAAGGCTACCTTTTCGGTATCTACTACGATTTGGGCATGAAATATCTTTTGCTCTATTTTCTCACCAAAATTGTCAGCAACTGCTCCTACAAACATTCCCTGGGAAAGAGTAGATATTTTAGACGCTGGAATCAAACTGTCTAATTGTGTTGATATCGATGTACTGGTATCATTTCTGTTGATAGATATCGATTGACGTTTTTGGACAATCTTTCCAAACCTTTCTGAAAGTGTTTTGGCTGTTTCACCCACGACCTGGCCTGAGAATATATTTCCGACGGTATTAAGTATTACTTTTGCTTCCTTGTCACCATAATCCCGGACCAATTGAGAAAAATCCTGAAAACCGAGACATACTGCCACTTTATTGCTTCGGGCCGTTGCAATGAGATTATCTAGTCCGCGGAAGTAAATGGTTGGTAGTTCATCAATAATAACTGAGCTTTTAAGTTTTCCTTTCTTATTGATCATTTTCACAATTCGGGAATTGTATAAACCCAATGCTGCTGAATAAATGTTTTGCCTATCGGGATTGTTTCCTACACATAGGATTTTGGGTTCCTTCGGATTATTTATGTCCAATGAAAAATCATCCCCAGACATAACCCAGTAGAGCTGCGGAGAGATCATTCTTGATAGCGGGATCTTAGCGGAGGCAATTTGGCCTTGTAGTTGATCTTGTGCTCCGCCTTCCCAAGCATCAAGAAAGGGACTAAGGTAGTTTTCGAGCTCAGAATAACTTGTTAGTATTGTAAAAATATCAGCATATTTTTTATTAAGTAGTTCGATTGCGTGCGGAAAAGTACAGTATTTTCCATTATCATAGATTTTCAAAAACCAGATAATCGCGGCCAGTAGGATGATTGGTGACTCGACAAAAAAATCTCCCTGTTTCTGAATCCACGTCTTATTGAGGTTTAGCATGATGGTGTAAGATGCTTCGTACGCATCAGAGATGTCGGTCATGAATTTAGGATTTAAGGGATTGCACCGATGGCTTTTGCGTGGATTATCAAAGTTGATCACATAGAAATTGGGTTTTACATCGTACTTGTCACTGTGTTTCAGGAGATGGTTGTAAGCGATTATTGAAAGATCATCAAATTTGAAATCGTAAATGTACATCGAGAATCCTTTTTCGATATGTTGCTTAATATAGTTGTTGACTATAGCGTAGCTCTTACCACTTCCGGGAGTCCCCAGCACGATAGATGCGCGAAAGACGTTCACCACCGATATCCATCCGTCATTCCATTTTCCACGATAATAAAATTTTGTCGGCAGGTTAACGGAAAACTCATTTTCTAAAAGCTTTGTCTCCTGCATGAAGCTTTCGTTTTCATTATTGAAAGGATCATCCATCAATTTGTTTTTAAGCAGCCTACTCATCCATAGTCCTGCAACCATAAGCAGGATAAAGCCTGCAGATGTAGAAAGGATATACAGAACGCCTGATATTTCAAGAAGTGGGAAATTGAGTAAGTATAGAATTGATCCAGGAAATAGACATGTATTGATATTTTTCCACTTAATTTTTTCGTTTTTCACGCCTTTAGTTCCCAAACAGCTCAGTGCCAATAAGATTAGGGCAAATAGTTTGCTGTATGTTGAATTAGTAAATAAACCAGAGGTTTTTTGGAAATTTTTGAGAATTCGCTCGACAATTTCGAGCGTCCATCCCTGTTCAAAGAAAAAGGAGTAACAGAACCAGTAGAAATTCATTAAAACTAGGAGAATGCTTACAGCTCGCATGAAAGCCATAATTTTTGCGAGGCCTCTTAAATCGTCTTCTTGCATATATGAAAAGTTTCACCATAGATATTAGTCCTGACGAACAATTTTTCTGCTAATGCATAAGATGGTATACATTTGCCTATAATTTCCAATAGCTTTAAAATATTGTAAGATTTAGATTAGCCATTAAGTTTTTTATCTGCGATAAAATTCCTATAATTAGACTGAATTTCGGAAGTGGATTATGTTTGATACTATAGGACAATTTGAAGAGCAATTTAATAAACAGGTATTCAGAATCACCTTTAAAAATCGTGATTTTCAAGTCTTATTATTGAAGAGAGATTTGACTAAGAATATGTCGGAATTTCAGATACTCTTGGATGGACTGGTACAGAGACTAAAAAAGGAAAACGGCAAATGGAATTTTGAACATGGTGAAGATCAGGATTTAGCCGAAGATATCTGGCGTCAGATTGCTCTTAGATATAGATTCTAATTTGGCAGTAGCTCTGAAAGGAAAAATAATACCATAATATTTTGCTATATTTGTTTGGAGCTTTACAGAAGCTTGCCACTTGTCATAGCGAAGCTATTTTAGCACTGTATCTAACTTTATATACCACTTTAACAAATTTCTTGTAAGGGGTTTTGGCTGACAGGTGACATCATTTCTATGCAAGATATATTGTTAAAACATGGAAAAAAAAGTAAATGGGCATACTGCTGATTATATTAAGCGTATCGCAAAATCTATTAAAAAAAATCAGAATATTTCTCATCATGAGGCTTTGGAACTTGCCTCAAAACAAAACGGATTTCATAGCTGGAAACATTTTCAGAATTTATTAAATAAATCTGATGTTCCTTCTTTGGTTTATGAGATGACTGAGATAAAGGAGGCAACCGCAAAGACAAAGAATCCCTATCGGAATCTATTGATAGCAGGATTAAATGAACTTCTAAAACAAAACAAAAATCTTTTGCAGTTTGACAAGAATAAGAAGGAAGATGAAGGGTACATTTTTGTTAATTTGTTTGGATTTCAAAGCGTCGTAATATGGAGAGAGATCAGTTTTGGAGAAATATCGTTAGCAGTTTGGTGGAAATATGATCACTCTAGGCATCCTCAAGCTAATCTTACAGGTAATGCTCGAGAAAACTTTCGAGATACCAGCCCTCTTGCAAGTAAAACAGAATACAAAAAATTTGTTGGCGTAGTAGTTCATGGATGGGTTGAAAGAGCAACAGGTAAATATGTTCAAGGTTCAGGTGGTGATTCCATCATTAGGGACTATGTAAGGAGGGGCGAAAAAGCTGAATTAGAAAAGTTGCCGACTGTACAACCAAATGGCTTCCAAGCCGAAGGTCTGTTCTTTGTGTAATATGTTTTCAATTGCTTGCTATTCCTTTTTATAGAAAAAGTATTTCATAGAGATAATTAGGAAGTCCGAATTTAGGACTTCCTTTTTTTTAGTTTTGTAGAAATATACTGCTTTGAATCTGTTATAGAGTAGGATGCCCAAGGCCGTCCAACATATTTTAAGGATTATTTTTGATGTTGCTGCTTATCTTTTGCGCTTTCTCTTTTTTTTCATGTTAAACTCAAATAGATGTTCTTCTGGATCTTCTGTGATCCCATGAAGTAAAAGCTGATCAAGAAGTCCCCAATCACTAAAAACAGATTCGTTATTTATCATAAAGTCGAATAGTGGATGGAGCGAATAGTTAGCTGATCTTGATTGCTTTGAAGTGTCTTTTTTTTGTGAATCATCTATATATTCTACTACTATAGGACTTTGGCTACTTGAAAACAACGCATTGAATGAATTTGCCGAAAATTCCTTACCGAGATGAGAGCCATTGAATACGTTGCGCGAATTATGATCTATAAAGCTAATTCCGTATAATCGGCCTTGATCATTTCTTCGGACCACTAGATTGATCCCGTGGTCTATTAAATACTCTTTAAAGTCCTTTTCACTTCGGGTTATACTAATGGCTTGCGCAATGATATTTTTGCTTTTTTCTTTAGTTTCTGCAGCAAGTTCTTTACTTTTTATAAAATGTGTTTGAAGTGCTATGAGGCCTGCTTGTTTGCCGAAAAGGGATGCTTTGAAGGGATTGGTCACCTTTTCTCCATTTTTATCCAATGCGAAATACATTAAACCTTCCTTTACATCACCATTATATTCCTTTTTTAGAGGTTCGACGGCGATATTAAATAGTGATAGCAATGCATTATAACTACCAAGGCTTTGAAAATAATAGTATTTGGATAGGTTTCTCACAACAGCCGAAATTTGGCTTTTAATATTACCTTTAGTATGGTCTACTGGTTGGAAAGTAAGACTTTCATTAAAACTTTTCTTTTCGTCGGCACCTGCTAAATTGTATTTTTTTTCAATATTGCGACAGATTTCCATTGATCTTTTCTTCTCAAAAACATCGGATATTTTGATTCCATTTTTGTCCACTGTTGTTGAAACAATATGGATGTGGCTGCGTTCGATATCATTATGCCTGAATACAACATAAGGTTGATCGCTATAGCCCATTTTTCGCATATATTCCTCTGCAATTCTGACATAATTTTCATCTGATATGATATCAATGGGATCAGGATTTAGCGAGATATGGATTGCCGTCTTCTCTGTTTTTATATTTGCAGCTAAATTGGCCATGAATGAGGATAGTAGCTGCGGAGTCGTATAATCTCCGCTGGGAGTTTCGAACATATTGTTGAGGTGTAAAATTGTACCAGCATTTTGATGAACCTTGGAGAGGTTATAATTTAAAGCACCATATATATTTGATCCGCGACCTATTTTTGCAATCATAGTTTATCTTTTTTAGTGAGATATTCAGCTTCAAACTTTTTGCTGAGCAGTAAAACTTCGCGGCAGATTCCGGCCAGATCTCTAGTCTGCTGTTCAAGCTTTCCGAGATAATGAACGGTTTTTTTATCGCTAAAATTAGTGTGCAGGATCTTTACGATCTGATTGTAATTGACTCCAATTGCACGGAACTGTGCAAAAAATTGCGATAATTTAGTGCAATAATCGACAGCCCCTTGATCTACAATAACTGAATTAATCCTTCTTTGAAAAAGTACGGAAACGATAAACTTCGCTCTATTATCTAGTCCCGACTGCTCAAATAGGCTAAGAAATTTTACATTTTCTTTATCCGTAAGCCTAAAAACGTATCTATGAATCGCTTTTTCAAGTTTAGGTTTTCGACCTCCTTTACCATTTGTTTTCATATCCTTTTTTTTCAGAACTTACTATAAAGTCAAGTATTGTTTTATTGGCTAGCTACAGAAGACCTTTATTTTCCTAAAAATTCATACAAAACAGCTAAAACATTTTAAAGGTAAATCCGACTTCGGAGGATTGCCCAGCCCTCGGCAGAGCAAGTAGTTTTGAGGCACAAAACGAGTTTTGAGTGCCTCAAAACACAACTTGCTCTGTTCTTGGGAACAGATATGAGAAAGAATAGAATAAAGCTCGCATCATAAAGAGCTTTCGGAAACCGTAGGTAAAAAGAGGTAAGGTAGTAAAGCTTCTGCTTTACAGCCCCTACAGTTGCCTTCTTTTGCATAGAGCATGTCGGTAAGAACTATGGTCAATTTACCCTCTTACAAAATAAGTAATTGTAAAAAAATAAAAGCATTAGGTTTTAAAACTATAAAAGCATAAAACTATAAAAGCATAAAACTATAAAAGCGTAAAAGCATAAAACTGGTAAAATATGAGGTCATAAATAGAGGAAGTTTTTTTTCCAGCCTACTATATTTTAAGAAGTACATATGATTTACAAATAAGATATGAGCCTTTATGTAAGGTCTTTTTTAAACCAGTAATACTGACTATACACCTGTTTTACGATGCATCTGTAAACTTAGGGTCTTGCTCTTTGATACAACTGTAAAATTAAAAAGCTATAAAATAATATAATATGGAAAAAAAGAAAGAAACCTTAAAGGTGAGCATTTATGCGCAAAAGGGCGGAGTTGGTAAATCGACAATGACGATTCTTCTTGCGAGTGTTCTACATTATCGTCTTGGATATAATATCGTGGTACTTGATTGCGATTTTCCACAGCACAGCCTTCTTGGTATGCGTGAAAGAGATAAGCGTACCATTATGGATAGTGATTTTCATAAAAGATTGGCAGTTAAACAATTCCATACGATCAATAAGAAAGCTTATCCGATCATAAAGTGTAAGGCGGAGAACGCACTTGAAAAAGCCTTTGACTACTGTGAAAGCAGCTCCGTTCAGCCGGATATTATTTTTTTCGATCTCCCAGGAACTGCCAATACACAGGGCGTTATCGGTGCTTTAAAGGGTATGAACTACATTTTTTCGCCAATTACCGCAGACCGACTGGTCGTTGAGAGTACGTTGGCATTCAGTGAGGTTTTCCTGAAACTTCCCGCACAGAACAAAAATGCCCTTGAACAATCACTTTTTCTATTCTGGAATCAGGTTGATGGCAGGGAAAAGACAGGTCTTTATGATTCTTATCAAACTGTAATAGAGGGATTATCACTGAAGAGCATGGCAACAAGGATCATGGACAGTAAGCGGTTTCGGAAAGAAATTGATGACACAGGAAGCTATGTTTTCAAGTCCACGCTGCTACCTGCCGACTTACAGACTTTGAAAGCTACGCGTGTAGATGAATTTGTCAAAGAATTTTTAAAAATAATTCATATCTGAGATGGCAATAAAGAAAGATCGTAAAGATTTTGAGAAACCCATCATAGATGAGGAGTACCTGATGAACATTATGAGTGGCGATGAGCCTTTACCAGCGGCAAATCCGGAGGAAAGCACCGATAAAGATTTAATTCCCACGGCTAAAGTTGAGAAGTCCAGACCAAGATCCGGTAAAAAAATGGATTATGAAGAACTGTTTCTTGTCAACCGTTTTCCAACCGGAAGGAGTGGAAAGGTTGTATATATCCGATCGGAATATCACGAACGGCTCCTGCGCATCGTTCAGTTGACACGTGAGGACAAAATAACGCTGTATTCTTATATAGACAATATACTGGAAAATCATTTCCGAGAATATGGTGATGAGATTACTGACTATTTCAATAAAAAATTTAAACCCATTTTATAAAATGAAAAAGCAAAATAGAAAGGTTGAAGTTACTGTTAAAGTTCATCAGCAGGTAACTTATGAAAATGTGAGTTATGAATCGCTTTTCCTTTCAGATACTTTGATGGAAAAACGTGGCGATAAGAGCATCTATGTCAGTGGAGAGCATCATACCAGATTATCCAGGATCGCCAATGTGATCGGTGAGGATAAAATACCGTTATATGCGCTGCTGGATAATATATTAAGGCATCATTTCACGCTTTTTGAAGAAATGCTCGTCAGGGAGTTCAAGGACAAATCAAAGCCACTTTTTTAAGATCATGGAAACTTTAATACAGACCGTAATATTGTTCTGCCTAATTGTCGTGATAATACTATTGCTGGTCGATAAGGTTAGGTTCATAAAACCACAGCGGAAAATATTTCGAAAGGTTGAGCAGATAGCTGAACCGGATGTCATAGGTAAGGTCACAATTCCTGAAAAGGAAAAAGCACCCGTCTGGCTTGCCAACAGGAAAAAGTTAATCGGACAAATGTTGTCAAATAAGGCGGATCAGGGCAACGAAGATCCAACAGGAAATGAACGGGAAAAAGAAGATGCCTCCAGTTTTAAGAATGAGGAACCTGACGACACCGAGAATATTCCACCGGATGATGATCGTTTTGGGCAGGCAGTTTCTTTAGATGAACTTACAAAAGTTGGGGACCTGTTGAAGCAGGACAATCTGGATGCAGTCCAGGAAAAAGAAACAAGTAACATCCTCCATAAAATGGAGGGGACGGAGTTTCTTGCGATGATGCAACAGTCCATCGATGGGGCTTCGCAGAAGATTGCCAGGCTTTTGGATAAGAGGTTATCGGAAAAGCATAATGACATTCCGAAAGAGCACCAGAATAATGCCTTGGACAATTTTGATATCGGAGACTTTATCTGACACTGAATTTTTAAGGCATTGTTAAGTAACAATAAAAAAAGCAGCTATGATAGCAAAGGATGATCCCGATTATATGATCGAAGAATACAAAGGCCGGATAATAGCCAGTCATAAAAATAATGTTTCCCAAAAATCAATGAACAATATTATCATCGTTTATGATAAGCTTGATTTTCCCGATTACGGATTTTACATCGGACTTGATGATTCTAAAAGTGCAGGATACAGGAAAATGGAACCGGTTAATATGGATGATGCCAGAAGTTATATTGATTGGTTAGCAGAAGTGACCAATAAAAAAGACCTCCAGCAAGATGCCTCTGTTTCTGTTCCCGTGCCGATTAAAGAAATTGTGGGCCAGATCTTATCTGAGGTCGCTTTGAGAAGGTTGGAAAATAATGAGGCTGAGTCCCCGAGTAAATCCCGGAAAAAGGGTAGAGGGATCTAATTATATATTGTTAAATATTAAAAAAAGTATGGAAGCAAACCTACCTGAAATTGAACTATGCGGTACCAAATTTCAATTTGATATTGATAGATTAGTTCTAATTGAAAAAAATGATCCAAATAATCTGTTGTTTTTCAACGAAATGCTTGATCATCTTACCCATTACGAATTTTTTTACAGTAAAATAAATAAAAATATTCTTACGGAAAGATCTTTTGGTCCCGCTGATGATATTTTTAATGAATCCGAAAAAAGTAAGGAAGAATTTGCGCAGTCAACAGTAAAAGTAAGCGTTCCACGAATTGCTGAGATTGATCCGGAAGGTATGATGCGGAAATACGGCTGTAGTGTGGATGACATTAAAAATAAAACTGATTTTGACATCATCGTGGATCAGGAGGTCCTCAGACGAAGGGTATCTGGTGAACGCGTAAAAATTGATATTGCGGGTATAGTTTATGAAATAGATGCCATTGCTAATTCACTTCGACCACTGAACGGCGATTTGGATAGTATCAAATTAACAGCGTATCGGTATGATTATTTTATTGATGATGAAAGTTGCTATTACTTATACTGCAATACGAATGACGGCCGTATCGTCGATCTGCTTCGAGACCAAACGGTCGAAAATTCAATAGAGTTTAAAGTTCCGGATCTTACAAACTTAGATCCAATTGCAGTTATCAATAATTTTCATTTCCTCACAGATCTTGAACTATATTACCAGGATCTTAAAATGTTTCATATTGCCGAACCGTCACATCAGCAGATCAATGGTGCCGCTTTGCTAAACAGTGATTTTACGGTTAAAAATCCAGATCTGAAGACCTTGATCCAGATCTCAGAAAATGATCCTGATTTTACTCTGCAAGAATACCGAAATTATATTATTGCGAGTAGCAATGACACTGGCTATCCTGGTAAAGACCTGACCATAATCTATGAAAAAAACAACGAACCGTATAATGCACAGGTGATCATCCCTTTATCTGAACATTCAGCCAGCAATATGAAGCAGTCAGGTGTAGATGAAGCAATGAAACATATTGACTGTTTTGTCGATAAAGCCAATAATATATCCAGTAATTCTATATTGAGCAGGCTTCTTCCAATTAATAAATATCTTGAACTGTACCATTCGCAAGATCAAATAGAAGCTAAAAAATTATTGATCAAAAATGAAAAATCAGCAATAGAGAATCCCAAGAAAAGAAAGCGGCCAAAATTTTGAAATTTTGGAATTGGATAGGAAAATTCAGGAAAAATGGTACCTCAATGTTCTGCAATTCACCAAAAGTTAGCTCTACGGAAGAATTTAGCTCAGCAATTAAATTAATAAAAATAATAAAAGCTGAGTTATGGAAAAAGAACTACCGATCTATACAGATCCAGATTACGGAATCGAGTTTATTGTTGATGTGGAGAAATTCGAATTTCGGGAAAGGGCCAACCCCGAAAACCGTTACACATTAGAAGATATGATCGATCTGGAGGAAGAAGGATATCGCTTTGATCATTTCGACAAGACGAGTAGACAGAATTTAACTATAACTCCTCCACAGTTTGTAACGCTTGCCCCTAGGGAGATGGCAGAAAAGTATAATAAGGCTGTTGAGGAAATTCTTTTGCTGACCGATTTTGAGCTCATGGTCGATCAGGAGGCACTGACAAGAAGAATTAAACATGGAGAACTTCCAACGGTTGAAATTGGAGGGCACATCTTTTATGCTGATGCAAGGATTGATCTTTTAAGGCCTAAAGATGTTCTATCAACAATGGGTATACGTTTTGATGATCTGGAGGATTGGTATGTGGAGGATAAAAATGTCTATGCCTTTCCTTACGATCCCAAAAATTTTGAAATAGGAGATCGAGAATGGGATAAAATACTAGACTACCCCATAGATTTAATTTTTGTTGAAATTCCTTATTCAAGAACCCTTGATCCGGTGGGCTGGAACCGAAGAAATGGATGGGAGGAAATGGAAGGTTTGAAAGAAACAGGCCTCAGACTTGACTTTAAGGCTGAGTTGGTGTCGTGGAATAAATCTGGAATTGATGAAATTATCTCGGAAAATAGACTTAAACAGCCGATCAGGGAAGCAGTTAAAGACAATGAAAGGAAAGAACATAAGAAAAGGCGGAAATTATAGGAACGAGGTTATTACTTTACTCGAAAAGTTAAAAACTTGAATGACAATTAATGCAGGAATCAGTGCCTTACTGATTCCTGCAATTAAAAGATCAATAAATATTCAACTATACTACAATTCTAGAAAGATGAATATTGTAGTCTTTCTTCTTCAAGATCAAGACGCATCAGATGTTTTTTTATTATATCCTCATCCAGATCTTTGTATTCTGCATTTTTTTTCAGCAGCCATCGTCTTTGAAATTCCAAAAGATCTATATAGAGATTTTTGGACGGAGCAGTTCGGCATACATTTTCGACATCATTATATTTTTTCTCCCACTTTGCTACCATGTTCATGACATGGGGATAATCCTGGATTTTATCACCGTATTTGTCCTGGAGGTAATGGACAGTTCCGCTGTCATTTCCTTAAAAAGACTGGCGCTGATCTGTTCTTCGGACATTTCGTTTTCTTCGGAAGGTAAGTTCAGTTTTTTAATGAGAAGGGGGAGAGTTAATCCCTGAACAACAAGAGTTAATAGGATGACTACAAAAGTGACAAATAAAATGAGGCTTCTTTCCGGGAAAAGCTGACCGTTATCCATATAAACCGGAATAGAAAGTGCTGCAGCTAAAGAAACCACTCCGCGCATCCCTGACCAGCCAAAGAAAACCGGGAATTGCCATCCGTGGTTCTGGGCAGCTGCGACCGTCGTAAATTTTCTTGCAATGAATGTCGCAATTACGGCGGCATAAGAAGAGATAAACCGGATAAGTATTACAACGCCGGTAATCAAGACACCATATCCGATAGCTTTTGAAATGCTTACATTTTCAAGCTCTGCAATAATCTGGGGAAGGTCAAGACCGATCATCATGAAGACTGTACCGTTTAGTATAAAGCCCAGGCAGTTCCACACACTTATTGTCCGTAATCTGGAAGAACTGCTCAAAAACTTATGCTGGTTATAGGACAGAAACAGTCCTCCCGATACAACAGACAATACACCGGAAGCGTGAGTTTCTTCAGCCGCAAGGTACATAATGTAGGGAGCAATGAGCGTTAAAATGGTATCTATATTAACATCTGTATCCAGTTTTTTATGTACTTCCATAAAGATTTTTCCTGTCAGAATACCAATTCCCACGCCACCGATCACCATCCAGAAAAAGCTTCCCAAAGCTTCATACCAAACAAAATGTCCGGTCATTACTGCGGCTATGGCAAAATGAAATATGATCAATGACGAGGCATCATTCAGTAGGCTTTCGCCCTCCAGAATAGCGGCGGAACTTTTGGGTATTTTCACATTTTTAAGAATTGCCCCCGCACTTACGGCATCCGGCGGCGATACAATTCCACCCAATAAAAAACCCAGGGCCAGGGTAAAACCGGGAATAAAATACCAAGCGGTAACTCCAACTGCGAAGGCAGTGAAGAATACAACCAAAAAGGCAAAACTGCTGATAATCCTGCGCCATTTCCACAGCTCTTTCCATGAAATATTCCATGCTGATTCGTAGAGCAGGGGAGGTAGGAATATAATGAAAATTAGCTCGGGATCAATTGTTATAACCGGGACACTGGGAATGAAGCTAACAGCTAATCCTGCCAATACTAGTAAAATAGGATAAGCGATCCTGATCTTTCTTGCCAGAATAATCAAAAGAGTAATCAATACTGCAAGGATCAGATAAAAAATAAATTTTTCTTCCATTTTGCAAAAATAATATTCCTAAACTTGATGGTGTAGAAGGATCCTACAACTAATTCAACACTATATAGAATTGCACATTATTTTAATGTGCAATTCTATATAGTGCAGCGTTATTGCATCTTTGTATGATATATTTAGCGGGATCTAAGCCCCTCAGTATCGTTAAAAACTATCGGATGCGAATACTTAGATATAGATGAACTGTCTATAGAGACCGTCTAATTTAAGGCGGATTTCATCTGTCAGTTTTTCATCATGATCGTCTGATGCAGCAACAAGCTGACGTTCCAGTTCAGTTATCCTTTCGCAGAGCTCCTCAAGATTCTGACAAAATGCTTCTGTGTGGGTGAAGTTTTTTCCTTCGCGGGGTTCCTCCGCATTTGGTCTACGGCTGGAGGAAACGGGACAAACATGATTTTCTTCGTTGAAAGCAATTTGGCGTTTTCGGCGACTTTCGGTTTCGTCAATAGCTGCCTTCATTGCCGGGGTGATCTTGTCGGCATACATAATAGCTTTTCCGTTGACATTACGTGCTACACGGCCAATCATCTGTATAAGTGCACTTGCTGACCGCAGAAATCCAGCCCTGTCAGCATCAAGTATTGCAATCAGTGAAGCCTCCGGAATGTCGAGCCCCTCCCGCAACAGACTGATACCTATCAGGATGTCGAATTCTCCGGCTCTGAGATCATTGAGAATTTCAGTTCTTTCTAAGGTCTTAAAATCCGAGTGTAGATATCTCACGCGGAAACCTTCGCTCTGGATATAGCCACTGAGTTCTTCGGCGGCGGCTTTTGTCAGCGTGGTGATCAAAACACGGTTGCCCGAATCCACACATTTTTTTATTTCGCCCAGCAGATCGTCAATATCATTTGCTGATGGCCGTACCTCCACAATGGGATCGAGGAGTCCAGTGGGTCTGACAACCTGTTCAACAACGCGGTCCTCTGAAACTTTCAGCTCATAATTACCGGGGGTGGCCGAAACAAAGATAGTCTGCGGTTTGATCTTCTCAAATTCTTCAAAACTAAGGGGATGGTTGTTTTTTGATGAAGGAAGTTTAAAACCATAATCTATCAGGGTATCTTTACGCGCCTGATCGCCCTTGTACATTGCCGAAATCTGCGGAATCATAACGTGTGATTCATCTATAAACAGCAGGCCATCCTTCGGTAAATAATCCAGAAGGGTAACGGGCGGCAGTTTGGGATCACGGCCACTAAAAAAGCTTGCGTAGTTCTCCATACCAGAACAGTATCCGGCAGTACGGAGCATTTCCACATCATCGGTAATACGCTGGTAAAGACGGTCAGCTTCTTCTAGTCTATTTTCGTTGTTGAGCTGTGCAACACGCTCATCAAGTTCGGTCATAATCTGGTCCGCTGCTGCTGTTGCCTGTATTTTTGAAGGTGCAATTAGAGTTTTGGGCGAAACTGAATACGCTGTTATATCTTCAAGCTCTTTGCCTGAAGCGGCATCAATAAACTTTAGTGAAGTGATTATCCCGTAACTAAGAACGATTTGTATGGCCCTGTATTCTGAATCAGCGGGAAAAATTTTTATGATATCTCCTTCGATCCGGTAGTTACCACGTTTCAGGGCACGCTCCGTACGGCTGTACTGTAAATGTGCCAGGCCCTGCTCCAGCTGGTCTATCTGAACTGTCATTCCCAGCGACAGGCGAACCTGTAATGCGCTATAATCGCTGGGTGCTCCAAGCCCATAAATGGACGAAACCGATGCGACAACAATAGTATCCCTGCGTTCAATAAGGGATTTTGTGGTGGAAAGGCGGAGTCTTTCCAAATGTTCGTTAATGGAAGAATCTTTTTCAACGAAACGGTCACTGCCGGGCAGATACATCTCAGGCTGAAAATAATCATAATATGAGACGAAAAACTCAACAGCATTCTCTGGAAAAAATTGCTTCATTTCATCATATAGCTGAGCAGTCAAGGTCTTGTTAGGTGCAAGAATCAAGGTCGGACGCTTTAGCTGGTGGATAATGTTTGCCATTGTAAAGGTCTTTCTTGAACCTGTGATACCTTTGAGTGTCTGGTGGGTAGCTCCAGATTCAATTCCCGAAACAAGTCTTGCGATAGCATCCGGCTGGTCTCCTGCGGGAATATACTATGAGTGTAATATAAAAAGGCCTTTTGACATAAGTTTCCTGTTAGTTAGTTGTAACACAAATATAATTAAAAAACTAATTCACGGTTTGCCGGTGTTCCGGGAAAATCAATGTTTCATTGATCCGTAAACTAAAGCTCTGGAATTTAATGTTTGACTACTAGACATAAAATAGTTTGGTAAGACCATAATGTGCGTCGGACTGTTATTGATCAGGCACAGTTATCTTTTTTCTGAGTTCAGCGACACCACTCCCTATACAATACAGTATTATTAAAATATAACCCGCTCTTTTACAGTGGTCAGGAAGGTCGCAAATGTATATTATATAATGTTATATGTATAATATCATGCGTCTCAGGCAACATACCTTTGTATTATCAAATCAGAAGATCTGATGATAAAATATCCTTACTACAGAAAATGGAAGAGAATAGTTCAATAAATAATTTAAATATAATCCTGGATGAAATTAAAGCGATTTCATCAGTGCTGAATCCGGTATCGCTACAGACACTGGAAGACAATTTAAAGAAAGCGGACCGTATATTTTTTGCAGGTGCCGGACGTACAGGCTTAGCACTGAAGATGGCTGCCATGAGATTTATGCATCTAGGCTTAAATGTATATGTTGTGGGTGAAACAACTACGCCCGCAATCTTAGAGAACGATCTTCTGCTGGTAGGCTCCGGTTCTGGAAGCACGCCGACACTTGTAATCGCCGCTGAAAAGGCAAAAAAACAATATGCAACTGTAATAGGCATTACAGCGGATTCGAATAGCAAAATTGCTAGCCTTTCAGACCATGTGGTGCTTGTTAATGCGGCGGTGAAGACGGACTTTGGAGAATCAGCGTCCCGTCAGTATGCTGGAAGTCTCTTTGAACAGTCTGTCCTTTGGGTCCTTGATGCTGTATTTATGACACTGTGGAGAGATTCAGGCCTGACAAAAGAGGAGCTCTGGCCGAAACATGCCAATCTTGAATAACGAGAAATACAATTAAATAAATATTAAAATTTTATATTATGACTAAGTTACAAGTAGCGATTGACTTATTGACTACAGAAGCAGCCCTTGATTTGGCTGCAAAAGTATCACCTTATGTGGATATCATCGAGCTGGGAACACCTTTAATCAAAGCTGAAGGTCTAAAAGTGATCACCGCAATGAAATCCGCGCATCCTGATAAATTGGTCTTTGCGGATCTGAAAACAGCTGATACAGGTGCATTAGAAGCAGAAATGGCATTCAATGCAGGTGCGGATCTGGTAACCGTAATGGGTGCTGTTGATGATTCCACGATCAAAGGTGCAGTAGAAGCTGCAAAAAAAGCCGGTAAACAAGTAGTAGTTGATACGATCGGCGTAAAAGACCGTGTACAACGTGCCAAAGAAGTTACAGCCTTTGGTGTGGCATTTGTTGAGTTGCATGCCGGCCTTGATGAACAGGCTCAGCCGGGTTATAACGTGCAAAAACTTATCGGTGAGGGCCGTGAGGCACAGGTTCCTTTTTCGATTGCCGGTGGTGTAAATCTTGACACGATTAAAGATGTCGTGGCTGCTGGTGCAGCAGTAGCTGTTGCCGGGGGAGCCATCTATGGTGCCCAGGATCCAGCTGCAGCAGCTAAAGCCCTGAAAGAAGCCATCACAGCATAAATCAGAAAGTCGGACTATCCTTCGAAGTCTTCTCTGTACTAACAGGGAAGACTTTATACTGCAAATCTAATCTGCTCAACTTTTAACTGTAGTGAAGAATGATATAAATAGAATATTTAAAGATTTAGAAAATGAAGACATATAATTTTGGTATAGTAGGCCTGGGTGTGATGGGCCGAAATTTATTGCTCAATATGGCGGATCATGGATTTGCTGTGGCCGGGCTGGATATGGATCAGGAGAAGGCCGGTTCATTGCAGAATGAAGCACAGAAAGACCATCAGATTTTTGCAACCGTTGATCCGGAATCCTTTGTTAAATCTCTGGAAAGCCCGAGAGCAATAATGCTCCTTGTTCCTGCGGGTTCTGCTGTTGACGGGGCAATAGGAACTTTACTTCCCTTGCTGGATGAGGGCGATATAATAATCGATGGGGGCAATACCTATTTTTCTGATACCGACAGGAGGTATCAGGAGCTTTCGTCAAAGGGAATCCACTTTTTTGGTATGGGAATCTCAGGTGGTGCGAGCGGGGCCAGAAGGGGGCCGAGTATGATGCCCGGAGGTGATAAGGTAGCTTATGAGCGATTACGCCCCATTTTTGAAGCAATTGCTGCAAAAGTTGATGATGCACCATGCGTTGAATTTTTGGGTAATGGCTCAGCGGGCAACTATGTGAAGATGGTTCATAACGGTATAGAATATGGAATTATGCAGCTTATTGCAGAGACCTATGATATAATGAAGAATGTCTATCATCTGGAGCATGAAGTGATACAGGAATCATTTGAACAGTGGAATAGGGAAGAACTGAATTCCTTTCTCATTGAAATTACCGGAGCTATTCTAAAGCGAAAAGAAGAGAATACTTTCCTGGTGGAACTGATTTCAGACTGGGCTAAATCCAAAGGGACAGGTAAATGGACATCTCAAAATGCAATGGATCTTCAGGTACCCGTGCCTGTGATCGACGCTGCTGTCAATATGCGGGACATGTCTAAATATAAATTGGAAAGGATTAAGGCATCGAAACTGCTGACCTGGCAAAATACGTCAAAAGTTGATCCTGTTGATCTGGAACATCTGAAGGCCGGTCTTTATTTCGCCATTATTAGCACATACGCACAGGGGCTTGCCCAGCTTAGGATGGCATCTGATACCTATGGTTATGGACTGAATCTGGAGACCGTGTGTAAAATCTGGCGCGGGGGCTGTATCATCCGTGCGACACTTCTGGAAGACTTCCGAAAGGCGTTCGCTTTACAGCCGGATCTTGCAAATATTCTGCTTGACAGGGAGATTGCTGCCAAGTTAAATGCATCACAGGCAGGTATCCGGTCCATCATTCGGGATGCCATTCAGAATGGTACACCTGTTTCGGCATGGATGAATGCACTGTCATATTTCGATGCTTACCGTGCAGAAAATTTGCCTACGAACCTTATTCAGGCACAACGGGATTTTTTTGGAGCGCATACTTATGAAAGAACTGATAAGGAAGGCGTATACCATACCCGTTGGGAATCTTAAAATTAAATAAAATGAAAAATAATGATAAAAAGCCAACCTCTATCGTAGTTTTTGGGGCAACAGGAGATTTGGCGAAAAGAAAATTATTTCCTGCATTTTTCAATCTGTTCCTGGAGGGTTGGTTTCCCGAGGAATTTGAAGTTCTTTCACTGGGAAGAACGGAACAGACACAGGAAGAATTCAGGAATTATATCCTTGAAAATATCAGGACATTTTCAAGAATCCAAAAATTCTCCCAGGAACAATGGAATAATTTCAGTGAGAAAATTAAATTTATCAGATTTGATATAACACAGGAGGAATCTTTTATCCGGTTGAAAAATGAACTTGATACCATTGATGTAAACTTGGGGATCAGATCCAACCGTCTGTTTTACCTTTCAGTGGCACCCAGTTTTATTGAAACGGTATCGAATAGCTTAAAAAATGCAGGTCTGACCGAGAATGTTGATCAGGACAGGATGATCATTGAAAAACCTTTTGGGTATGATAAGGCTTCGGCCGTAGCGCTCAATAAGCTCCTTTCGCAGACTTTTAAGGAAGAGCAGATCTACCGGATCGATCATTACCTTGGAAAAGAGAATGTACAGAATATCCTGGCTTTCCGTTTTGGAAATACCATTTTTGAGCCATTGTGGAATAATAATTATATCGATTCTGTACAGATTACCGTTGCGGAGACTGTCGGCGTTGAAGACCGGGGCGGATACTATGATGGGTCGGGTGCTCTCCGTGATATGATCCAGAACCATTTGATGCAGATTCTCTGCATGATTGCCATGGAAGCTCCCGCTGCATTTGAATCGTCAGAGATCAGGGACCGTAAAGTAGATGTGCTCAAAAGTGTCAGAAGGATGAATCTTGAGGATATCGGACATTATACGGTAAGAGCACAGTATATCGAGGGAGAGATTGACGGTAAAAAGAAACCTGGCTATTTGGAAGAACCCGGAGTGAATCCAAACTCAAATACCGAAACATATGTTGCGATGAAGTTTTACATTGACAATGAACGCTGGCGCGGGGTACCGTTCTATATGCGGACGGGCAAGCGCATGCAGGAAAAAAAATCTTCCATCGTGATCAGTTTCAAAGACGTCCCGTGCACGACATTTCGAGATGATCTGAATATTCTGTTCCCCAATAAACTGGTGATCAATATCCAGCCAGAAATGGACGTCAGGCTGTCGTTCATGACCAAAAAACCAGGTCTGGACATGAAGCTGAAACCGGCTGAAATGGTATTCGACTATTTTGAATGTTCATCGGAAACTCCTGAAGCTTATGAAACCTTACTCTTGGATGCTCTTGACGGGGATTCTACTCTTTTTATGCGTTCGGATCAGGTGGAGGAGGCCTGGGATGTTATCTCTAATATTCAGGCCGCCTGGGAAAGCGGAAATTCGCCAAAGATGGACACGTATGCTGCTGGAAGTGCGGGGCCTGCAGCTGCGGATGATTTATTGAAGAGACAGGGGCATCACTGGTTATCTACTTCTGCCGAAAAATTTAAAAAGGAACAAGATGCTTAATATATTTGCGACCACAGAAGAAATTTTCAAAGAAGCTGCAGCGGTTTTTATCAGTTCTGCAAATGAAGCGATTAGGCAGAAAGGATATTTTGCTGTTGCACTGACGGGCGGATCTTCACCGGAAGGCCTGTATAGGTTATTATCGGAAGATCAGTATAAAAACCAGATCGACTGGGCCAAAGTACTGATCTTCTGGGGAGATGAAAGGTGGGTGCCACTTGACAATGACCTGAGCAATGCCAGGATGTCCTATGAGCAGCTCTTGGACAGAGTGCCTGTTCGGCCGGTCAATGTCTTTCCCATGTACCGGGACGGTATAACAGCAGAGGATTTTGCTGCTGTATATAATGTATTATTAAAAGAAATGCTGGGAAGTGATGGCAGAATGGATCTCATCCTTCTTGGAATGGGACAAGATGGGCATACTGCCTCGTTGTTTCCGGGAACCGAGGCGTTGGATGAAACAGAAAATTGGGTCACTGCGTATTATCTGGAACAGCAGCAGATGTACAGGATTACACTGACGGCCCCTTTTCTTAACAGGGCACGAAAACTACTCGTGATCTCTTTTGGAGAAACGAAGGCGGAAGCTCTCAAAGAGGTTATCGAGGGACCTTATAACCCCAGAATATACCCGGCACAATTGCTTGCGCCATCTCAGGGAGAATTATTATTTTTGGTAGACAAAAAAGCAGCAAAATATTTGCACGGCAATATTTAATATAAAAAATAAATATGATCACACATCATCTGAAAGATATTCAGCATAATTCTGAAAGGGCAATCACGCCCTTTCATATTTTTGAATTGGACAGGAATGCACTGGAGGAATATAGGGAACCGCATACAAAAGACCATTTTTGTCTATTATTTGTTAAAAAAGGCAAAATGAAAATGCAGGTAGAGGACCGTCGGTACGATGTGACGGAAAATAACATCTGTGTTATATTTCCTGGACAGCTATCATCAAAAGAACAGATCAGCAGCAACTTTGAGGGCAAGATGATCCTGTTTGATGAAGTGCTGTTCTGTTCGGATATCCTTAAAAATGAGCTGAGTATTTACAATCACAACATTTCTGTCAAACTCAATCATATTGAACTGCCCGTAGCGGAGACCAAGGAAGTAGAGTTGCTGTTGGATCAGATAGAAAAACTATACCATGACCTAACATCGGTAAAGAAAGAACAGGCACGGTTTTACATCAAGATAACGTTACTTAAGCTGGTCGAGTTTGTCCACACGAAGTGGGACAAGAATAAACTGACCAATGAAAATACAAAACTCTATGGGAAATTTTTAGAATTACTGGAGCGGTATTACAAGACAGAACGTACAGTAAGCTGGTATGCGGAAAAATTGCTGATTTCACCCAAAAAATTAAATGAGATCACCAAGAAAACCGCGGGGCTGACCTCGATCGAAACCATCCACGCAAGGATCATGAATGAGATCAAGCAGCTGTTGCTGCTCTCCAGCTATTCCCATAAAGAAATTGCTTTCGAACTTGGCTTCAACTCACCCGCTGCACTTAATAAGTTTGTTAAGGCTAAGCTTGATGAAACACCCACGGACCTGCAGCAGCAATTGGCGCAAATGTATAAGACATAGGTATAAGTTGGTTGCGTGACCGCCGGAGAATTGAACTAGGTTTGTAACATAAATCTTAAGCATATGTTACCAACGGTTAATTTAAAAGATACAGCGGCTTTTCAGAAGCTTACGGCACATTTCCAGATGATAAAAGATGTGCAGATCCGCAATTTGTTTATAGAAGATCCCCATCGCTTCTCCACGTTTTCAGTGCAATGGGGCGATGTACTGTTTGATTATTCAAAAAACAGAATTACTGGAGAGACGCTGAACCTTTTGCTGGAGCTGGCAAAAGAGGTGAAACTAGACCAGGCGATTGATAAAATGTTCGCTGGAGACAAGATCAATGCAACGGAGGGCAGGCCTGTTCTGCATACAGCACTGCGCCAGCCAAAAAATGCGGTAGTTACTGTTGATGGAGTGAATATCATACCCCAGGTTCATGAAGTACTGGACCAGATGAAAAATTTCACACAGGATGTACTTTCGGGAAGCTGGACCGGATATACGGGAAAGGCGATAACTGATGTTGTCAATATCGGGATCGGTGGGTCAGATCTCGGCCCCGTCATGGTAACGGAGGCTTTAAAAGCATATAAAACGCCTCTGAATCTGCATTTTGTATCGAATGTCGATGGTACGCACATTTCTGAGGTCTTTAAGCATGTTAATCCTGAAACTACACTTTTTCTTATTGCTTCCAAAACATTTACCACCCAGGAAACCATGGCCAATGCCCATAGTGCGCGTTCTTGGCTGCTTGAGGCGGGGGCTGAAATAAAAGATATCGAAAAACATTTTGTTGCGCTGAGTACGAATGAAGCTGAGGTGGAAAAGTTCGGAATCAATACGCGTAATATGTTTGTGTTCTGGGACTGGGTAGGGGGCAGATATTCATTATGGTCCTCAATAGGACTATCCATCAGTCTTGGAATAGGATATGATAATTTCCAGGCGTTATTGGAGGGTGCCCATGAGGCCGACGAGCATTTTCAGCATGTTCCCTTTGAAAAGAACATTCCGGTAATCATGGCTCTTTTGGGGATCTGGTATATCAATTTTTATGGTGCTGAGACCTTGGGTATTTTTGCGTATGATCAATACCTGCACCGTTTTGCGGCCTATTTTCAACAGGGGGATATGGAGAGCAATGGTAAATATATCGACCGTAACGGTCATGTAGTTGATTATCAGACAGGACCTATAGTCTGGGGCGAACCCGGTACCAATGGACAACATGCGTTTTATCAGTTACTTCATCAGGGGACTAAGCTGATACCTTCGGATTTCATCGCGCCTGCTCAGAGTTTAAATCCGCTGGGAGAACATCATAAAATACTATTGTCCAATTTTTTTGCGCAGACCGAAGCACTGATGAACGGAAAGTCAGCGGAGGAAGTGATAACCGAATTGCAGGGATCAGGAAAATCGGCTGATGAAATCGAGCAGCAGCGTAAATACAAGGTATTTCAGGGAAACCGTCCGACAAATTCATTTTTGCTGAAAAAGATAACGCCAAAATCATTGGGTAAACTGATCGCTCTTTATGAACATAAAATTTTTGTGCAAGGAGTCATCTGGAACATTTTCAGCTTTGATCAATGGGGTGTTGAACTTGGTAAACAATTAGCTAATGCTATCTTACCTGAACTTCAGGAGGATCACCAGGTTCAGGGCCACGACTCATCTACCAATGGGTTGATCAATCAATATAAGTCCTGGCGCTGATTCAGGATAGGTTTTACTCCGAGTATAAAAAGCAGAAGTAATAAACTTCTGCTTTTTATACTTAATACAGTACGCTATATGCTGTATGTCAGTGATTAAATGTATAAAAATGAATGTTGTGCTCAGTGTAAAGTATTTGATTTTGAATAGAATAATGGTTGTTGTCTGCCTTTTTGTTTTAATTTCAGTTGTTTATTCATAAGGGAGCAAATGTATATCATATAATATTCAATGTATAACATCAGCGTCTGTCATTGCAGTACTTTTGTATAAGAAATTTAAAATAAAATATGAGCAAGTTATTTGTTGCCAGCGAAGTATTTCACGGAGCTGGAAGTTTATCAGAATTAAAGAACCTTTCAGGAAAGAAAGCGATCATTGTAACTGGTGGACAATCAATGAAAAGAAGTGGGACCTTAGATAGAGCACTTTCCTATTTAAACGAAGCAGGACTTGAAACTGCTGTTTTTGACGGTGTTGAAGAAGATCCGTCTTCGGAAACAAGTCTTAAGGGAGCTGCAGTGATGCGTGATTTTGAACCGGACTGGATTGTTGGTCTTGGGGGCTGTTCTGCAATCGATGCGGCAAAAATGATGTGGGTCTTCTATGAATATCCCGATGCCGATTTTGAGGCAATGACAAAACCTTTCACTGTTCCGACATTACGCCAGAAGGCTAAATTTGTAGCGATCCCTTCTACAAGTGGTACCGGAACAGAAACAACAGGTCTGGCGGTTATCACTGATAGAGAAAAAGGGGTGAAGTATCCGATCGTTTCTTACGAGCTAACTCCGGATATTGCAATTGTAGATGGAGAAATATGTGCTTCAATGCCGGCTCACATCACATCAAATACGGGGCTGGATGCTTTGACACATTGTGTGGAAGCCTATGTGTCGAATATTGAAGACAACTATGCAGATGTACTGGCAAAAGGAGGTCTGGAAATTGTTTTTCAGAATCTGGAAGAAGCGGTGAATAATCCGGGCAATATCAAGGCTCGTCAAAACATGCACGATGCTTCATTTATGGGAGGTTTAGCTTTTAATAATGCATGGTTGGGTATTGTACACTCATTATCGCATCAAGTTGGTGCCCTTTATGGTATTCCCCATGGTGCAGCCAACGCGATATTCCTTCCAAATGTGATCCGTTACAATCAGACAGCAACAAACAGATACCCTGATCTGGCCAAAATTGTTGGCAGGACATCAGCAGAGGAGCTGGCTCAGGAAATTGAGAAACTTAGAGCGTCCGTCAACAACATAGGTTCACTTAAAGCATTCGGTATTTCCCGTGAAGACTGGGAGAAAAATCTGGATTTCATCAGCAAAAATGCTTTAGAAGATCCATGTACAGGTTTCAATCCGCGTAAACCGACTTTACAGGACTTAAAAGATCTTTACAATGCTTCTTTTGAAGGCGATATCTATCAGAATTAAACAAGTTTGATGAAGAAAGTGGTTTACCCTTTAATTTAGGGTGGATCACTTTCCTCCATTTGATATTTTGGAGCTATATTTATTAAATTGGAATCGGAAATTCTTATTTTGAATTGTATAGTAATAATAATGTTAAATAGAAAGTCCCATGATAATAAACCGCAGAGTTCCATTTAAATTTCTATTAAATGAAATTAAGGTACAATTGTTTACAGTTGCCCTTCTGGGGGTTACTTTTGGTCTATTACCATATTATTTACCAGATTATGCGCCGGATATTTCCATTCAGATAGCGACAACATTGGGTATTGCGATCTCGATTCTGTTATCGTATAAAATCAACCAGTCCTATAACCGGTGGTGGGAAGCCCGTACCATCTGGGGAGCAATCGTAAATGACAGCCGTTCTCTGATCCTGCAGCTCCAGCTTTATGTGAAAACTGAAAACGTAGATGTGGCTAAAATTTCCCATTATCAGATTGGCTGGTGCAGAGCCTTAGAAAGATCATTGAGGCGGCAGGAAATTTGGCCTGTTCTGGAAGATTTGCTCAGCGAAGAGGAAATTAAAAAGCTCCGAGAACATTCAAATGTTCCCCTTGCGATCAGTCAATTACAGAATGGATGCTTGAAAAAACTTTACGATGAAAACCTGCTGAATGAATTTGCTCTGCTTCAGATAGAAAAAACATTAAATGATCTGGTAGCATCGATGGGGAGGGCAGAGCGGATTAAAAATACCGTTTTTCCACCCACATTTGGGCAGATATTGCATGCCGCCATCTATTTGTTTGCCGTTTTTCTGAGTCTGTCATCCTCGTTCCACTTAAACATTGTGCTGCAGGTTGTCATTCTTATTTCGGTTTCGATGATGTTTTTTTTCTTGGAAATGCTAGCGCATAGGCTTCAGGATCCTTTCAGCAACAGCCCTACGGATACGCCTATGACCGCACTTTCACGAACGATAAAGATCAATATCCGTCAACTATTAAATGAGAAGGAAATCCCAGATCCGATTGAGCCGCAGGGATTTTATCTTATGTAACCTTAAAGCATTATTTTATGAAAATTTTTGGTAAAAATACAGAAGGCTCTAATAAGAGAGGCCTTTCAGATCAAAGTCCAAGCGAACAGAATTCCGAGGGTTTTGTACGTGTCAGGGGAGCCAAGGAACACAATCTAAAAGATGTTGATGTCGATATTCCGAGAAATAAACTTGTCGTGTTTACGGGGATATCGGGTTCCGGTAAATCTTCTCTTGCATTCGGTACGATCTATGCGGAAGCACAGCGAAGATATCTGGAATCAGTTTCACCCTATGCAAGACGTTTATTTAATCAAATGAATGTTCCGGAAGTCAGTGCCATTCATGGACTTCCCCCGGCTGTTGCCCTGCAACAGAGCAGGGGAGGAACTACCGTCCGCTCTACAGTGGGAAGTGTAACGACTATTTCCAATTTATTGAGGATGTTATATTCCCGGGCAGGGGATTATCCGCCCAAACAGTCTATCATCTATGCAGAAGGATTTTCTCCCAACACGCCGGAAGGAGCATGTCCTGTATGCCATGGTATCGGACGCATCTACGATGTCACAGAAAAATCGATGGTACCGGATGATTCCCTGACAATACGTGAACGGGCTGTGGCTGCCTGGCCTTCGGCTTGGCAAGGGCAAAATCTCCGGGAGATTTTGATGACTTTAGGATTTGATGTCGATAAGCCGTGGAAGGATCTGCCGAAAAAAGAACGGGACTGGATCCTGTTTACCGATGAAACACCTACAGTACCCGTTTATTCAGGGCTGTCTGCAGCGGAGGTAAACCGGGCAGTGAAAATGAAATTGCCGCCAAGTTATATGGGAACTTTTACCGGTGCCAAACGCTATGTTCTGCAAACATTTGCAAATACCAACAGTCAGATGATGAAGAGGCGGGTATCACAGTATATGCTGAATACGGAATGTTCGGAATGTCACGGAAAGAGATTAAAAAAAGAATCTTTGGCTGTAAAATTTGAGGGATTCGACATCGCTGATCTATCCAATCAGTCGTTATCTCAGCTGATGGCCATTTTTACCCCATATGCGGAGGGTAGATTTTTATCTAAAGATAAGGATAAACATCCTGAGAAAGCTATCGTTGCCCAAAATATTGCGATCGATCTCGTTGCACGGCTAAAAATCATGATTGATCTCGGTCTGGGGTATCTTTCGCTGGAGCGGAGCACGCCAAGTATTTCCCCCGGCGAGTTACAGCGGTTAAGGCTGGCGACACAGGTACACTCAAATCTGTTTGGCGTAATTTACGTTCTGGATGAACCCTCTGCGGGTCTTCATCCTGCAGATACAGAAGCCTTGTTGGCTGTTTTGATAAAATTGAAAGATGCAGGCAATTCAATGTTTATCGTAGAGCATGAGGTGGACATTATCCGGCATTGTGACTGGGTTGTGGATGTTGGGCCACAGGCGGGAGCCAATGGCGGGGAAATATTATATAGCGGTCCCCTGGAAGGACTGCAATCTGTAGAAAGGTCGGTAACCCGTCATTATATTGATCCGGTTCCTGTCACCAAAGAGGTTGTCAGGAAAGCTGAACACTGGCTGCGTGCGATCAATGTCACCAGAAATAATATCCAAAACCTGGACGTGTCAATTCCCTTGGGCGTTCTCACCAGTATTACAGGTACTTCAGGGTCAGGTAAAAGCAGTCTGGTAAGTCAGGCACTGGTAGAGCTGATATCGGATTATTTGGGACAGGATATGGAGGAAAGTAGTGATGAACAGCCTGAACTATCACAGGAAACCAATATTCATACTTCAGGCGTTATCACAACCGGCATGGAACACATCAAACGGCTGGTACGAGTTGACCAAAAGCCAATTGGCAGAACACCACGTTCAAATCTGGCAACTTATACGGGGCTGTTTGACAGGGTAAGGCAATTATTTGCTGAAACTGAGCTAGCCAAAAAAAGGAAGTATGATGTGGGACGTTTTTCTTTTAATGTAGCCAAGGGACGATGTGCACACTGCAAAGGAGAAGGATTTGTTATGGTAGAACTGTTATTCCTTCCCAGTGTTTATACACCATGTCCGACCTGTAAGGGAACCCGGTATAATGACAAAACACTGGAAGTAAAGTATGACGATAAAAATATTGCCGAAGTTTTGGACATGACTGTGGATCAGGCCTGGGATTTTTTCAGCAGCGACAGGTCTTTAAGGCAAAGTCTTGAAGTCCTCAGACAGGTCGGTTTGGGTTATATACGTCTTGGACAGCCGGCCACAGAATTATCCGGGGGAGAAGCACAGCGTATCAAATTGGCATCGGAACTGCAGCGTACGCAAAAAGGGAAAACCTTGTACGTTTTGGACGAACCAACGACAGGACTGCATCCGTCTGATGTGGAAAAATTGATAGGTCAGCTGAATTTTTTGGTTGATGCCGGAAATACGGTGATTACGGTTGAACATGATATGCATGTTGTGGCTTCCAGTGACTGGGTTATAGATCTGGGACCCGGTGCGGGTAAAGATGGCGGAAAGATAATTGCTGAAGGAGCTCCCAGGGATGTAGCTAAGAATAAGCAAAGCAAAACAGCTAAATATTTGGCTGCCTATGTTTAAAAAATGAAAATTAAAGGACGAAATGTCCGCTATTAACAAAATAAATATGTCGTATGAATACAGACGTAATTGGACTCATTGCAGGTGTCTTAACTTCATTTGCAATGATGCCCCAATTGATAAAGGTGATAAGAACCAGAAATGCGGATGACATTTCAATCTTAACACTTATTGTTTTACTTTCAGGCCTTTCCCTGTGGGTCTGGTATGGAATCATGAAACAAGATTGGCAGATCATCCTATCGAATGCCTTTGCCGTTCTGGTCAATTTATCCCTCCTGGCTTACTGTATTATTTCCAGAAAGTGATTTAACAGGTGCAGATCCGAAATGTATGGCACACTGCGATCAAATCTGGCGGCTGCGAAAATTGGGATTAAGTAAATTTTATTTGGTCAATAGTAAATATATAAAGACTTAAGTATGAAATCTTATCGGATAACTCCCGTAAATTTAAGCGACAGTTCTAAATTGGATTCCAGACTGGAGCACCGGAGGACTTTTAATCTTCCGAACTGTGAGCTCAACATATTTGAAACATTTCATAAAAGTGACAATGTAATACTTTCATATAGTGGTGGATTGGTGGTTTCAAGTATGATGAGAGGTAAAAAAGTGATGTCCGTGGAGGGTCAGGAGGCATTTGACTTTCTGCCCGGTCAAAGTGTGATCCTTCCTGACGGACTAACCATGAATGTAGGTTTTCCAGACGCAGATGAAAATCGTCCCGTGCAATGTATCACTCTTACACTGGACTGGAATACTGTTCACAAAAATCTTGACTATCTAAATGAGAGATATTCAAATCATCAGGCACCTTTTGAATGGAAACTTGATTTTTCGCATCAGCATTTCGAGAATAGCATGGAGCTGGTAGCAAGTCTCAATAAGCTTGTTAACCTTAGTATGGAGGAAGGTTTTGCAAAAGAGGCAATTGCGGACCTGTCTCTTAAAGTACTTCTATTAAGGCTTCTTCAGACCCAGAACCGTTTGTCAGTGAACAGCAATCAATCAATGTATGACAATCGAATTCAACCGGCAATCAATTATGTGCATAAGCATCTTACGGAAAAAATAACTGTTGAAAAGATGGCAAGAGAATGCTGTTTGAGCCAATCATCTTTTTATCAATATTTTAAAAATATACTGGGCATAACTCCACTGGAATTTGTTCTGCGTACACGCATAGACCATGCAAAAAAAATAATGGCTGACAGTTCCGTTACTGTGACCGAAGCCTGTTATGCATCAGGTTTTAATAATGTGAATCATTTCATTAAAATTTTTAAAAGGCTTGAGGGGCTTTCTCCGGGCCAATATAGACACTGATTAACGCAAAGTGCGCGTTAAATAGGTATGTAATTGGTTAAGCTGAGAAATTAAAAAAAGGTGGGACATTTATTCGATGCCCCACCTTTACTTTTTATTTTCGCTCTACATGAGTTTACGAACGGTTTTTTATCATGCCATGTGGATCGATAATAAACTTTTTGCTTGAACCATCCGAAAAGTCTTTATAGGCTTGTGGTGCTTCGTCAAGACTGATAACCTGCGGGTTCATGATCGTTTTCATCGAGATACGGCCCCATAGAATGGCCTGCATAATTTGATAGTTGTAACGTCCAATTGGAGCCATTCCCGTTTGAATATGCAATGACTTAAGCCAACCTTTTCCCCAGTCGACAGTCAGTTTACCGTGCTTAGCGTTCTCATCACGTCCTCCTGGGTCAGAAGGAGTATAGATACCTGGAATCCCTATACCTCCGCTTGCGCGGACAACATCGAAAAGATCATTGATAACTGCATTGGGATTTTCTTTTTTGTAGTCTTCATCACCATGTCCATGTGCCTCATAACCTACGGCATCCACACCGGCATCCACTTCCGGTACTCCGAGAATCTGTTCGATCTGTTCTGCTACACTGGCATCAAGGGTAAGATCAACAGTTTCCATTCCCGCCTGTTTGACAAGTTCCAACCGCTCCTTGTTCATATCTCCCACAATAACGCAGGAAGCTCCAAGAAGCTTTGCTGATTCTGCAGCACAGCGTCCCACTGGTCCAGCACCAGCAATATAAACAGTAGATCCTGTTGTAACACCAGCAGCATACGCGCCATGATATCCTGTTGGGAGAATGTCAGATACTAATGTGAGATCTAAAATCTTTTCCAGCGCTTGTTCTCTATCTGGAAACTTAAGGAGCTGAAAGTCAGCATAGGGGATAAGACAATATTCAGATTGGCCACCTAACCAGCCTCCCAGGTCAAACCCATAAGCGCCAACAGGAGCATCCGGATTAACGGTCTCGCAGACGTCGGTATTTCCATTTTTACAGTTTCTGCACCGTCCGCAGGAAACGTTGAAAGGGACTGAAACGATGTCACCTACCTTGATGAATTCTACGTCTTTTCCAATTTCAACTACTTCGCCTGTGATTTCATGACCCAATACGTGTCCCACAGGTACTGAGAAACGTCCCCTAAAAATGTGCTGGTCACTGCCACAAATATTTGTGGAGACCACTTTAATGATTACCGCATGATGAATGTCCTTTCCCTTGGGGTTCTGGAATGTGGGATAGGCAATTTCATTTACTTCTAAGTTCCATGGGCCTTTGTAGACCACTCCTCTGTTACTAGCCATAATGTTTTATTTTGATG
Source organism: Chryseobacterium sp. UNC8MFCol (assembly GCF_000482305.1). Lineage (NCBI taxonomy): Bacteria > Pseudomonadati > Bacteroidota > Flavobacteriia > Flavobacteriales > Weeksellaceae > Chryseobacterium > Chryseobacterium sp. UNC8MFCol. The sequence goes on from NZ_KI535291.1 coordinate 112,786, forward strand.
GTTTATAAATGTTTGTATTCCCTCATTCTGTGAGGATTATATATTAAAATTAAGCAATATTTAGTCCGATAAAACATGTTGAACTCAGTAACGGAGAATGCTTATTCTAATATCAAGGATCGTTCTATTGTTCTGTGATCCAGTTATGATGAGAATAGTAGAAACCTTGCTTTTTAAAGCACTTATAATTTATGGAGCGAGACCTATTTTTGTAAGATTTTAGTATAAAATTTATCCAGTAATGTTTGGGAATAATGACTTACCAGAATTTTATTTTTGGGATAAACCAAATCTGTAATGAATACTAAACGCGAATAAGTAAGATATGAATCAGTAAAAGAAATTACTGGAATCATTTTCAAAAAAATGCATAACCGCCAGCTTCTAAAGCCTGACGGTTTTTTTGTTTCCCGGTACTCACATTAGGAAAACAACGGCAAACTTAGTACCTCTCATACCACCAGCCCCCAACTCTGATACTATCTGCAACACCTTTGTTTCCAAGCCCGCATAGGCGGGTATTACAAACTTAAAATGTAATGAAACATGAAAAAATCAAGACAAAAAATTCTGCTGGCGTTGCTGTTTATTTCGCTTATCAGCAATGGGGCTTTTGCGCAGGGAAATGGCGCTGCAGGTATTCAGGAGGCCACACAGATGGTTACAAGCTATTTTGATCCCGCCACCAAGCTGATCTACGCGATCGGTGCTGTGGTCGGGCTGATCGGCGGTGTGAAAGTGTACAACAAATTCAGTTCGGGTGACCCCGATACCTCAAAGACAGCGGCAAGCTGGTTCGGCGCATGTATCTTCCTGATCGTTGCAGCGACCATCTTAAGATCATTTTTCCTTTAGGCTAACCCTCTTAAATTTTTTCAATTATGGCAAATAATAAGATGGCCACGCCATTGACCTATTATGGCGGAAAGCAACAGCTTGCGAAGATCATTATTCCCCTTATTCCACCCCATTATACCTATGTAGAGCCGTTTGTGGGAGGAGGCGCAATTTTTTGGTCGAAACCAAGGTCTGAGGTTGAGGTGATCAACGATTACAACCGGGAGCTGATCAACTTCTATGAGATGGTGAAAAATCAGTTTGTTGAACTGGAAAAAATGATAAGGATCACACTACATAGCAGGTCGCTCCATAGTGATGCGCATGTGATCTATAATAATCCCCATCTCTTTGACAGATTACAACGGGCCTGGGCAGTCTGGGTTTTATGTAACCAGTCTTTCAGCGCAAAAATCGGCGATTCATGGGGTTACGATGTACGGGAGCATACCTCTTCCAAAAGATTGAGCAATAAGCGTGCGTCATTCTGTGAAGATTATGCGATACGCCTTCAAAATGTTCAGATCGAAAATACGGATGCCATTAGGATCATCAATTCACGTGATCACGAAAAGGCTTTTCACTACTGTGATCCGCCTTATTTTAACAGTGACTGCGGTCATTACGATGGGTATAGCAAACATGATTTTGAATCTCTGCTATTGTGTCTATCCCATGCTAAGGGAAAGTTTCTTTTGAGCAGCTACCCGAGTGATATCCTGAACAAATTCAGCCGCGATCTTGACTGGCACACTGTCAAAATGCAGAAAGAAGTGCTGGTCGATAAACATTCGGGAAAAGTACCCAAGAAAAAGATCGAAGTACTTACCGCCAACTATGACCTGGATATCGTGCAAGGAACGCTAAATTTTAAATCATACTGAAATGAGGACCTGGAATATAAATAAGGGTATCGGCTGTACAGTTGAATTCAAAGGTTTGAAAGCCCAGTATCTTTTTGGATTTGCCGGTGGGCTATTACTGGTACTTATCCTTGTCATGGTGCTGTATATGGCGGATGTAAATATGTATGTCTGTCTTTCGGTAGGATTTATTTCCGCTTCCCTGAACATCTGGAAAACTTTCAGCCTGAACAACAAATACGGTGAACATGGACTGATGAAATTAGGTGCAAAAAGAAAGCATCCACAATATATCATCACCCGTAAACCCGTGCAATCTTACCTAAATTACCCAGCTGCGAGAGGTAAGAAAAATCAAAATTTTAACACTAAATCTTAATGGTTATCATGAGAAATATCTCTAAAACAACTACGTTGGAAAGCCGTTTTCCCCTCCTTGCAATTGAGAATGATTGCATCATTTCGAAAGAGGGAGACCTTACGGTGTGTTTCCGTCTAAGGCTACCGGAAATTTTTACAGTGGGCACGGATGTGTACGAATCAATTCATTCCTCCTGGAGTAAAGCGATCAAGACTTTGCCGGAATATAGTATCCTGCACAAACAGGACTGGTATCTAAAGGAAAACTATCAGCCGGATCTGGAAAAAAGTGAACATAGTTTTTTATCGCGTTCTTTTCAGCTTCACTTTAATGAGCGGCCGTTTCTGAACCACTACTCCTATATTTTTCTGACGAAAACGACAAAGGCTCGGATGCAGTCCCAGAGTAATTTTAGCAGCTTGTGCAAAGGTAATCTTGTTCACAAAGAAATAAAGGATAAGGAAGGAATGCGGCGTTTTCTGGAATTGGTGAGCCAGTTCCAGCGTATTATCAATGACAGTGGTCATATAACAATGGATCAGCTGGGTGAAGCTGAAATTCTGGGAAGTGAAGGGAAATCCGGAATCCTTGAACAGTATTTTACATTGTCGCATGAGACCAATCCCGTTTTGCAGGATATGGCTCTGGGAGCAGAAGAAGTCAGAATCGGAAGCAAAAGGATGGTACTTCATACCTTATCCAGTACCGATGATCTTCCCGGTACTGTTTCTGACTGCAATCGGTACGACAGACTTTCAACAGATCGCAGCGACTGTATGTTGTCTTTTGCCAGTCCTGTGGGACTGATGCTCAGTTGCGACCATATCTATAACCAGTACCTGTTCATCGATAATAGTTCTGAAAACCTCAAAAAATTTGAGAAGTCAGCCAGAAATATGCATTCACTGGCACGTTATAGCCGGGCAAACCAGATCAATAAGGAATGGATAGAACGTTATCTGAACGAGGCTCATTCCCACGGATCGCCTTCAATCAGGGCGCATTACAATGTCTTCGCATGGAGTGAAGACCGACAGGAGCTACGCAACCTGAAAAATGATGTAGGAAGTGCGCTTGCGCTAATGGAATGCAAGCCCCGCCATAATACCGTAGATGCTGCCACTTTATACTGGGCGGGAATTCCCGGCAATGCCGGCGATTTTCCTTCAGAAGAATCCTTTTACACTTTCATCGAACCGGCACTATGTTTTTTTACGCAGGAAACCAACTATCAGGATTCGCTTTCTCCTTTTGGGATTAAGCTTGCGGACAGGCTGACGGGCAAACCCGTGCACGTCGATATCAGTGACCTACCGATGAAAAAGGGGATTACGACGAATAGAAACCGTTTCATTCTAGGTCCAAGCGGGGGCTGGCGGGCTATTCTTAATTGAGTAGCCCGCCAGCCCACTCAATAAATGGAAGTGGAAAATCATTCTTTACCAATCATATGGTGAGACAGTATTATGAACAGGGAACTCATGTGCTTTTGGTAGATACAGGTAATTCCTATCAGGGGCTTTGCGAACTGATCAAAGGGAAGACAAAAGGAAAAGACGGTGTTTATTTCACCTACACCGAGGACAACCCAATCTCATTCAATCCGTTCTTTACCGAAGACAATGTCTTTGATATCGAGAAAAGAGAAAGCATTAAGACCTTGATCCTGACCTTATGGAAAAGGGACGACGAAGCTCCCAAACGTAGTGAGGAAGTGGCACTGTCCAATGCAGTCGCAGGATATATCGAAAGGATTAAAAACAGTAATGAAATACCATGTTTTAACGGATTCTACGAATACGTGAAAGGCGACTACAAAAAAGTCCTTTTGGATAAGGAAGTACGGGAGAAGGATTTTGATCTGGCGAACTTTTTAAATGTGCTGGAACCCTATTATAAAGGCGGTGAATACGACTACTTACTAAACTCAGAAAAAGAGCTTGATTTGCTTAATAAGCGATTTATTGTTTTTGAAATTGATGCGATCAAAGGTGCGCACGTAAAGGCTGCATAACAAATGTACTCATGGCAGAGTACTGGATTAGTGTTCTTTGAATGATCCATCATCCGCCGACTTATCCGTGAGGGAAACCAAATATCGGGGAGTGTAGCATGTCGGCAAAAGCTATGAGTTGGCCAGTTGTCAGGCCACGACTGAATAGCAGGATGAGTAACAGATATGAGGATAAAATCCATACTGATTGAATGATAGTCCAAGCGGCTCCTCGTTGTATCTATGACGTAAGACAACTGAACTCGTCATACCGTAGCACTTCCCTTCCAGTCCTTGAGGAGGGGAAGCATGAACAGGCTACGGCGCAAGTGCAATATGCATTAAAGGACGGAAGTCATATCCGACAATCTGTAACGCCATTGTTGTTATGCAGCTAAACGTGGATTGCCTAAGTCGGAAAGCCACAGGCGTGGCTATGGGGTGCAGACCCTTGAATATCCGATATGGCAACGGAGTCTCCGTAGTAGTCCGAGCAAGGGAAAGCCTTGTACATGGCGAAGGGAGACAGCTAATATTATTTAATACAATTAACGGAAAATGTGAGAGACATTATGAGAAATCCAGAAAGCGTATTAAACAGTCTGGCGGAGCACAGCAAACTTTTGGACTATAAGTACGAAAGGCTCTACCGCATTCTGTTCAACGAAGAGATGTATTATGAAGCTTACCAACGCATCTATGCCAAGCCCGGCAACATGACCCAAGGGTCTGACGGGCTGACCATAGATGAAATGAGCCTAAAGCGCATCGACAAGTTAATCGGAGCTATCAGGGATGAAAGCTACCGACCCCGTCCATCAAGGCGTACCTACATCCCGAAGAAAAACGGGAAAAGACGTCCGTTGGGCATACCGTCATTCGATGACAAACTGGTACAGGAAGTAATCAGGATGATACTTGAAGCCATTTATGAGGACAGTTTCGAACATACCTCACATGGTTTCAGACCGCACAGGAGCTGTCACACGGCAATGATGCAGATAAGCAAGTCCTTCAACGGTGCCAAATGGTTCGTCGAGGGGGACATTCAGGGTTTCTTCGACAACATCGACCACGATGTGCTGATAGGAATACTGAAAGAACGCATCGCCGATGAACGCTTTCTAAGACTCATCCGAAAGTTCCTGAATGCAGGGTATATCGAAGATTGGGTATTCCACAAGACCTACAGCGGTACACCGCAGGGAGGTATTGTCAGTCCGATACTGGCAAATATCTACCTCGACAAGCTGGATAAGTTCATGAAGGAATACATCACATCATTCGACAAAGGGGAAGAACGCAAAAGAAGCAGGTTGCGCCAAGAATACGAGTACGAAAAGAGGATTGCTGTGGCAATGCTGAAAGCCGAAGATGATGTAGCCGACAGAAAATTGCTCGGTAAACGCATCAGGGAAATTGATAGAAAAAGAGCCTTGGTTCCAAGCTGTGATGAAATGGACATAGATTACAGGAAACTGAAATACGTAAGGTACGCAGATGATTTTCTCATCGGTGTAATCGGAAGTCTCGAAGATTGCAAGCAGATAAAACAGGATGTCGCACAGTTCCTGAACGACAGACTGAAACTGGTACTGTCCACAGAGAAAACGCTGATTACCCATTCTGAAAAACCTGCGAAATTCCTTTCGTTTGATGTGACTGTAAGAAAATCCAATCTGACCAGACGGAACGCCAGCGGAAAAATGGTTAGGACTTACCACAAGAAAATCGTTATCAAGATACCACGGGAAACCATCAGGAAGAAACTGCTCGATTACGAAGCACTGGAAATAAAACTCCACAACGGTAAAGAGCAATGGAAACCGAGACCGAGGACTGGACTGATATTCAACGATGACCTTGAAATCCTAAGCAAATACAACGCTGAACTTATAGGCTTCTACAATTACTATTCGATTGCCCTGAACAGCGGAACTATCAATAACATGAGCTACATCATGGAATACAGTATGTACAAAACCTTTGCTGCAAAGTACAGGACAACTGTACCCAACATCTGTAGAAAGTACATGAAACACGGTGTGTTTACCGTCACCTACACGAACAAGAAACGTGAAGTGAGGTTCAGGACTTTTTATAAAGATGGATTCGGACGGAAGATTGTAGCCAAGGAGGCTTTCTTTGATAAACTTCCCAACTACTTCTACGCTAAAATGCGGACAAGCCTTGTCGACAGGCTGAAAGCAAGGAGCTGTGAACTATGTGGGGAGACAAGTGAACTTGAAATGCACCATGTGAGGAAACTTAAGGACATCCAAAAAGGTAAAGCGCCTTGGGAAATCCACATGATGGCAAGGAAACGTAAAACTATGGCACTATGCCATAACTGTCATATGAAAGTACATCATGGAAGCTAGACTGAAAATATTAGTGGAGAGCCGTATACGCTGGAAGGTGTACGTACGGTTCGGGGGCGAGTATCTGGAAACCTACCGTAGCAATACGACAAGGCGCTGGGTGCTTAGCCTACATCACAAAATCCTGTTTCCGGTAGTTACGATCATCATCATGGAGGTCTTTATCAATAAGATGCGGCGGTTAAAAGGAATCCGTAAAATGATACTTATAGAGGAGGCGTGGAAGGCCATAGCGAAAGAAGGAATGGCTGAATATATTCGTTATTTATTTAAGACCGTCAGGAAATTTTTTGGTGAAGCTATCGTGGTGACTCAGGAAGTGGATGATATCATACAGTCTCCGATAGTCAAGGAAACAATTATCAATAACAGTGACTGCAAGATCTTACTCGACCAGCGGAAATACGCTAACAAATTTGACGACATCCAAAAAATGCTCGGACTTACGGAACGCGAAAAATCGCAGATACTTTCGATCAATCAGGACAATGATCCAAAGCGCAAATATAAGGAAGTATGGATCGGACTTGGAGGAACGCATTCGGCGGTCTACGCGACAGAAGTGAGCGAGCAGGAGTATCTGGCATACACCACGGAGGAATCGGAGAAAATGGAAGTGATGGATCTATCCCACGAAATGGGCGGCGATGTGGAAGCTGCCATCAAAAAGATTTCGCTTCGGAAAATCAAAGGGCTTTCGGCCACAGACAATGCAAAAAATTAAATAATCCTAAAATTTTAAAGAATGAAAAATTTATTAATGACCGTGCTGATGTCATTATTACTTGTCATCACACAAAAGGCAAATGCACAATGGGTAGTTACTGATCCAACCAATCTGGCTTCAGGAATATTGAACTCCGCCAATGAAATAGTACAAACCTCAAGTACAGTAAGCAATGTGGTCAAGAACTTCAATGAAGTTAAGAAAGTTTATGAACAGGGTAAAGAGTACTACGACAAGCTGAAGGCAGTCAATAACCTGGTTAAAGATGCAAGAAAAGTTCAGCAGACCGTTTTACTGGTCGGGGATGTAAGCAACTTATACGTCAACAATTTTGGGAAAATGCTGAACGATAAGAATTTTTCTACGGCCGAGCTGGTAGCGATAGGAAACGGTTATTCCGCGTTGCTTAACGAGAGTACTGAACTGCTGAAAGAACTTAAGCAGATTGTCAGTTCAAGCAGCTTATCATTGAATGATAAGGAGCGTATGGAGATTATCGACCGAGTGTATAAAGAGGTTAAAGAATACCATAGCCTTGTAAGATATTACACCAATAAAAATATCTCTGTGAGCATCCTACGAGCTAAAAAGCAGAATGACACGAAGCGCGTCATGGACTTATATGGCACAGCTAATCAAAAATATTGGTAACAAATTCTGACAGTTATGGAATTTAACAACTTACATGAGATCCTAAGAGGTCTCTATGATGAAATGATGCCCCTTTCTGAAACGATGGCTGTTGTAGCAAAAGGCGTGGCGGGTCTGGGCGCACTGTTCTATGTGGCGCTAAAGGTTTGGCAGGCATTAAGTAGGGCAGAGCCAATTGATGTTTTTCCACTGTTAAGACCATTTGCGATAGGCATGTGCATTATGTTTTTCCCTACAATCGTTCTAGGGACAATTAACGGAGTACTTAGTCCAATTGTTAAGGGAACTCATTCAATGTTGGAAGGGCAGGTACTGGATCTCAATACCTTGCAACAGCAAAAAGATGTACTGGAAAAAGAAGCGATGCTACGGAATCCTGCAACAGCTTATTTGGTATCGGACGAGGAGTTTGACAAAAAGCTTGATGATCTGGGATGGTCATTTGATGATATCGCAACGATGGTCAGTATGTATAGGGATCAGGCAGTCTACAATATCAAGCAGGAAATCAAAAAAGAATTAAGGGAAATCCTAGAACTACTGTTTCAGGCTGCGGCGCTGGTGGTTGATACGATCCGGACTTTCTTTTTAATCGTTCTTTCGATACTGGGGCCGATTGCATTTGCCATATCTGTCTGGGATGGATTTCAGAGCACTCTTACCCAGTGGCTCAGCAGATACATAAGTGTTTATCTTTGGCTTCCTGTGGCCGATCTTTTCAGTGCCATGCTTGCGAAAATAAACGCGATGAGTGTACAACGGGATATAGAACTATTAAGTGATCCCTCATTTGTTCCAGATCCCGAGAATAGTGTTTACCTGATTTTTATGATCATAGGAATTGTTGGATACTTTACCATTCCAACTGTTACCAGTTGGATTATTCAGGCTGGCGGTGCCGGAAACTTTACCCGTAACGTAAGTCAGGCCGCCATGCGCACAGGAAATGTTGGTGCAGCTGCGGCTGGAGCAGCAGTGGGAAATATTGGTGGTCAGCTGCTGGATAATAAAAGTAATGGACAAGGACAAAAAAGCAATTGATTATGGAATTCAGAATGCTAAGAAACATTGAAAATAGTTTCAAACAGATTAGGCTTTACGCGATTGTCTTTGCTGTATTGTGCCTGAGTATAACAGCATTTGTGGTTTGGAAGTCTTATTCTTTCGCTGCATTGCAACGTGAAAAGATTTACGTATTGGACAATGGAAAGTCACTCATGTTGGCACTTTCTCAGGATGCAACAATAAATCGACCTGTTGAAGCCCGTGAGCACGTCAGAAGATTTCATGAGCTATTCTTTACGCTGGCCCCTGATAAGGCTGCCATTGAAAGTAATATGAAACGAGCTTTTGATCTTGCTGACAAAAGTGCCTTTGATTACTATCATGATCTGTCCGAAAAAGGTTATTATAATCGGATCATATCAGGAAATGTGCAGCAACGTGTAGAAGTAGACAGTGTGATCTGTGATTTTAATTCGTACCCATATTCTGTAACTACCTATGCTAAACAGTTCATCATACGATCGAGTAATCTTACCCGAAGAAGTCTTGTCACTTCGTGTAATCTGCTTAACAGTGTGCGATCTGATACCAATCCACAGGGCTTCCAGATCTTAAAATTTTCAGTCCTTACCAATAAAGATGAGGAAGTGATAGAGCGGTAGAGAAAATTAATTCTCTCCATAAAAGGGGGAGGCGTTATGGTTCAAAATTTAGAAAATGAAAAATATTAGAACAACAATTGATAATGAGCTTGAGAAGCTCGATCTAAGATGGCGGAATTTACCCGTCCGCAAACAGATCAGATATGTACTTTATCTATTCGCATTCTATCTGCTTATGGGCGTAGGTGTGCTGGTCAAGGTATTTTATGATCTGGGAAAAGGGGATAAAATCGATATAAGCCATATTGAGGTGCCCGCAGTAATTCATAATGAATCTTCTTTGAAAGATTCTGTTAGAAATCCTAAAACTATACACAATGGAAGAGAAAGAGAATAAGAGGATCAGTTTAATTGTGGATGAAGATTCTACAGAAAATCCGGAAAGTAGTTCCTCAAAAAATGATAAGCTTAAAAAGCCCATCATCTTTGGCCTGATGGCCATTGTTTTCATCGCCTGTCTTTACTTAATATTTAAGCCTAAAAATAGTGGTGGGGAAAATAAAGACAAAGGTTTAAAAAATGCCGTGCCCGAGGCAACGGATAAAGGACTGCAGGCCGATAAACAAAAAGCATATGAAAAAGAGATGGTTGAGGAAAGGGAAGCCGCAAAGCGTAATTCCCTGATGTCTTTGTCAGATTATTGGAGTGGTGCAGACACATCGGTTAACGGTGAAGCTCCAGTTTCGAAGATTATTGCAGGAAACTCTGGGGGATATGGGATCGGCGGTGCACAGAATAGTTCGTTGAGCAGTTATCAGAATGCACAGCAAACTCTGGGCTCTTTTTACAGGGATGATGACCGTGAGAAATTGGCGCTGCGCAAACAGGTAGATGAACTCAAAGATAGGCTTTCAGAAAAAGATGTCCCGCAGGCACCTACCTATAAGGATCAGCTCGCATTAATGGAAAAATCATATGAAATGGCTTCGCGCTATCTTCCGTCAGCAAATGCGGTACCCGCGAGCACTACGGTCAATGTTGGTCAGAATTTGGATTCAACTCCAGTTAAAAAAAATGCTTTACCAGGCAGTAAAGGGAAAACCGAAAGTTTGAAGGGTGTTAAAAAAAGCGTTGTCTCAGCCCTGTATAGGGAAGAGGACGCATCGGAGATTTTAAACGGGATCGCAGAGCGTAACATGGGCTTTATAACGCCCGGACAGGTTACCCAGAGCGATATTGTCAGCAACAGTATACATGCAATGGTGATGGAAACAAAAACATTATCAGGCGATGGGTCACTAAAGTTGAGGCTATCCGAAAATGCAACCATTGGCGGACATCATGTTCCCAAAGGAACCGAACTGGTTGCCGATACCAAATTTCAGGGAAACAGGCTGCAGCTAAAGATCAGCTCAGTTGAAGTATCCGGAAATATAATTCCCGTTGAAATTCTTGTTTACGGCACGGACGGTCAGCTCGGGTTACTTGTCCCACGAACAGATGAGATCAATGCAGCAGGAGAAATCGCGGCTAACATGAGCCAGAGTTCAGGAATGAATATTTCGATGTCACGTTCTGCGGGCCAGCAGGTTGCCAGTGATCTGAGCCGGGGCCTGATACAGGGAGTTTCCGGCTTTTTTTCTAAGAAGCTAAGAGCTGTTAAGGTTACAGTGAGATCAGGGCATCCGGTACTGCTGTTGACAAAAAAGTAATATAACAACAATAATAATACTATGATATCAATCAAAAATATACTTATGATCCTGCTTTTTGTATCACTGTTCATCAAGACCTTTGGACAACAGTCTCTTGAAGCGGGAAGGGTCGAACCTTATAGGCTGGAAGTTACCTATAATAAAACCTGTCACCTGATTTTTCCGGTAGCGATCAGGTACACAGACCTGGGATCGAATTATCTGATTGCGGAAAAAGCTGAGGATGCGCAGAACGTCCTTCGTATAAAGGCAGCAGTTAAGGATTTTGCAGAGGAAACTAACTTTACCGTTATTACGGAGGATGGGCAATTTTATAGCTTTAATGTTATTTACAATGCTGATCCATATACCTTGAGTTACGATCTAAAGAAAATGAAAAATGACCTTGAGCGTGAGGAAGGAAGAAACGTTCAATTTGAAGAGCTTGGCTTTAATCCACCTTCTTTAACAGAAGTTGTACTGAAGACCATATATCAGCAGAATAAAAGATATGTCCGTCACATCGCTTCCAGGTCGTATAGAATTCAGTCGCTTCTCAAAGGTATTTACGTCCATAACGGTAAGTTTTACGTCCATCTGGAAGTGAAAAATAAATCGAACGTACCTTTTGTAGTAGATTTTTGTACTTATAAAATCGAGGATAAACAAATTGCAAAAAGGACGGTTTCTCAGGAAAAACAATTAGTTCCTTTAAGGCAGTATCCAGGTCTTGATGTAATCTCAGATAATTCGATCGCTGGCAATGTGATACTTCTTGATCAGTTTACAATCACCGATGAGCAGGTACTTCGGATTGAAATTTTTGAAAGGAATGGAGCTAGAAACCAGGTGCTGGAGGTTGAGAATTCGGACCTGGTTGCCGCTAAGCCCGTATCTGAAATGAATATCAAGGTTAATCAATAAGCAGAGAAGCATGAAACAGTATATCATCTTTTTAGTACTAGCCATTATGAGCAGTCCATTGTGTGCGCAGCGCATGGTGTATAAACAGAAATCTTTGGAAATTAATACGGGACTTCTAAATACAGAAAGGGTAGGCAAAGATTTCTATTTAAATCTGACACTCAACAGTTTTGCAAAACATGGCAACTACTGGATCTGGGGACTGGAATATCAACGAAAGACCATAGATTACAAAAATTGGGAAATTCCTTTGGAGGACTTTCTGGGAGAGATAGGGTATAGTAAGAAGCTTCTATCGGATGCAAGGAAAGTTATTACGCTAAACGGAGGTGTAACAGCAGTTGCAGGCTATGAATCTGTCAATAGGGGCGACAGCATACTTTTTGATGGCGGCCTTCTAAAAAACAAAAATGGATTTGTTTTTGGGACGGGCGGCCGATTGTCGCTCGAGACGTATCTTTCAGACCGAATCGTATTTATGCTGCAAGGTCGTATAAGGGTTTTATGGGGAACCGATCTTGAGCGGTTTAGACCATCGACGGGCATAGGCTTACGTTTTAACTTTTAAAAATCAGAGAATAAAATGAAATATATATTTAATACGATGAAAATGTCGATAGGTTCGGCTTTTCTAGGCTTTATTGCCATTCTTGGTATTACATTACTTTCCGGTTGTGAGAAAGAGGTTTTGGATGTGCAGGAGGTTTTTCCTTTTGAAGTGAAGGTGATGCCTGTTCCAAAGGAGATCGGGATTGGTGAAAGTGTGGAAATACGCTTTTCCATAATTTCCTCTGGAAACTATACAAATAATACATATCGGCTAAGGTATTTTCAAAATGATGGGCAGGGCAGTTTAAATTATGCGGGATATAAACCTTATTTGCCAAACGATCTTTATCCGTTGGGAGAAAAAGAATTTCGCCTGTATTATACATCAGAATCTTTAGTTTCACAACAATTTGACGTGTGGATAGTTGATAGTTTTGGTAATGAAAAGCAAATTTCTTTTCAATTCAATAACAAAAAGCTAGGTCCGATCATTATTGGGCCGGTTAGATAATTTGTTTTCATAAATTTTGTGATATTTGTAAAGCAGAAACCATACACTACCAGAGTGGAAGCATGCTTGTTAGGACAGCCATTAGGCTGTCCTTTCTTGTTACAATTAATAGTTTGGCGATTAAGTTCGGGCACATTAAATGTGATTTGTACATTATTATTTCATTATTATGGTAAAAAGATTAAATTGACCATACGATAGACCATATATTACACTATACGGAAACTTATTTTATTGCTGAAGCTGACATCGGTCTTTTAAGATAACAAAATAAGATACAATGAATTTCTACATCGTCGCATTATTGGATGCTTTAGCTGAGCAAAATCTATCTATATTTTGCAAACTAAATTTTGTGAAGTCCGCAGTCCTTTTTTCTGATCTGCATGTAATATCTAAGCATTTTAAAGTCGTTACTGATTTTTATTTTTCTTTTTTAAAAAACCTTGAATTCATACCGGAAAATGCGTTTACCAAAGATCATTTCGGCTATTACAGCTTTGCGGAAGATAATGGTTATGATCGGTCGATTAAAGAGGTGGTACGTAATCTTAACCAGACTAGGCCTGCATTTAATGATGTATTTCCGGTTCAAGTTCGTTATACGGATCAAAGTAATATGCATTTGGTAGTAGGTTTATGCCGGGCAGAGAGTGTAAAGAGGGGCTTTTTGCATCTAGTTGATCTCAATTTACCTAAAGAGGAAATTAAAAACACCCCTCAAAATGTTATTTATGTTAAGGAGATAGTGAAATCCTATAATCCCAATAATAGCCAGACGTTAAAGGAATTTATTGAAAGCCAAGGATATAATTATAGTAATTTTCAACGTGACTGTAAAATTTGCTTTGGCGATTCTTTCTACAGTTTTTGGTTAAAGGGAAAAATGCTGGATGCTGTAGGCGATATTATATTTACACCGATGAGCTTAAAGGAAGTGGCATTTAAAAACAGATTTCTGGATTATCAGAATATGTATAAAGCTTTTACGCGTCATGGCGTCGGTCTGACAACAATTCCTCGATTAGCTAATTTATAATTCTTTTAGTTACTATTGTACATACTTTTGTTGCATATTGGTATAAGTTTATTGCATATTGGTATATAATTGTTAATATTGTCAATATTTATTTTTAGCACAAGACCGAAATTTGTCATAATCAATGCCAGCGATTATGATAAGCTTCATAAAAAAGTATTTTGTACAGACGGTAAGCATTCTTCTTGCATTGCTTTTTATATATGCTGCTGCCAGTAAGTTGTTGGACTTTGCAAACTTCCAGGTACAACTTGCTCAGTCTCCTTTATTAAGTGCGTACGCAGGAATTATATCATACCTGATCCTGATAATCGAATTTGTGGTAGCAATTGCGTTATGTTTGCCCGCTAGCAGGCTTCTAGGGTTATACGCATCACTGGCATTAATGATCGCTTTCACTATTTACATCTACCTCATATTGAATTATAGTGATTTCATACCCTGTAGTTGTGGAGGTATACTGGAAAAATTGGATTGGAAAGAACATCTTATATTCAATATTTGCTTTGTTTTATTATCTTTTGGTGCAATCGTGGCGCTCAGTAGGAACAGCGGTTTTAAAATGCGTACAACTTTAGCTTTTACGACTATTACAACTGTGCTGAGCTGCGGAATTGTAATTTTATTATTTCTAGGGTCAGAGCACATTGTGAAAAAGGAAAATAATTTCACAAGACGCTTCCTGGTTCATCCAGTTATTGAAGAAAAAAAGATTCTTGACCTGGGCAGACCTGACTATTATTTTGCTGGTTATGATGATGAACATATCTATCTTGGAAATAGGATCTTTCCGCAGATTTTGACGACCGCAGATACAGCACTCAATAGCATGCAGTTAATGAAGATCGAGCCAGACAATATGAACCATAAATTTTCTAATTTGAGGTTGCAGGTCAATAATGGATTTTACTATTTTTATGACGGTACTATACCAATAATTTACCGTGGTAGATTAGGAAATCCACATGCTAAAACTTTAAGTTTTCAAGATGCCTATTTTAATCAGCTTATTGTTTTGGATTCAGCACGGTTTGCGCTGAGAACACAGAGCAGCGCGACGAAACAATTTACACTGGCACTCCTTGATCTAAATTCAGACCCTAAGATAAAGTTATTTCCAGAGCATTTAAAAAAGCAGATCGATGGTGTGTTCGATGTAGATGGTAACATAACTTATGACAAGTCTCAGAACAACTTGATTTACACCTACCTCTATAGAAATGAATACCTAATTATGGATAATCGGCTTAGGTTAAAGAATACGTTCAATACTATTGATACAACACGTATTGCCCAGATCAAAATAACAAAACTTGCTGACGGTAGACACAAAATGAACGCACCCCCATTGAAGGTAAACCGTCAGAGTGTTGCATTCGGTGGAGTACTCTTTAACCAATCTGATCTCATGGGTAAGCTTGAATCGAGGGAAGCTTGGAAAGCCGCGAAGGTGATAGATATGTATAGAACCGACCGACAGGAATACATTGGAAGCTTTTACATATATAATAAAAAGGAGATGAAAATGCATGATTTTTTGATAACTGAGAAATATATGTATGTTCTACGTGGAGACGAAGTGGTAAGGTACCGCATTCGCGATATTATCAAAAAAAATTACGTAAGAGGGGAAGCCGAAAACCTCCACTAAGAGTAGGCAGAGAAATTATAAACAAATTAAGATGAAAAAATTATTATTGCCTGCACTCATTGTAGCAATGGGTGCCGGAGCAGCAGTTGCCGGAAACATGGCAAAATTTAACGAAACAGCTTATCGCTTTGATGAAAGCCAAGGTCTGTGTATTGAGACCGAACAAATGTGTGGTGAAGAGGAAACCAATCCTGTTTGTACCTGGTCTGCTGATAATTCTGTGGACTTGCAAAGATTTATCAGTCCAACAGAATGTGGAAAGGTTCTGCACGAAATCTTACCTTAGACGTTGGCTTTAAATGTGAAAGGGATGCTATGTAGCATCCCTTTTAATTTCTTTTTCGATCCAAGGAATATTGGTTTTATTTTTTAGAAAATAATCCCACCATTCAAGTGATCTTCTGTTCATATCCATACTTTCTTTGGTATTCCATCCCAGATCATGT
Organism: Chryseobacterium sp. UNC8MFCol; assembly: GCF_000482305.1. Lineage (NCBI taxonomy): Bacteria > Pseudomonadati > Bacteroidota > Flavobacteriia > Flavobacteriales > Weeksellaceae > Chryseobacterium > Chryseobacterium sp. UNC8MFCol. The sequence continues at coordinate 129,020 of NZ_KI535291.1, forward strand.
TCTCGCTGTTGATAGAATAGTGCGATTGTAGGAAGATTGTTCCGCTTTAGTCCCATAAAGAATTCCATAGCCTGTTCAGCAGGTACAATATCGTCTTTAACACCGTTCCAAATCAGAACAGGCGCTTTAACCATTTCCACGTAATTTATTGGACTGTTTTTTAGATAAAGTTGTTTATCCTCCGAAAAAGGTTTGTTCATTTCATACTGTCCGGTCTCAAATCTGGTGTGATTAGGCTTTTGTTCATGATAATCATAGGAAAAATAGCGGGAAGTTATATCACTATATCCTGCACCTGCAATAAAAGCGGCGAATCGGTCGGAGTGCGTGGCAATAAAATTGGTTTCATATCCGCCCAGGGAATGGCCCGTCAGTCCAATTTTATTTTTATTAATGGCAGTGTATGTGGATAAGGCATCGAGTGCGCTATTTATACAGTCCAATGCCGCAAGACCAGGTCCTCCACCATCAAAGACGATATCCGGTTCATACACAAAATAACCATGTTCCAAAAGGGTACGTCTATTTACGCCTGTAGGTTCATTTGCTGGAAGGGAATAAAAATTGGATAGCGTGCTTTTAATTTGATAAATGTAAACCACCATTGGGTATTTTTTACTTTGATCATATCCTGTGGGATAGTAAAGGACACCCTTCAAAGGTATTCCAAGAGAATTTTTATATTGTATAATTTCCTGTTTTAGAGTTTGTCCAGTCTTATCCTTAGTAGTAAAAATTTCGATTTTCTTTTTGCTTCCAGCTTTCAAAGAGAATATCTTGGGTGCCATATTGTAGTTCTCTTCGATTGTTACTAAATTCTTCAAATCTTGGTCGTACTTAATGTCCTTAATCCGATTTTTTGTTGTAGGAATGACAGTTTTTATTTTGGCTTTGTAAAAAGAACTGTAAGTACTGCTATTTGAAATTTTATTTACTGTTCTAATCAAAAGTGGACGTTTACTGCTAAACATATTCATTTTAAACCCAAACACAGGATTCGTGGTTCTTCGCTCAGCATTTAAAATTCTAGCCTCTTGTTCTTTTGAAATTCCAGCTGGGAATAGTGTTTGGCTTTTTATGTCAAAAATATAGACGTCATTGGAACTTTCAAATAGGATGTTTTTAAAATCCTCGGAAAACGTAGGATTCTGTAAACTTTGATTATCAATAATTATGTGTCTGTCAATTTCTACTTCATAGAGGTTCCATTTTTGATCTTTTGGGTTTAGTGCGATAATAAAACGGCCGTCAGAGGAATGTACGATGTCCTTTGTAACCTGATGAAAAATTTCGGTAAAAGTTCCCCTTAATGTATCATATAGTTTCAGATTAAGGAATGGATGAAATGTTAGATTCTTAAATTCCTCCAATGGATTAAAAGCCAAAACATACCTCTCACTGTCAATGTTACTGTAGATTGGATAAGTGTTGGGTAACTGATATGTCCTGTTTGTATCCTTGCTCCATAGATAATAAAGGTAGTCTGTTGATCCTGCCTGTTTAGCGCCTAGATTATTATCTCTCCCGTACCATATATCTAAAAAATTCTCCTTAGATGGTTTTCGTCGACTTGCGAAGGTAATAAAATATGCCTTACCATCTTTAACCGGAGATACTTCAACGAAGTCAGCTTTTTGTGGCTCAATACCTGATAATATTGTTTGTTTTCCATATTGCGTATCAATAAATACCAGCTGCAATTTACGGGTCTTCGGATCTGTTATGCAGAGAATGAGATCCTTGCCAGAAGGAGGGAACAACATTTGCGTAATTTCCTTTTGGGTTTCAAACAAAATTACTTTTTTATCACTATCTATGCGTGCTACTTTATTTATTGTTCCTTCTTTAAAATTCAGAAATAATAAATTTTTTTTGTCTGTTGTAAACATTTGGCTATTTGCCACTGATTGCAATAATTCATTCGCTGAACCATACAGTTTAAATGTTCCACTTTTATCCATAATGAGGTACTGATTTAGTTCAAAAAGGATATCTGCAAATCTCACATTTTCATATTTAACCGTTGATTTCTTATGTAAATTGCTATGCTGTGCTATTCCATTTCCGTAGGAGAATAAACTGCTGTTTTTTAAGAACATATTATTTGGCATTTTAAGTATGGTTGCCAGCTGGTTATTTGTTCTGTTGGCGTCCAATACTACCGCGGTATCGCTGTTGGTCGAATATATTTTTCGCATAGCCACAAAGTTTGTATCGGGCGAATAGGTAAGGTTATTTATGGTGTGATATCTTGATATCCATTGCTGTAAAGTATCATAAGTAACCTTAGATTGGCCGTTCCCTATAATATTTAGAAGGATTAATAGAAAAATTAATATCTTTTTCATAATCAGTATCCGGTATTTTGTGGGTTCAGATTAGGATTTAGCAATAACTCTTTTTGCGGCAAAGGCCAAAAGCTATGGTAACTTTTCCAATTTGTTTTAATGGGTAGAAGGTCATTTAATCTATTCATCCTTTTAAGGTCGAGGAATCGATGCCCCATTTCAGTAAAGAATTCTTTTCTATTTTCTAATAGGATTTCATCAAGTAAGCTCTGTTTTGAAATCGGCATCACAAGTGCTGACAATGTTGCGCGTTGTCTTGTTACATTCAGGTAAGGAAGTGCGTCAGCTATTTTATCCTGTTGGGCAAGCGTTTCCGCTAAAAGGAGATACACCTCCTCTAATCTAAATACAACTGAAAATTCCGAAGTATTATTTGTAAGTGCCTTATATTTTGCGGCCCTGTACCATGTATTTTGTCCTACAGTAACAGTTGCCATCCACTGATTTTTACGCTGGTCGGCAGCTGTGAAGATGTTTACCAAGTTCTGGGATAACGCATAATTGGAAGGGGCTGCCCCTGTAAAATAATAGGCAGTTACTTCCTGGGTTGCATCGCCATTGTTTTTTGGTTTTAATTGCCACAGAATATGTGATCCACTTTTTGTAAAAACCTTGCTGAGATCATTTTCAGGTTGATAAAGGGAGCTTTGAGTTATAGTTCGCAATAAAGTTTCAGCATTATTCCATTTGGATTGTAGCATATAGATTTTTGCAAGCATCAGCTGCGCAACCTTACGGTTAGGAATGATCCTTTCTGTACTTCTGTAAGCATCAGTAAGTAATGATATGCTGGTGTTGAGATCATTTTCCAATTGGGTCAGCACTTCTGATGATTGGATTTTTGATAAGGATTGATTTATCTGATAATCTGTTGAAGTAGGATAGGGAATATCGCCAAAAATTTGTTGTAGGTAGAAGAACAGTATTGATCTTACCAATAGTGCTTCACCTTTGATTCGCTGCTTTTCAGTGGCAGGAATTGTTGTAGATTTTTCTGTCCCTTCCAATATGGCGTTTGATACATACACCAATCTGTATGCTGAGGCCCAGTATGTACTTATTGCAGCATTGCTATCAATCTGCTGATTTTGAAAAATATCGTAAAGTCCCGTCGTAGAATTTGTTCCATAATAGGTAAGGTCGTCCGTATAACTTCCCAGTAATCTACCTGTTTGGTTCCCAGCGAGCGGTGAACTGTTCCATAATCCAGCGTATAATTCAGCAAGTGCAGCATGAGCTGTCTGCACGGTCTCAAAAACGGATTCAGTAGGAATCTGGTTTTCGGGCACGTCTACTTCCAGGATTTTTTCACATGATAAACTAACCTGTAGTAGTAAAATCGCCAGTATTGTATATATAAATATGTGTATTTTCATTTTGAGATATTTTAAAGATTTAATTTTAAACCAAATGAGAATGTGCGTAAAGGCGGGAGGTAGCCAATAGTTGTGAATTCCGGATCAATGCCAAAATACTTTGTCCACGTGATGAGATTTTGGCCTTGAAAGTATATCCTTATACTTCTGAATGATGTGTTTTTTAAAGGGATATTGTAAGCTAATTCTACATTTTTTAGCCTGATAAAGGACCCGTCTGCTACAGATGCCGTACTATTCTGGAATATTGAATGGTTAGGCGATGCATTGGCCTTATATGGCTGATAAAAGCCAGCCGGATTTTCTGGCGACCAGACATCCAACGCTTCGACTGGAAGATTGTTCATTATCCCCGGAGAAGGGATGATGTAGTTGTAATTTCTACTTTTCTGTTTTACAAACTGAAATAAGAAAGAGAAATCCCAGTTCTCATAATGTAAGCTGCTGCTTAAACCGCCAAAGAAATTTACTCCGATGTTTTCAACTATTTTGGCATCGTCCGCAGAAGAGATTTTGCCGTCTCCATTGTAGTCTGTGAAAATATAAGTCCCGGTTTTAGGGTCGATTCCTTCAAGATTAAATAACTTAACAATTGAGGTTGGTTGGCCAATAACATAGGTATTACTATATGTTGAGCCGTCTAGTCCCGGAAAAGAAATTAGTTTATTTTTGGGAAAAGTTATGTTAAATGAAGTTTCCCATTGGAATTTTCCCTTGGAAAATGGTCTGGCATTCAATTCAAATTCCCATCCGGTATTCTGCACCGTGGCATCCAAGTTCGCAAGTACAGAGGAAAAGCCAGTCATTGTAGGTAGCTGGTAGCCCACTAATTGATTGGATGAACGGTTGCGGTACCAGGCGGTATTAATATTTACTTTATTCCTGAATAATCCCACTTCGATTGCAGCTTCAAGTTTCTTGGTTTTTTCCCAACTGAAATCGGGATTGAACAGGCGGGAAGGGAGCAGACCTGTTATACCATCGTAAATGGATGAAGAGACGGTATAGGTATCCAGATACCCATAATCACCAATATTGTCGCTACCTGTTGTTCCAAAACTTCCACGTAATTTTCCAAAACTGAGCCAACTCGAATTTTTCAGAAAATTCTCCTCGGAAAATAGCCATGCTGCACCTACCGCGCCAAAATTTGCAAATTTCTTATTTGGTCCAAAACGGCTTGATCCGTCACGCCTACCGGTGATATTCAGGATATATTTTTTATCAAGTTGGTAATTTACTCTTCCAAAAAATGCGACATATCTGTATTGCGTGTTGTATTGATCTTCGATTGTTTTTGTTTTTGCTGCGGATATATTGTGGATTAGTGCATTACTTTCGAAGCCTGTACCGCTCATTGAGCCATAAGAGTTGTTTTCATTTTGAAATGTACCTCCTACCAAAATATCAAGGGCATGTTTTTCATGGCTGAATTTCCAGTTAATCTGTGGTTCCAGGATATAAGATAGTCTATTCTGATTGTTTTTGGAAGCCTTTGAATAGGCACTTGACTGTCCGGTTACATACGCAGGATTATAGATGGTATTTGGACTGATATTCCATTCCTGAAAAGCTTGATAATTAACCCCTCCACCTAGTTTTAGTATGATATTTTTAAACAGATCATATGCGATGTTAAGATTTGTCAGATACTGGATGTTTTGGTTCGAGTATGTAGCATTGTAAGCTGCAACGGGATTGCTCCAGGTATTATTCTCCCAATTCAGTGTGCCATCATCATTGTAAAGGGCAGGTGCATTTGGAGATAGAGAAAATGCACTTCGGGTGATGTCCGAATTTATAACATTGTTTTTTTGAATGCTGAACATATTTGAAACCGCAAGATTCAGCTTTTTGTCTTTTGACCGGTGTGCAATATTAGTGGTGATACTATTTGTGGTATATTTAAAATCATTGCCAAAAACAGTGGACTGTTCATTATGCCCCAAGCTTAGAAGAAATGATGTTGTTTCACTACCACCTGTTAATTGTAGTTGGGTATTGGATGCGGTTGCTGTATTTCCTATTAAACTTTTAGACCAGTCAGTGTACCTGTCCGTTTTCCATGTACCATTAACGTCATAAGCATTTGCTGGATAAGTGCTGATTCCACTATTGAAAAATGCCTGCCTCCGCATACTGAGATATTGTTCAGTATTCATCATTTTCAATCTCGACATTACGTTACTGAGTGCGTATGATAAGTTTAATGACACGCTTAGCCTGCCTGATTTACCCTTTTTCGTTGTGACGAGAATGACCCCATTTGCACCGCGGGAACCGTAGATTGCGGTCGCATCCGCATCTTTTAGCACCTCAATACTCTCGATATCATTCGGATTGATACTATTTAAAGGGCTGATACTTGACATAGGCAAAATGGCAGATGTAAATCCAAACGTTTTCACTTCATTACCTATTGGAACGCCGTCGACAATATACAGCGGATTGTTGCCATCACTTCTTAACGAGTTTTTACCTCTAATCTGGACTTGAAAGCCACTGCCAGGAACACCACTGCTCTGCACAATGCTGACCCCGGCCATACGTCCCTGTGCTGCTGCCAGCACATTTGATATAGGCTGGTTTTCGATTTCTTTAGCGCTAACTTTAGCAATACTTCCGGTTTGTTCTTTTTTGCTGACCTTATAGTATCCGGCGTTCAGGATAACTTCATCAATAACTTTTGTATTATAGACTGTGGTTGTGGTATCGGCTTTAGCAAGTATAGGGGATGAGTTTTCGATAGTTGCCGAGGTTGATTTATTTTTTTTCGGCCTGATGATAACGCTATTATTGTCGATAAAAGTTTCGACAGGAACATCCCTCAAAATTTTATTAAGGCAGTCCATTACCAGTTCATTTTTACATTTAGTTGGCTGAACCGAATAATCCTTAAGATCATCGTTTGAGTAAATCTTATCTTTTACATTTTCTGATAGAAATTTCCCTACAGCTTCTGATGCAGTTGTTTTTCCAGTTTCAAAATTTACCCTCTTTGTGAAGAGTTTTTCTTGGGCATACAGCCCTTGGCAGCGTATTGATAAGAAGAGAATCAATAGTACTGCTCTGCAAAGTTTTTTCATTATTTTTGCATTAGTATTTATAATTAATAATCAATCGAACAATTATTGGTTGAATACTTCTTGGCCGACGGTTGCACCCGTCGGTCTCTTTATTGTATTCTTCCACACCAGGTTCATTAGGAGTACGGAATTAGGGCAGGAGTATGGATTGCCCATAGTCTATTCCTCCAATTGAAATGTTTTATCATTTATTTTTGTGGTTTTTAGGTTCAGTTTGAGTGAGATGAGTCTTATCAAATCCGCTGCTGTGGCTTTTTCTTTTGTAGCACTAATTTTTGAATTTGCAACTGCTGGCGGGAACCGAATTTTTATGCCGTAGGTATTTTCTAAAATTTTTATGGCATTAGAAAGTTCTAAATCAGTTAATGAAACAGTCGCCGAGTTGTTGGTTTGAGATTGACCTGTACTTTTAGTATCAACAATGGTCGCAACATCTTTTGAGCCTTGATTGGAGAAGGTTTCTTTTGGATGTAGAATAAATGTTTCCGCTGGTTTTTCAGTTTTTATTACCTGCACTTTGCCCTCATACAGATCAACATTGAAGGTTTTTTTATGCTGAGAAATTTTAAAAACTGTACCCAAAACTTTTGTTTCATAAAGTCCGGCATGTACGATGAAGGGATGATTTTTGGATTTGGTTACATTAAAAACTGCATCCCCTGTGAGAAAGACATCTCTTGTTGCTGCTGGAAATGATTTCTCGACCGCTAATATAGCTCCCTTTGCCAAGATAGCTGTTGATCCATCCTTTAAAGTAACTTTCAAATCATCATGATATGCCCTATATACATCAGGTAGAAGGAGCGTTCTGTAGGCTATTATACTAAAAATAATGACCAGGGAAGCGGCGATCAGCATGGAAGAATAACGGAACGTCTTTCTCCTTCTCTTTTGTGCTTCATGTGCTTCTATTCTCGCATAAAGTTTTTGATGAAACTCTTTTGCTTCCTGCACTGTAGGAGGCTCTATATCTGCGTCTGAATCATTTGTGAGGCTATCCCATAACTCTTTTGCTTCATCTATCGCAGTTGGTTGGGAGTGTTTTCTCCTGTTCATAATAAAGGGCTTTATTATGTATACCCGAAAACGGCAATAATAGCCCCCCATGTAAACACAACTTTAACTGAAATTAACTGATTTTAACAAAATTTAAGAATGGTTTTGATGTTCTCGAAGAAATATAAGTGCCTTTCCGATCTGTTTTTTTACAGCTTTAGTAGATAAATTGAGTTGTGTTGCGATTTTTTCCTGAGTAATGCCCTCATACTTGTTCATGGTGAAAATTTTCCTTCTTATGGGAGGAAGCTGGTCAATATTCAACTTCAAAAGTTCGAGTTCTCTGTCTTTTTCAAGCTGAGCCTGGAGCATTTCGGCAGAGTCATCGGGTAATTGGAGATTACTTAGTTCTGTGGTATAAGGTTGCTTATTCAGATTCGTGAAGTATTTTGAAATCTCCTGAACGCAAGTTTTTACGATTGCACTTTCAGCGTTGCGCTGGGTAAGTGAATTCCTGTAGATCCATAGATGAAAAAAGATATTCTGCATAACGTCGAATACATCATCGCGGTCTTTGACTTTTCGGGCCACCATAACAAAAATGCGATTCCAATATGTATCATAAATTTGCTGAAACATAAGATCATGATTGTTTGTATGACGTGAAAATAACGGCATTCTAGGTTATTTAGGATTTTCGCAGTTCTACAAATTTAAGTATAATTTATTAAAATTGTCTATTTTAGTAATATATTTGCATTTTTGTGGTGTGAACACTTAACTGAATTATACTTTATCGGCGATTTTAACCATTTATCAGAATTTTTGAAAGCTATATCATATTTTAGTGATAATAATTATCGTTTATAAAAATATTTATATCTTAGCACCCTAAATTTTATCGAAAATAAAGCGTAAGCTGTCAAAAAGGTTTGAGAAAACTGCGAAACTTCCAAATAACCTCCTATTGACAGACTTACGCCTGTGCATCGTCATACGGGCATGGGCTAGGTCGTCATTAGGTTATGGGTTCTTCGCAGTACCTCTCAAAGATGACGTATCTGGTTTCATGCCTTTTGTATTTTCCCAGGAATGCATCAGTTTAATACCTTATAATTTTATCTATTATACGACATGATTTGTCGTTCTGACAGAATAATTTCGCTTTTAGATCTTTGATAAAGAACAATCGATCAGAGAATCTGATAATATTTCCGTGAAAATACGGATACCCTAGTGTTATAAATTAAAATATATTGCGAAGCCAAAATTAACCTTAAAAAACACACCTATGAGATGAGACAAATATTATTATTTAGCTTATTTTTATGCTATCACTATATCTATGGACAGATTCCAAATCTGCCGCAAAGACCTAATGTCACCAATCTTTACAGTATACCTGCGGGTCTGAATAATCAACCCACCCCTAGACCTGCCTCCCCAAATATTAATGCTAATTCAAATCTTTATAAAAAAAAGACTACCCACCAAGACGATCAGGAAGAGATTAACAAAGAGGTTGAACGCCAGATGGCTTTAATAAGGGAAGAAGCTGATGCAAAACGCTATAATCTCAGTTCTTTATCCGAAAAGAAAGGAACTGATTCTTACTACAGGGCCTATGATAATTTACTAAAGCTCGATCCCGACGGGTATACACTTGCAGATGCTGTATTTATCGTTGAAAATGCATACAACAATAATGACAGGAATTTTCAGTCGGCTTATCAGCAGCAGATACAGAAAGCGACTTCGATAATCAGGCAAGATATTAAGAAAAATGGTATTGATGAATCTGACAATGTTGCTAAAAACCTTTCAATTTTCAAATACTTTGCACAGGATACCAAGCAGAATGGAAAAGTTGTCCACAAAGCAGTCAAATATGATTTTGATGATTATATGGGTGCAAAGGACTACAGTAAAATGTTTGTTTCCAAACTAATGAAAACAAACAGTGGACAATGTCATTCTATGCCATTGTTGTATTTGATCTTGGCAGAACAGATCGGTGCAGAAGCCTTTTTGGTTATGTCACCCAACCATTCTTATATACGTTTTAAGGATAATGATGGCGAAGTGTTGAGCGTAGAGTTGACCAACGGCATGTTTTCAGCAAATTCCTTTGTTCTGAATTCAGGATATATTAAAGCTGAAGCCCTCAAGAATAAGCTTTATATGCAAAATTTAACAAAGAAAGATGTTCTTTCTCAGACCTATGTGGATCTCGCCAGTGGGTATATACACAAGTTTGGCTATGATGAGTTTGTTGCCAAAGTTTTGGGGAAGGCACTGGAACTGAATCCGAACAATATTAACGCAACTCTATGGAAAAGTAATGCTGACCAAATGAGGTTTATGCAGGCCTGTAACCGTGTAGGTATCGATCCTGAAAATAAAGAACAGCTGCAAAAGATCAGAAGCTATCCGCCGCTGGAAGATCAGTTTCTGGGTATCAAGGCTGGTTTTGATTACATCGATCAATCAGGTTTTGCCCAAATGCCTCCAGAGCAGTATGAACAATGGTTAGGCTCATTAAAAAGCACTGAAAATAAGCAAAAAAGTGATGAGATTGCGGAACGGGTAAGACTACTCAACGCTCAAAAACAGCGTGAACAAGCTAAAAAAGTAAAGGCAATTACACCTAAGAAGGAAAGTCCTAAAGTGTATGCTATTCCAAAGGAATTTTTATAACCAGATAATTCGAATTACAAACTTAAATATGAGAAGGATTTTATTATTTATTCTGCTGTTTTTTATTGGATTTAACCAAGCGCAGGTAAAACAGAATAAGAAATTGACCAGCAAAAAGGTGTGGGTCAATCCGGTAAAACTTACCAAAGAGGAAAAAGCAAGACCTTACATGAGTGAGGTTCTAAAAACCAGAGATTCCTTAACGCCAGTTGAGGCGGAAAGAAGAAGAAAAAATATTGAGGCGGGTAACCCATTTAAAAAATATGGCTATTATCCGAAGGTAGCTACGCTGAGCAAGGGAAAGTATCTTGAATTTCATGATCAGGATAGTATTGTTACCATTGGTTCTGTTGCTTTTAATGTTAAAAAAGGGGAAATCGTTGATTTTATTGAAGTAAATTTAGATGATCCCGATGCACAACCGATTGGTGATACGCATGGCAGGTGGATCAGTCCCGATCCTTTAAGCGAGGAGTTTTCGAATTGGACACCTTACAATTATGCCTTTAATAATCCCATTAAAAATATTGATCCTGATGGAAGAGCGGCTTTTGATTGGGTGCATAATAGGGAATCAAATACTGTTTATTGGAATAACAATGCTACAAGTCAATCCACGGCTGGAGCTAATGAAACCTATTTAGGAAAATCAGGAACTTATACAACTGAAAATGGAACTACAACAGCGTTAAATGCTAATGGTTCTTATACCAACAATTCTCTTTTAGCACCCTTAGGGGTTATGACCAATTTAGATCCCCTAATTCACGCGGGCGATATGGCGCCTGGATTAAGTATGGCGATGTTTGGCGATCCTAATGCTCCAACAATAAGCGGAATTCCAGATTCAAGAGGAAAAACGGAGATTCAAACACTTGTTGCGGAAAATCCATTAGTTCAGGATGCTGTCATTGGTGCAGTAACAGGAGGTGCTCTAAATGCTATTATTAGAAGGGCAACAGTTGCTACCGAAACAACGGAAAAGCTACATGGATTATATGAAGGCTTAAATGCTGCAGGGGAAGTTAAGTATATTGGAAGAACCAGCCAGCCATTTGCTTCTAGATTTGCTCAACATGCTGCTAAGGGCGGTGAGAAGGGCAGTCTATTTTTCAGACAAATAGAAGGTGCTTCTGGAATGACATTGCAGGAAGCTCGCGTAGCAGAACAGAATTTGATCAATCAGTATGGACTACAGAAAAATGGAGGTCAGTTATTAAATAAAATAAATTCAATTGCTCCCAAATATTGGAGTAATTTTGGGGTTAAAGCACCTTAAAAAGAAATAAAATGGCAAAAAGAGTTAAAACGGAGATCGGTGATATGTTTTCAGTAACATTGGATAATGGGAAAAAGAAATATTTTCAATATATAGCAAACGATTTAACCCAATTAAATAGTGACGTTATCCGTTCCTTCAAAAGAGAATATCCAAGTAATGAAATTCCTGATTTTGCGGAAGTAACAGCGGGAGAGATTGACTTTCATGCACATACAATGATTAATATCGGAGTAAAACAAGCTTTGTTTACGCAGGAGGGAAAAAGTACTGTTTATCCTGCCATAGACAATATTCTATTTAGAGATACAAATGATTATGGCAAAAAAGTCGGTGAAGAACCTATAAAGGTTTCCGAAAACTGGTATGTGTGGAAAATTAATGATAAAGATTTCACAAAGGTAGGTAAACTGGTAGGCGAGAATACCAACGCGGAGGTAGGAATTGTAATTCCCCCATTTGCTATCGTAGAAAGAATCAAGATTGGAAAATATAATTTCGTTTATCCAGACTTTTCTTAAAAAGCGCAGAGATGATTAGAGTATTAATTGTATTATTAGTTCTTGCAATTAGTCTTTCTTGCGATAAGAAGACAGACAAAGTGATTGTTGATTCGTCTTCTGTTGTAGACTACAAGATTATTGAGTCGACGTATTCTGATGACGAAAAGGCCATAGAGGAGTTAGATAGAAAGGCGGTTATTGATTTGTACAAAAATGGAATTGAAAGAAATTCAAAACATAAAATTGAATTCTTCTTTATATGTTCAAGTGCGGAAAATGCAAAGAAATTAAATAAATACTTAGAACTAATGGGGTATACGGCTGCATATAGGCAGATCCAGGATAAAAAGGATTTTGCCGTGATTGGTTACACAATGCCTGTCTCAATTAACGAAGAGGCAGTTGTTGGATGGGCAAAAGATATGTCTAAAATAGCAGAAAAGAACAGTAGTGTTTTTGATGGATGGCAGATTGCTGTAAAGTAATAAAAAACTGTATACATCTTGTAAAAGAACTTAGGGTGTTAGGAGCTTTTTTAGGCATCTTAATACAAGAATTTAACACCCGCCTAGTTTGACTCACTAAATGAAAAATATCTTAGAATTCGAGATAAATGACGATTATCTCTACTTATTATATAAGGCAAAAAACACAATTTGGTATTTCAATGAAATAATTGGTGATGGTTATTGCGGTTATTCGGCCATTAAATTTAAGAATAAGAACGAAATTTTTGTGTGGTTGGAAAATGTCAGAGTTGAGAACGGCCGTTACCACGGCGTGTTGCCAGAAAACAACGAGGTCTATAGTATTTTGATTGCTGAGGCTATAGATTGGATGTTAATTGTGGATCAGCGGTTGATTGGAGGTTATACAATTCGATATTACAATGAGACATTGTCGGAAGATAAAAAGGTTGATTTCGAGATACACTGTGGATTTCGGATTGATCTTGGAAATGATTTATTTAAGGCAGACCGTTCAACTGCGGAAGGGGCAATTATTGCACTTGAGAATTTTTACAGTGAAAAAAATATGGAAGGTGTTCTTTCGTGTAAGGATTTTGATATGGAAGCTGAAAATGTTCTGCTTGAAAGCAATTTGGAATTTAGCAAGGACATACATTCAAAAATTAAAACCGTTCTTAAAATATCATTATTAGAAGATCTTGAAAGGAATGGATTTCCAAATTTCGAAAACATAGAAAGGGTATTTACATTGCTTGATAGTCGGGCAGGGCAGCAGTTTATTGAGGAAAGGATAATATTTGAAGATGGCTCAACGGTAAGTAATAAATTTTGGGTAGGTTTTATAAAAGATGATGGCTGGAAAGTACTGAATCTAGTTGACTGAAACTATTATGAAAAGTGGATAACCATGAAATTAGATAAAATTATTAAGGCGGTAAGGACGAATACAATCAATGAACTGCTTAGTGGTGACCTGAGCAATACCGACTACGAGAACATTATTCTGTATGCAGAATTCACGGTAAGTACTGATGCAGATTATAAATTTTTTCGATCTCGCAACGATATGGTGGGATTACTAAAAGAAGAACAAATATGGTTCGAACGTCTTTGCTCACTTAACCAGCTTTGTTTCTTAATAGATCACTTCCTTTCACAATATGGTCGGAAAACCGATGATATATTGGTGATCGATATCATTGATCATCTGGATAATCAGAACAATTAAATACACCCATTTTTGGGAACCTAATTATGAAATACTTTTATATCTCTTTATTTATTTTCATTGCCGGTTTGGTGAAATCGCAGGAGAACCGATTTTATAATGAAGCATATTTAACTATTGATAATATGCTCAATGATAAGCAGAAATATAGTTTTAAAGTGGCTGTCCTGAGTACGGAGAATGCATATTATCAAGGTAAGTTAGATACGGTTGAAGTAAACAGGAAAATAAAATTTATGGCAAATTTCTGTAAAACTATTCTTCGAAATCGGGAGCTTACTTATAATGAAACAGATAAAGATAAAGTTAGTAAATATGCATCGATTTTTTCAGTTATATGTGAAGAGACACCTATTTTAATCGATCAAGATATGGTACACTATAAACCATTTACATACGATTTTGAAGATGTTTTCGGAAACAAAGATCTGACAAGCCTTTTTGTTTCAAAACTGGTAACTACGCAGAGAGGAAATTGTAATTCATTACCTTACCTCTATAAAATTCTTGCGGAGGAAATCGGCGTTGAAGCAAATCTTGCGCTGGCACCAAACCATATTTATATCAAACATAATATAAAATCCATTGGCTGGTATAATACAGAATTAACCAGCGGTATCTTTCCGCAGGACGCCTGGTTGATGGCATCGGGATTTATTCACTTAAATGCCATTGAAAATGGGATTTATATGAAAGCATTAGATAATCGCGAAAGCCTCGGTTTATGTTTAGTCGATCTGGCGAATGCTTATAAACGGTCTTTTCCTGAAAGTGACGGGAGCTTTGCGCTAAAATGTGCTGAAAGGGCCTTGAAAGTCAGTCCAAATTTAATAACAGCATTACTATTGCGGGCAGAAACTCACAAGGAACAATATTTGAAAATGGAAAAATCTGATCCAAAAGCAAAGGAACTTCTTTCGTCATTGAACAAAGAGTACAATTATATTCACAAGATTGGGTATAGAAATATGCCTGAAGGGATGTATCTGGAATGGCTCGTTTCTCTTAAGACGGAAAGAAAAAAATATGAAGATGTTAGATTAAAACGATAATCTTTCAGAGGGTTGTTATTTATGTTGACTTAGGTTTGATTTTGCAAAGAATGAAGTTGTCTATCGTGAGTTCAATTTCTTTATATTTGGGTAAAGCTAAATTAGGATCGGCTTCTTTGCAAAACTGGGAAGCTAGCTGAATTACAAATCGTCATTGTTTATAAAGATTCGACAAAAACTTTAAAATTTTAGGTATGGTACATCCGCTTAAATGTAAAAAATGTGGGGATTATAGATTTATTGAATTTGCCGGGGTAAACTTCAATGATGCAGATAATAAGAAAGGTTTCGGAATCAAAATACCTTTTTATTTATGTAAGAGCTGCGGTGACAGGGAAAGTATTCTTCCCGGTGATAATTTCATGAAGTTTAGAGATGAAATGATCGACGAAATAAAAGAAGGGGAGTTTTTTGACATGCCTTTGAAATACGTTTTTTCAAAGCTGGATTCAGAAAAGAGATTTAAGCGATATGATCATTTGGGATTTCAATATGATCCTTTAGATTACTATATAATTCCAGGATTATATCGTCCGGAGGATGATGGATATTTGACTCCGATTTTCTTCGATAAGGATCTTTTGATTTATTATAATGGCCATCCTGATTACACAGTAAAATTTACCTCGTTTTCTTCCTGTAATATATATTTTAAGGGAGAACCATTATTTAGTTGGGGATTTGGAATTAACAGAAATGGAAAATTGTTTAAATGGCTTGGTGATCTTGATGAAGATTTCAGGGATGAAGATATGAAGCCCCATCTGAAACGATTTCAAGCCTCAAACGTTCCGTCCGATCATGAAGTTTTTTCAAAATTTTATTTAAGTCAGAATCCATATTCTCCAAATGATGCTTTTCAGAATTCTGATAACGAAACACGCTTATTTTATTTAAAAAATCAATTCAATTCTGAAATTAGAGATAAATTTGGAATAGATCTCACCAAAGTTGATGTCACCAAGTTATCTGAATATTATAAGCCCCCCATAATGGAAGAAAGGGAGCAGGTATTTTCTGCGTTTCTCAGTTTAAATAAATATCTTGTAGAGAATATTCAAGATCAATCGCTAAGAGAAATCTTAAAAAAATCTGGTTTAGCTAATGAAGATTTAGTAAATAAAGAAGGTAGAAAGTTAGGCAGTTTAAAGCTTTTATCATTGTTCATTGAGAGAGTGCTTTTGAAAAGTGACGCAGAAACATTGATTGCACCTCTATTTGTGCTGAATGATTTGAGACAATTACATGGGCACCTAAGTGATTCCAGTTTTGTGAAACGGTATAATTCGTGCAAACAAAGGTTGGGTCTCCAGGAGACTGCAACTGATCTGGAGGTATTTAAAGCCTTGGTGAAAAAGCTAAATGAATTTTATGAAAGTATCATTGATAAAAAGGATGTTGATTAAGTATTTATCGGGCTTTTAATTCCCTTACCTCTTGCATCAATTTTATCAGCATTGATTTTATGTCATCTCCAGCGAAGTCAATTATTTCCTGTTCTTTAGATGAAAAGCTGCCTGCATATTGCCAAATCTCCCAAAGGTCGGCAAATGAAATATCGTAACTATCATAAAATGTGTTGTCAGATTTTACGGTAATGGAACTGTCGTTGATAGTTTCAATGCGTTTGAAGGTAAATCCTGTGCGGGTTACCAGTACATGCGTTTTGCCTACACTGATATCTTGAATACTCTCAACATATTTTCCGACAATGTAAGTGCCATCCTGATAGGGAGGCATTGAGTCGCCTATTGCTGGAAAAGCTCTATATTTTCCATTATGTAGGAATGGTAGTGACATTGTTTGCAGACTTTCAATATATTCTGGATCAGCATATCCTGACAGGTAGCCCATTGAGGCTTTATAGGGTATTATTTCTATTTTATTTTCTCCTAATGAATCAGTTTTTATGGGTAGCAGGATTCTATTATCCGGAAGGTTAAGCATTTCCTGCAGCTTATATTTTCTTAGATCTACAGTCAGCAGCAGATCTGTACTGATGTGGTAATATCTTGAAATCGCTAGCAAAACTTCCAGCGGAGGCGAAGCTTTTGCAGTCTCATATTTTGCATAAGAAACTCTTGTCACAAACAGCCTGTCAGCAATCTGCTGTTGCGAGAGTTCCGGTATCTGCTGCATCCTTAAATACCTTATGTTATCAGCTAAAATAGAGCGTGTTGACATTTTGTGAATATTTTTCACAACAAATGTAATATAAATTGTGAAAAATCTTATCAATTTTGCTAAATAAATTAGTAAACAATATGGAGCGATCGATAGTGCATTTGGATTTGGATACGTTTTTCGTGTCCTGCGAAAGACTGATAAATTCCAGTTTAGACGGGATTCCACTGATCATTGGTGGAGGTGACAGGGGTGTTGTTTCTTCATGTAGCTATGAAGCAAGAACGTTCGGGGTACGGTCAGCTATGCCCATGAAAATGGCGCTTCGTCTCTGCCCGCAAGCAAAAGTTGTTAAGGGTGATATGGAACTGTATTCCAAGATGTCACATATGGTCACTGAGGTGATCGAGGAAAGTGCCCCGGTAATGGAAAAGGCTTCAATCGATGAGTTTTATCTGGATCTAACTGGGATGGACAGGTTTTTCGGAGCTTATAAATGGACCAATGAACTCGGAGCCAAGATCGAGAAGGAAACAGGTTTACCCATCAGTTATGCACTATCGACGAATAAAACGGTAAGTAAGATCGGGACTGGCGAGTCAAAGCCTCACGGACATCGAGAGATTCCTTCATTTGGCGTTCAGTCATTTTTAAATCCTTTGTCTATAAAAAAAATGCCGATGGTCGGCAGTGCAACTTTCCAGCTTTTTTCGAGAGTCGGTATCCGGACTATCGGCACACTTTCAGAAATGCCTGTTGATGTCCTACAGCAGATGATCGGAAAAAATGGAGTCGATCTGTGGAAAAAGGCGAATGGTATTGACGAAACCCCTGTTATACCTTATTCCGAAAGAAAGTCAATTTCAAAAGAACGGACTTTTAGCAGTGATACAATGGATGTCTTTGAGGTTAAAAGCCTGATATCGGGTATGGCAGAGCAGCTTGCCCATCAGCTCCGTCAGGAAAAGTGGCTGACTTCTACAGTTGTGATCAAGATCAGGTATTCAAACTTTGATACAGAATCCAAACAGTGCCGGGTGAGCTATACTTCTTCTGACCATACATTGGCTAGGGTAGCATTGGAACTTTTTGATAAGGTTTATTTACGCCGGATGCGTCTACGTTTAGTGGGTTTACGATTCACAGATCTTGTTCACGGTAGCTACCAGATGAACCTTTTTGAAGATAATGCAGAGCTCATTAGTTTATATCAGGCAATGGACAATATCAAAAACCGTTTCGGTAAAGGTGCGGTAGGTCGTGCTATAGGTTTTAATTTTTCACGTTAGCATGTGCAAGTATGTTTTTAAACTGCCATTCCTTTCACAGCCTACGTTATGGAACGCTTTCCATAGATGAACTTATTTCGCAGGCATTAGCTCTGGGAATAGAGGAACTTGTTCTAACCGATATAAATACGGTAACCGGTATCTACGAATTTAAAACGAAATGTGAAAGAAATAATATTCGCCCGGTTGTAGGAGTGGAAGTGCGTAAAGGTAGTGAACTGTACTATATAACAATTGCTAAGGACTTTAGAGGACTGTCAGAAGTAAACAGAATGCTTACTTCGTATAATTGTGATGGGGTCGATTTACCGGTACAGCCGGATTTAAGGGACAATTTTATTATTTATCCTTTGGATAATTTCCCTAAAAATCTTCGTGATAATGAATATATCGGTATCCGAGAGGATGAACTCAATGTGTTGATACGACCCGAATTAAAAAGGCTAATATCAAAAATGGTTGTTCTCTACCCGGTTACATTTAGTACAAAGAAGGAATATAATCTTCATAGGATCTTACGTGCCATTGATAACAATTTACTTCTTTCAAAACTGCCGGAAAAAGAAGTGTGCAGAAAATCGGAATATTTTCGTTCTGTGGATTCAATACATAGAATTTATCGTCACTATCCCGAAATTATTGAGAATACGCAAAAATTACTTTCAAAATGCAGCTTTGATTTTGCGTTTTCGACGCCCAGAAATAGAAAACATTATACAGGTACAAAGGCCGATGACCTTAAACTTCTGACCCGTTTAGCTTATGCGGGATTGGAAAGACGGTACGGAAGAAATCATGAGCAGGCAAAACAGCGGATTGAGAAAGAGCTAAAGGTCATCGACGAATTGAACTTTAGCGGTTATTTTCTGATTACATGGGATATCATCCGATACAGTAATAGCATGGGCTTTATGCATGTGGGACGTGGGAGCGGAGCGAACTCGATAGTCGCTTATTGTCTCGGTATTACAGATATATGTCCGATTGAGCTTGATCTATATTTTGAAAGGTTCTTGAATCTTAACCGAAAAAGTCCGCCTGACTTTGATATTGATTGGTCATGGCAGGAAAGAGATATTATTCTGGATTATATTTTCAATAGATACGGTAAAGAGTATGTCGCCTTCTGCGGTACTAATGTAGAGTTTAAATACCGTTCTATCATTCGGGAAGTAGGCAAAGCATTTGGACTTCCCAAGGAGGAGCTTGACGAGCTCAGCAAATATCCAGAGCGTGTATTTCGGGACGATATAGTAAAGCAGGTGCAGAAGTATGGGAAGCTGCTTGAAAAATTTCCCAACCAGCGGAGTATGCATTCCTGCGGGATTATTATTTCCGAGGAACCGCTGACAAATTTTACAGCCCTAGAGTTGCCACCAAAGGGATTTCCCATTGTACAATGGGATATGCATGTTGCTGAAGAGGTCGGTTTTGAAAAATTTGATATTTTATCACAAAGAGGGCTTGGTACGATTAACGATACCGTAAGACTACTGGAAGAAAAAAGGGGACTTAGAATCAATATAAAAGACACTACGATTTCTAAAGATGAACAAAAATGCAATGAATATTTAAGTCAGGGTAGAACCATAGGCTGTTTTTATATTGAATCACCAGCAATGCGCGGTTTACTCAGAAGGTTAAAGTGTGATAACTATAAAGTATTGGTTGCTGCTTCATCCATTATCAGACCAGGTGTTGCCCAATCGGGAATGATGCGGGAATACATCTTTAGGCATAACAACCCGGACAAGTTTGAATATTTCCATCCTGTTTTTGAGAAGCAGTTAGGGGAAACCTATGGCATTATGGTATATCAAGAAGACGTGATCAAGATCGCATTGCATTATGGAGGGGTTTCTGCTGCTGACGGGGATATCCTGCGAAGAGCAATGAGCGGAAAAGGTAGGTCATTAAGTGCACTTCAAAAAGTGAAGGATGATTTTTTTGCATCTTGCAGAGAGCAGGGGCATCCTGAGGAGCTGAGTAAAGAAATTTACCGGCAGATCGAATCTTTTGCAGGGTATTCATTTTGTAAGGCCCATTCCGCTTCCTATGCAGTGGAAAGTTATCAATCGCTTTACCTGAAAGTTTATTATCCATTGGAGTTTATGGTTTCGGCGATAAATAATATGGGCGGTTTCTATAGGACAGAGGTCTATGTACATGAGGCAAGGATGTCAGGGGGTATTATATTGAATCCATGTGTCAATAAAAGCGAGTACGAAACAACGATTTATGGAGAGGAAATATATCTGGGACTGATGCTTCTTGAAAAAGTCGAATCGAAACTTGCTCAGCTGATACCAAAGGAAAGAAAGGCAAATGGGGAGTATAGGTCAATGGAAGATTTTATCAAGAGGGTTCCAATTGGTATTGAGACTTTGCAAACGTTGATCTTTATCGGAGCATTTCGTTTTTCAGGTGTTCCAAAGAATGAACTATTGCTCAAAGCGCGCATTTTACTGGGGGATTTTAAACCGGAGAAAAGATTTCAGACTCTTTTTGAAGAACCGATCAAGGAATACAAATTTCCGGAATTAAAAAGAAATGTGTTTGAGGATGCCTTCGATGAAATCGAGATTTTAAGTTTTCCGGTATCCTGTACACCTTTCGATCTTTTACAGACAAAATATAGGGGAACTGTCATGGCCAAAGATCTGACTGCCTATCATAAAAAGGAAGTCAAGATGCTAGCGTACCTTATTTCAAGGAAACATGTTCCGACCAAGCGGGGGACAATGTTCTTTGGAACGTGGATAGATGTCGAGGGGAATTATTTTGACACAGCCCATTTTCCGGACTGCCTTGAAAAGTATCCTTTTCAGGGTGGGGGTTGCTATCTTTTATTGGGCATAGTGGAGGTAGATTTTCATTTTCCGACAATTACCATCACCAAGATGGCAAAGATGCCATTTATTGCTGATCCAAGGTATTCGAACGATGAGGAAAAGAAATATGAGGCCCAGCAACGGATCAAAGAAGATGTCAGTATGACTTTCCGTGCTCCTTATCCACAGGAAAGTGAAATTGGTCTTCCTAGAAAAAAGATGTTTTAATGCTATCAATAAGGAAAATGAATTAATGAGATTACGGGAATCCGTAGGCAGATCTGAAATTATGCTTAAATTTGCAACTGAAAATTGAGATCTTATCTCGATTAAAGGTCATATAATTAGTTAAGATTAAAAATATAATATATTTCAAACATACGTATTAGACTGTTTACGGTTTTCATACGTTTCATGGTTATTAGTTTTTAAACGCATCTTTTAAAGATGCGTTTTTTTATGGATGTATTCAAAAAAAACTCCCATGTAATGAGAGTTTTTCCAAGCGTAAAGATTCCTAATTATATAAAATTAAAACTTCTGCCATCTATTAGATGGTTCGAAGGGAACCCTGTTTTTATTTATTTTTTCCCAATCGCGATACGCAAAATGTCTGCTAGCAGTTAAATAATAGCGCCAACGCCAAAAGCACAATGGGTTCATTCTATACAGCCTAAAAATTTCCATATTGACCATTTCCGGTCGCGTATCATGGATAAATCCATAAGTTGTCCATTTGCTCATCCAAGGGGAATAAACTTCCATGTATTCAATGCTGGTAAAAGCGGCGTTTGCATTAGCATATCGAAAATGATCACTATCTATGGCCTTCAATATTTCCGTACCTATAATTGGTGTATTGGGTATAACCAACACAAATAGTACAATTCCTTTAATGAATTTTCTTTTCATATCCTTTTCTGACAATTCGTGCTAGCTGGGGGAACTACACGACTTAATGTTACATTACTTTAGAGGCATCGACCTTTTCCTTCTCCATATTCTTTTCGATGATATCGGGGTCCATATAGTCAAAATGCACACCATTAACTAAATAGTTTTTCCACCGCCAAAAACATAATGGATTGATTTTGTACAATCTGTATAGCTTCCGGTTTTCCAGTGCAGGAGATGTCATTTTTACCCAATATTCAAAATGAAGGTCTGAGAAACCAGGGCTTTTAAAATTAAAATCTTGGGTTATTGTATATGAGCCATCTAAATTTGCATATCGATAATATCCCTCATCTAAATGATGGGAGATATCTTTACCAATAAAAGGCAGGTTTTGGAATCAGGAGAATAGTGCCTAGCACTATTAGCATTACTTTCTTTATATTTTTGTTCTTCATCTCTCTTTTGTTTAGTTGCAGGCGATCCTCATTACTTAAGGTATGAAAGACCGTTGCACGTATTTTTGGTTATGATCTTACTTTGATGGATTTTATTAGAAAAACTCTCATTAAATGAGAGTTTTTCCTAGTATACAGGTTGCTTGTTATAGAAAAATACTAGGCCCTTCCATTTGATTTTTTTTAGGGAAAATTAGAAGTCCTGCCATTTATTTAATGGTTTGAAGGGAACTCTGTTCGGCTTTATTTTTTCCCAGTCGCGGTATTCGAAATTTTTGCTTACGGTTAAATAATAGCGCCAGCGCCAGAAACACAGTGGGTTAATTCTATACAATCTAAAAATTTCCATATTGACCATTTCCGGTTTAGTATCATGGATAAATCCAAAAGTTGTCCACTTGCTTATCCATGGTTGATAAACTTCCATGTAATCAATGGATGTAAAAGCAGCGTTCGCATTAGCATATCGAAAATGGTCACCATCAATGGCCTTCACTATTTCCGTACCTATAATTGGTGTATTGGGTATAACCAGAACACTTAGTACAATTCCTATAATAAATTTTCTTTTCATATCCTTTTTTGTTTATCGGTGTTAGTCTTCTGAACTACACGACCTAATACTACATTACTTTATTAGTATAGACCTTTTTCTTATCCATATTCTGTTCAATGACACTTGGGTCCATATAGTCAAAATGCACACCATGTCTAAGATAATTGCTCCATCGCCAGAAGCATAATGGATTGATTTTGTACAATCTGTAAAGTTTCCGGTTTTCTTCAGAGGGAGATGTTCTTTTTATCCATTGTTCAAAATGAAGCGCTGAGAAACCAGGGCTTTTAAAATTAAAATCTTGGGTTATTGTATATGAACCATCTAAATTGGAATATCTGAAATATCCCTCATCTAACCGATGCGAAATGTCCTTACCTATGAAAGGCAGATTGGGAACTACGATCATAGTGGTAAGCACTATAATAATTGCTTTTCTCATCATTCTAATTGTTTTCTTCTTCATCTCTCTTTTGTTTAGTTGCAGGCGATCTTCATTATTTAGGTATGAAAGACCGTTGCACATATTTTGGGTATGATCTTACTTTGATGGATTTTATTAGAAAAACTCCCATAAAATGAGAGTTTTTCCAACTGTAGGTCGCTTATTAAAGAAAAATACTAGGCTACTTCCATTTGATCTTTTTAGGGAAAATTAGAAGTCCTGCCATCTATTTAATGGTTTGAAGGGAACTCTGTTCGGCTTTATTTTTTCCCAGTCGCGGTATTCGAAATTTTTGCTTACGGTTAAATAATAGCGCCAGCGCCAAAAACACAGTGGGTTAATTCTATACAGCCTAAAAATTTCCATATTGACCATTTCCGGCTTAGTATCATAGATAAATCCATATGTTACCCATTTGCTCATCCAAGGAGTATATGTATCAATATACTGAATGCTGGTAAAAGAAGCGTTTGCATTAGCATATCGAAAATGGTCACCATCAATGGCCTTCAATATCTCCGTACCTATAACCGGTGTATTGGGTATCACCAGAACAGATAGTATAATTCCTGTAATAAATTTTCTTTTCATATCCTTTATTGACAATTTGTGCTCGTTGGAGGGGGGATCCGACCTAATGCTACATTTGGATTGCCCGCCTGTTTTAAATTTGCTAAATATGTATAAACGCCATCCGGCGTTAAAAAGCCATTATTGTTTAACTGTCCGTTGCTTGGAAGGAGTAAATTAAATACATCGGTAGCATAATGTGTACAATTATTTTCATTGAGATCATAAGGGACTTTCGATAGGGCAATAGACTGGCTGATTATCGAATTGAATTGCGCTTTGGTGACAGATAAACTATATCTTGCATCGCTTTTTCGGTATTCATCGCTTGATTCTTCTCCCATTGCACTGGGCGTTGGCTGCATTGTAGCCGATCCTGCAACAGATTGCGGGTAGAAGCCATAAGAAAGTCTTTGAAGCTGCGTTCCGTTTGATTTTTCAATCGTTAGATATGCGTGACCAGGCTTATCAGAATTTAAATCTATTCTGTGTGCATTCAAGGTAACCTTATATTTTGTATCTGCGTTATCGACAATATTCTTAAAACAATCCAGTCGCTGCTCAATATTTATAGTAGTTACAGGTGCAGCCGCCACGAAAGATGTGCCTCCACTGCCACCTCCATTACTACCACCACCACCTCCGCCACCGCCACCTCCGCTTGCGGTACCGCTGCAGGTTGTATAAAGATAAGTCCAATATGCAGTACCGTCGTCAAAGTATTCTACCAGATACCACTCGCTGCATACAACAGGTATATTTTTACTTGTGTCAGGTTTGGCGTTTTCTTTGTTTACGTTGGTATCGGCGTCTTTCATCTTCAATTGAAGGTTTACCTTTTTCAATCCACTCGAGTCAAGTGATTGACTGTATAACAAGGTATCATCGAGATCATATACCATATAATATACTTTGCCCAGATCCTCATTTCGATTCACTTGTTTTTTTATGAAATTGGAGATAGCCTGTTCTGAGAATTCCGCCACAGTACGTGTGTCTGCGAAAAGGCTCACTTTATTAGCGTTAGCAACTTTACTTCCTTCAATAGTAAAAACCAGGTTTTGCTGCATGGAATATCCCCAGCCTAGGATTGTGCCGTCCTCCACGGGAACCACCAGGGTTGTATTATTATTTCCGTTTATGAGCTGTGCTTTTTTCCAATCTAAGGGAAAAGGCTTCCCGTTGTCTTCATACCATTTTTTGGCTACCGTGGTTTCGTCGGTTTGAGGATATGTTTCAATATCCCTTTCACATGACTGTAGCAGCATGATTGTGAATACTGCATAAATTAAGTTTCTGAAAATGTTTGTTAACATGTTATATGGTTTATAGGTTAGTGTAGCTTTATTTCTTTTACTATTGAATTATTGAAACTAAATTAAGCCTATAAAAAGTAAAATCTTTTGACAAAAGGCAAAAAAAACTGTAAGTATATTCAGGAGGTCCGAATTTGTGGGCGCACAATATGATTGTTTAAATTTTGTGCTTGGTTTATAAATTGTATAATGGAGCAATTTAACTTTATTCAAAACTGATTAAAACTATTTATCAGCTTTGAATAAATTTATCTCCTACTATTGGTACAATAAAGAGGATTTCTGAAAAAGAATGTTTCAGATGTAAATGGTTACTTTTCTAAAAGTATTTGGGTTATTTTAGCCTCTTCGATCCTAAAGTTAAGGAAGATTCTATAATTGTTCTTTGGTGCTTCGTCTGTTTTTGCAGGAGGAGTGAATGTATCTAAGATAATTCTTACATCTTGATCATGAAATGACCATGAAGACTTAATTTTAAAATCCCTTTTGCATAATTCCTGGTAGGATGCTTCGAGGTAATTTTTGAACTCGTCCAGTCCTGAGCTGGTCAGTTTTTGTCGCCAGTTGACCCGAATCTCGAAATGGATGTCCGGCGCTAAATCTTTGACTATATCATCATAATTACTGCTATTGCAGTTTTTGATGAATTCACGGATTATTTTTCTCGGAAATTTTTCTCTTTGCTGCCTTTGTTTTTTCTTTATTGCCTGATATTCTGCGTAATCTTTATTGACTGTGTCTTCTATTTTATCTCTACCACTGTTAAAAGCATCTACAGGGGTTTTATATAAGGTATCCGGAAAGAAATCGGTAATCTCCGGGTCAGCCTCACACTTAAACTCATTAAGCAGCAAGAATCCCTTTTCCTGAGTCGAGTTCTTGATGCCCGGGATGATATTGATATAATAAGTTTGCTCCTCGGAACCGAAAAGCACCCTGATTTCGGGATTAAATTTAATGGGAGCATCGTTGCCTTTTTCGCTTGCCTTTTTAATAAGGTATTTAGTTTCATTCAAGGGGTTGTCAATCGGGTAACCCCAATCTGTTGTACAGAGTTCAGATTGATGCCTAGATATTTCTAACCGTATTTCTTTTCTTCCGCGCTGCATGTCTGTTGACAGATCATAGCCAGGAAATGACTGACATATTTGTTTGTCAAGTTCCCACTGTTCATAAGTACTTGTAAAATAAATATTAAAATGGCCTTCATACTCTGCTATATAAATAGGAGAATCTATCTTATTTCTGATCAATATATCTTTGATCACATCAATATCTGTTTTTCTGTTTACTGAAATGTTTATATACGTTTCAATCATCGTTCCTGAAAAGATTAATTTTTCTTTCTAAATGACAATGCCAATTTCTTTCTAAGCTCATCAACAATAATCATTTCTAAAAATTATAAATTTGGCTTCAATATAAAATCACCATCTTTTTTTGAGAACTTTTCAATCACGTATTTTTCGAACGATTCAGGAAACTTGCCATATCCCGTTGTCAGTATTACCTGAAAATCTTTAATGGAACCATCTTCCTGGCGACCAAGATTGACAGCCTCCATGAGGAGTTCCAAATTTTGATTAAGATGTACAGTGTCGATTCCGGAATCTTCGGGAGTATCGATCAAAAGGAATCTGGGGTGTTTAACAGAAGGCATTTTTAAAGCAAGTGTTAAGATAGTGAAGTAATACATTAACCTTTTAGGCACGTCGCTACTGTTGGCTTTGTATTCACGGTTATCTATAAATGGCATATAATCCTCATCAATAAATGCCAATGTGCTCTCATATGATGATTTGGATAACAAAGCGTTGTAAACTGAATTAAACTGCTCTATTGTATTTGCATTATTTTTGTCAAATGCAGCTTTAGCTGCGTAGTAGATGCCTTTTGCTTTTTCAAATTCACTCTCCTTAGACTTCAGGTCTTCGTGCAGTTTTTCCAATTCCTCACTTGTTTTAAGAGCATAATTTATATTTAGCAATTCCTCTTTTGCTTCAAAAATTTTGTCATTAAAATCATCCACTACTGTGGTATTACCGGCAAACTCAGCAGTTTCAATCACCGTTTTAAGTTTTGCTGTATATTTTTCTATCAGTTCTTTATTTCTGGATATTTCTTGATTAAGAACTTTTATATCATTTACATATGAATCTTTTGCAAAAGTTATAGCGGTAATGCTTTTCCTTTTTTGGGACAAGATATCCTCGTATTCGCTTGAATTGTAAACAAACTTTTCATAATCATCGTCATTGAACCTCGACCCACATACGCATATTCCCTTTACAACTTCTTTTTTATTCATACAGAACGGACATACTTCCATAGAAAACAGATCCAACTGATCATGTGTGAAGATGATTTTCCGAATTTGCTGGATTTCTTCCTCAAGTTCACGGTGTAACTGCTGAACTTTCATCTGTTCATTTTGTAAAGTTCTTAGGAGTACTGTTTTTTGGGAGTTTTCAACTTCCAGATTATATAACATTGATTGTATATTGGCCAACTCGCCGATTTTATCATCAACAGTCGTTTCCTTAGAAAGATAATTGTCCCGTTCTTCTTCCAGTGATTCCAGTTGTTCGATAACTTCTAATTTCCGATTATTTAAAGTTTCGCTATCTTCGGATATCTCATGCGTCTCAGCATAATTTTGAAAAATTGCTTTTGAAGTGTCTCTTTTTTTTGTCGCATCCTTTAAGTCGTCCAATTTTTTGAAGTAGTCTGCAGAAGACATTCCCAATAAAATTTCGAAAATTGATTTCCTTATAATAATAGAGTCAGCTATAAAATTTTCTGCAACAGGCGATTTATATATTTTTCTTGGTTCTGTATTTTGATCGTAGTTAAGAAGGCGGAACAGATCGTTGAAATTGAAATACCAGTGTGCTGCGCCAAGGTTTAATTCGAATACAGGTATATTCAACTCCTTTAAGATCCAATCCGAGAAAATAAAAGTAGACTGCTTGCTTCTGGTTAGCGGATAACATTCTACAAACTTACCGTTGTCGACAAAAATATCTTTGCCATTTATAAACCTTTTCAGGGAATATGGAATATCATTTATTAATAGATCTATATTGACATAATTGTTGCTATCCTCTATTATAAGAGAGTATCTGGAATCGACATGATCATCTTCAAACGGTTTGATTTTTCCACCTAAAGCATATTCAATAAAATAACTAAATGTGCTCTTTCCAGAACCATTATCGCCAAGAATAATATTGATCCCTTTGGTAAGTTCGGGAGATTCGTAATGGTATTTCTCTCCAGAATATTTTATTTTTTTTACAATTAAACTCCCCACGTTAGTATGTTATTATCGTTGAATATTCTTTCTACCAAGGTCTTTATAGTCATACTTCTAACCCTGGTCGTTAAAGTTTCCCTGAGTTCTCTTACATTTCGACTTTCGTTTTCAAACATTTTTAGCTCAAAGAAATCCTTAGGTATCTCATTATAATTAAGCCAAAGGTCAATAGTCTGCGAAGATTTATTTACGGAAACTCCGATCAGATTTCTATTTTTTAACACGATTACCAGATGATGCAGTAACTTTTTCTTTATCTGTGCGTTGGCATAAATATCAGCAAGTCGCTCCCTCTCGAACTGGCTGGGCACGCCACCCTCATTGACAAAATCCACAAGATATGCGATCTTTCTAAAATCCTTGAACTTTTTCGTTTCGGCAGTGCAGTCAAGCGACTTCAGCAAAATAATCGTACTGTAGGCCAGAAAATTGTAGTCCTCCTTTTGGATAAACATCAATCTTTTTTTTGCTGAAATTCTATTTTGTTGCATAAATTCCTTGTTCATCAAATGAAAGATAACACTCGTTAATAAGATCCAGAATCATCTTTTCCATCAAATCTTTGTCCATCTTGGGATATCTGAACATCTTAGCTTTTTCTTCAAAGATTTGAAATCCACATACTGTAAACTTTTCTATGAGCTCATCAATCTGATCTGTTGTCAAAACTGTATCAGTGTTTTGCTCTACAAAATCTTCCAGTATTGCCCTACACTTATCGAATACCCGATACTTAATCGCACTCATATCTCGCGGTAAAATATAGGATGTCATTTCAGATTTTCCATTAGCAAGGTCTCGTGCCATTCTTTGCATCCTTATTTTGGAAAAGTTAGGAATAACATCCAGGACCTTGTCAATAAGGTTTCTTTTGTCCGTGACAATTATGTCATCAAACCTACCGCTTGCCCAATGATCACCTTCGGAGTCTATTGTTGCTGTCTCACAAAATTCGAGCCCAATAAGCGCACCTATTTCAGCCATACTGCAACATTTGATATCATTGTTCAGCGCATCATCGCCCTTCACATTTTTCAATACACCGATAAGAACTAGCCTCAATCCATTTGCCAAAAATGCGCCGCTTCCCGAAAGTCCGACTGCATGGTCACCCCCGGACTTGAAAGTATCTTGATCCACGAGTGTTATTCGGAATTCGCTCCCTGAAATCCCATTTAAAACTTTGCTTTTAAAGGGGCGTAATTCGTCTTTATTTACGGCTTGAAAACCTGTAAAATGTACCTGGTCATCACGCTTAAAACCTACTGTGGCACATATTTCAGGATGTTTTCCGTCATCGTCCTCAAAACTGACTTTGATCACTGCCCAATCGTCCTCAAAATTTGAACCCGTAAATTCAGTCACTTTGATCGGATCAAAGGGAGCATTGAATGTTGACTGCTTTTCTACAATTATTTCATGTAGCTGAATGTTAGGATATGCGTTCTTGTCGCCATATATACAGTGGTGAGCAGTAACAACGTAAAATCCGTCCTTACCTTTAACTAATGTTCCAGTTCCAAGACTTACATCAACATTTCCGATCCGTAAGATGATTCGAACACAGGGTCTATTTAATACGTCTTCTGTCATTTGTCAAAAGTGCAATGGTTATCAATTATTTCCCAATTACCATGTTCCATATCAAGGTCGTTGAGAAATTGTCCTGCTCTTCTTTCTATTTCAGCCTTAGGATAATTTAGATATATTGTACGTCTATTGGAATAGCCCGACAGTATCCTTTGGGGATGGTAGACAATTCGAGCTATTGTTTCCCTATCAGGATGTGTATGGTCTGAGCTGCCACCATTTGTTGAAATTATAAATTTATCACAATCGATCATATCCAGTAGAGCTTTTGTTGTATTATTCTTGCTACCATGATGTGATATTTTTACGTAATCTACCTTCAATTTATTATCAGCTGAATATTTTTTTTCGAGGATCTGTTCCAGAAAGTGAGGATGTGCATCCCCCAAAAAAAGAAATTTTTTGTCAAATGTCGTGAGCATGAAAGCGATCGATGAACTATTAAAAATATCTTCGAAGATATCTTTCTGCGGCGTATCATCCGCTAGGGCAAGATCTTGAAGGCTACCACGCGGTATCTGTGAAGGTTTAAATGAAGAAATAGCTAAATCTTTTAGCTTTTTATTATAAACCTCGCTGAGGTCAGGCCATTTCTTATAAAGTTCATCGAGTATCTCCTGCGATGGAGAAAGAATTTCGATTTCAATACCTTCAGGTAGGACAGGTTGACTTCCAACAATAATATCTTCGTGCCACTTATCTTTTATATTTCCCCTATCAATAAGAAGCTCTTCCAACGTTTTGGCCTGACCGGTACTTATATTTTCTCCAATTCTCGTAAACTTAATATTCTTGGAGTTAAACCAATAACGTTCTACCTGATCAGGATTAAAAAATGAATTTTTTACAAACTTGATAAGTCCACCGATATGGTCGGAGTCAATATGGGTAAGAATCATTAAATTGATTACCGGTAGGGCCCTCAGCTGTTTTTTCAGCACTTCTTCGAATGTTCCCGGCGTTCCTCCATCAATAACAATATTAAAAGGATTGCCTTGGCTATCAAATGTTTTTACAATAATGGAATCTCCATTATTGGCTGGCAAAATCAGTACCTGCGTCTTGAGATCTTCTTTTAAAGGATGCTTCACTTAATAAAACAGAGTTAATATGGTTATATTTCGCTCGAAAAATAGCAATTATTATCTGTTTATACAACCTTTAATTAAAAATATTACTGTAAAGACAGCGCTACGTAATGCTTTCTTTAAACGTTGATAGTTCAAATAAGATCTTGCAAAAAAAGAATCCAGTTCATTTGAACACCAATAAACTTAAAGAAGCACTGACCGATGTGATCCATGCAAATCTTTTGAATACAGATCCTTGATTTAACTTTGTTTCAAACAGTAATTTTCATTTATTTTCAAATGATATAAATATTATCTAACTTTACTTTATCATTTACCAATTGCCCTATTATGACATCCCGAAATGTGATCGACGAAAGGGCACTGCTTTCCCAGTTTCAAAGCGGTGATAAACTGGCTTTTGACCGTATCTTCACGATGTTTCATTCTTCATTGGTATTTTTTGCAGACCGGTTACTTCTTAATATCGGGATGGAAATTTCAAAGGAAATTGTGCTGGACATCTTTCTGAAATTATATGACCGGAGGGAAGGATTTGAAACGCTGTCAAATATCAAAGCGTTTCTCTACATATCCGTGAAAAATAGCTGTATCAAAGCTATTGAAAAGGAAAAAGTGAACCAAAAGCGGTTTGACCTATACTCCAAAAACTTTGACGAGTTTGAAAAAAATGTACTGGATAGTATTGTTCAGACCGAAGTATATGAGGAGCTTTACCGAGCAATTGATCTGTTGCCGGAACAATACCGGCTTATCATGGGCAGGCTTGTCAGCGGTGATACGCCAAAGGAAATATCCGAGGAGCTCGGTATTCCCGTCAGTACGATAAATACCCAAAAATCAAGAGCACTTTCACTGTTGAAAAAATCCCTTTCAGGTGCCGGGATAGCACTTTTAATGATTTATTCCTGATTTTTTAACTTTTTTGAGACAACGCGGTATCTTTTCGGGTTTCTATTTAAAATGAAACCGATGGATGAGCAACGTATTCTTGATGAGTTAAAGATTGTCCCCCTTCTGACAAAGATTTTACGAAGAGAGGTTCTGACCGTTCTCGAAGAGAAGATGGTTGAGGTCTGGCTCAGTCAAAGCAGTGAGAACCGTGCTTTCTTTGAACACCTGAAAGACGACGAGCATGTTGCCAAACAACTTTTAAAGCGGGAGCTTGCTGGTGCCAGCACTACTTCGGAACTTGAAAAATTACATGGGGTATTGAAGAAACGACAATCCCATTATAAGCGTGTTGTATTTTGGACCTCCGCTGCCGCCGTATTCCTGTTTTTTTCGCTTACCCTGCTTTTGTACAGGTATTATCAGTCCAGACAGTCCATTCATGAAACCGTCAATATGGCCACGGCCGACATTGACCCGGGTAAGGATCAGGCGACATTGACTTTCGACGATGGTCAGGTCATTGATCTGCAAGGAAAGACCGTGAAGAGCGATGTCAGTGGTGTAACCTATCTGGATGGCAAAGCTGTTTCATCGTCAAAGATGCAGTTTACGACACTTACAACACCACGTAAAGGACAATATAAAGCAGTGCTATCGGATGGAACGACCGTTTGGCTGAATGCCGAATCCAAACTTAAGTATCCTACAAAATTTGCAGGTGCGGAGCGATTGGTTGAACTTGAAGGTGAGGGCTATTTTGATGTTACGCATAATGCTTCAAGGCCATTTATAGTTGAATCAAAAGGCCAGCGGGTCAAGGTTCTTGGAACAAAGTTCAATATCAATTCGTATGCTAACGAGGAATATTCTAGGACAACACTTATTAGCGGAAGTGTTGAATTGAGAAATTTACAAAATGAGTTGTTAGTAAGATTGAAACCCGGGGAGCAGGGTAGATTTGTGCTTGGTGGTATTGACGTCAAAAAAGTTGATGCGGAGTCTTTTATTGGATGGACTGAGAATGAATTCCAATTTAAAGGAGCACAACTGGTGGAGGTGCTAAGGCAACTGGAGCGGTGGTACGATATCGATGTGGATTATAAGAATGTTCCCAGTACAAAAGTATATGCTACAATTAGCCGGGATAAAAAATTGACAAGCGTACTCTATGCACTTGGAGAAATTACAGATTTAAATTTTAAAATGAGCGGAAGGAGGATTGAGATCAAGAAATAAAGATTTACTGTTTCATATGTTGGCCTGAAATAATGCCGGAGTGTTAGCGCACTCCGGCGATCGGGTCTATATACTAGAGTTTCGAGCAACTAATAATTAACCCTACACAAATCTATGAAAAAACATGATTTTTCCAACAGGGAAAATATACCGCAGGTGGCGGATATGTTTTCGGGCAGGAAAAAATTGCTGCGTGCAGGCTTAAAGAGTACCCTATTCTTTATGCTTCTTGCTAGCGGTACTGCTATTAAGGCGCAGCAGATCAGCCTTTCGCTGCAGAAAGCGCCACTTTCAAAGGCGATTTCCGAAATACGGAAGAGCACAAAGTATGACTTTGCCTATAGTGAAGAACTATTAAAAAAAGCAGGTCCAATTTCCATCAACCTTAAAAATGCCAACATTACCGAGGTACTGAATAAGATGTTTGCTGACCAGCCGATTTCCTACAAGATCGCCGATGGCATTATCATTTTAAAAGAAAAACCAGCAAGCGGAAATACACCCCCTTCAAAAAATAAGGAAACAATTAGGGGGAGGGTTGTAGATGAAAATGGCAATCCACTTGTTGGCGCCACCATTCAGGTAAAAGGAACAAATTTTACAGTTACTTCCGACAGTGCGGGATCATTTGAATTGCCCGGTGAATTTTCTGATTCAGATCTGATGATATCCTATCTGGGCTACGCAAGAATGGAAGTTCCGGCGAAGAGTGCCGAACGAATCGTACTTGTCACGAATTCCAATAGGATAGAGGAGGTCAGTGTTGTTGCGAGTGGGTACCAGTCTATTCCCAAGGAGAGGGCTACGGGATCATTTTCCAAAGTTGACAATGCGACTTTTAATCGTCAGGTTTCGACCGATGTGATCAGCAGGCTGAAAGGTATTGCACCATCTATTTTATTTGACGAGCGTTCAGGATCTCCGAAGCTAACAATTCGGGGACAGGCAACGATCTTTGGTAACGATCAGCCGCTAATTGTCGTTGACAATTTTCCTTATGAGGGGGATATAAACAATATCAATCCGAACGACATTGAGGATATTGATATTTTGAAGGATGCAGCAGCGGCATCCATCTGGGGAGTTCGTGCTGGTAATGGTGTGATCGTCATAAAAACTAAAAAAGGACGAGCAGACCAGCCGATGAATATAGGTTTTACCTCTAATCTCACGATCGGACAGAAGCCTGATCTGAACTATATTCCTCAGATCAAACCAACTGACTTCATTGATATTGAAAAAATGCTTTTTGAAAAAGGATTTTATGATTTTACGATAGGTAATACCGCTGAAAACCCGCCATATTCCCCTGTTGTAAGTATTCTTAGTGATCAGAAAAATGGGCTACTCAGTTCCCAGCAAGCCGATGCACAGATCAATGCACTCAGAAATGGAGATTTACGAAGAGATATGAGTAAGTATCTCTATCAAAATACTGTAAAGCAGCAGTACGCTTTAAATCTTAGCGGAGGAGCCAATAAATATACTTACTATTTTTCAGCGGGTTATGATAAAAACCGAAACTCGGAAAAAGGTAATAGTTTTAATCGGATAAGCCTTAACAGCAACCAGGTGTTTCGTCCAATAGAAAAATTGGAGCTTTCGGTAGGATTATCCTATAACCAAAATACTCAATCTATATCAAATGTAACATCGATGCTCAGCAATATGGGGCGGGAGCAGATGTATCCTTATGCAAGACTTGTAGATGAAAATGGAAATGCTGCTGTCTTGACAAAAGATTATAGTAATACTTTGAAGCAGAGGGCCCTTTCAGAGGGTTTACTAAATTGGGATTTTATTCCTTTGAATGAAATAGATTGTCAAGATAACAAAGTTAAGCAATCAGAAGCTCGTATTAACACTGCACTGAAGTATAAAATAATTGAATCGTTATCAGCCGAAGGTCGATTCCAATATGAAAATCAGAAAATAAATTCTCGCAGTTTTTACGATCAGAATAGCTATTTCATGCGAGATCAAATCAATCTGTTTACTACGTTTAATGGCGGTGTAATGAAGCGTAATATACCGCTTGGTGGAAAATTGGATAATACTAATAGTGAACTAAAGGCTCTTAATGGGCGCTTTCAATTAAATTTTGACAAAAAATGGCATAAACATCAGCTTAATTCAATTGCCGGATTCGAAGTGCGTGAAACAAAATCTAATGGTATTTCTAGCAGTTTATATGGCTTTGATCCAGCTGTTGGTTCAAGTATCCCAGTTGATTACGTAAATGAATTTGAAATGTATGGAACAGGGTGGACAAGCCTAATCGCTCATGGTAATAACTATTTTGCAACATTAGACAGAATCCGTTCCTACTATTTCAATGCTGGTTATAATTATGACCTCCGTTATGTGCTGTCGGCCAGTGCTCGTATTGACCAATCAAATTTATTTGGAGTTCGCACAAATGAAAAGTCTGTTCCGTTGTGGTCTGTGGGGGGAAAATGGAATATGAGCAAAGAGGATTTTTATAAAATCCAATGGCTTCCAGAGTTAAGTATAAGGTCAACCTTTGGTTATAGCGGAAACGTGGACCGAACAGTGACTGCATACACTACTGCGATGCTGACTTACAATAGCTTTAATCAGCTACCTGCTGCAACCTTGCAAAATCCCCCAAATAAAAATTTAAGATGGGAGAAAAATCGAATGTGGAATATCGGTATTGACTTTGCCATTAAAAACAAACGTATCGCTGGAAGTGTGGAGTACTTTAGTAGGAAAGGTAATGATCTGATCGGCAATAGTGCAATTGATCCTACATCGGGATTTATTTCTTATCGAGGAAATGTAGCTAATATGTCTGGAAATGGGCTGGATGTTGAAATTAATTCGGCAAATATCACAAGCGAAAAATTCAAATGGAATACCTTTGCATTATTTTCTATTGCAAAAAATAAGGTCACAGAATATCAACGACCGACGTCATTAAGCAGCTTTCTTAGCGATAATAGTATCTATCGTAATCCTATTTCTTATTCTCCAGTGGTGGGCAGACCATTATTTGGTATCTACTCTTACCCGTGGGCTGGATTAGATCCTGAAACAGGACAAGCTAGAGGTTTTTTGAAAGATTCTCCATCAATGCAGTACACGCAAATTACTCAGGAGCTTTCATTAGATCCTACAAATAACCTTGTTTATAATGGAAATGCGCTTCCTCCATATTTTGGTGCAATTAGAAATACATTCAGTTACAATGGTATTGAACTCTCTTTCAATATAACATACCGTTTTGGATATTATTTTAAGCGTAATAGCATCATGTACACTGCTTTGTATAGCAACTATACTTCTCATGCTGATTTTTATAATAGATGGCAGAAACCTGGCGATGAAACTAATACTAATGTACCTGCACAGGTTTATCCTGGAAACGGTCTCGCAGATGATTACTATAAAAATTCTGAGGTTTTGGTTGAAAAAGGTGATCATATACGACTTCAGGACATTGTCCTTTCTTATTCATTGAGTCCACAAATTTTAAAGCCATTACACTTGAAAAATTTACGTATTGCAGCTATCGCAAATAATCTTGGTATCCTGTGGAAAGCAAATAAAAGTAGTTTAGATCCTGATTTTCCATTTTCTAAACTACAAAAGAGTTTTACAATTGGATTGAACGCCAACTTTTAATACCAATAAAATGAGAAAGTTAATTATTACTCTAACCTCAATATGGTTATGTTGTTTCTGGACTAGTTGTTCAGATAAATGGTTAGAAGAAAAACAGGACATCAAGTTGATTGTACCAACTACTATAAATGACTTAGATTTACTCCTTAACGCGGACGTTTTCCAATATGACGGTCGGGGGTCTGTTGAAACAGCTTGCGATGATTATGAATTCACGCCACAGCAATTTAATCAATTGTTTTATGGTTTTGATCGTGATTTAATTACATGGCAGAACGGGGTCGACATGGAAAACTTACTTCCAATGCAAATGAACGAATGGAAATGTGCTTACAATCAAATTCAAATTTGCAATGTAGTTTTGAAAAAACTACATTCCATAACAATAAACGAAAACAACAAAGGGGATTATAATAGAATCTATGGAACTGCTCTATATCATCGTTCCAAGCAATTTTTAAACTTGGTTATGACTTTTAGCAAGTACTATGATAAAAGATCAGCAAACTCAGATTTGGGAATTCCTCTGAAGTTAGATGATGATATTGAAGAGGCTATAAAACGTGCATCTGTTGAAGAAACCTATCAAAGAATTATCTCGGATTTGCAAGAATCCGTAAGAAATCTACCAGCTAATCAGAAAGATTACTCTCGCGTATCCAAGGCCGGATCATTTGCACTTTTGGCCAGAACGCAATTATTTATGGATAATTATGAAGATGCTAAAAAATCAGCTGATTCTGCTTTAAAATACAACTCATTTGTGCAAGACTTTAATCAAATAATAAACATTTCTGCGTCACGTCCGTTAAATATCCAATCTAAAGAGATTCATGTTCGCGCGGCGATGGTGAAAGTTTCAAACAATCCCACAACAGGAAGGATTAACGAGATGTTATACAACCAATACGATAATAGTGATTTAAGGAAATTTCTTTATTTTAAAACTGAACAGGACAATAAAGTAACTTTCAAGGGCCACTTTCTTAATACTCTCTTTACTGGCACCACAACAGGTGAAGTTTTGTTAATTCTTGCGGAAACAGAAGCAAGATTAGGCAATAAAGATAAAGCATTGAGATATCTTAACCAGTTAGCTCTCAATAGATATAAGAAAGATCAGTTTGTTCAATTTGCTGCCAATAGTAACGCTGAAGCATTGGATCTGATCTTGAAAGAAAGAAGAAAAGAACTTGTAACAAGAGGTTTAAGGTGGCAGGATCTTAAAAGATTGAATCGAGATGGTCATTTTCAGCAAACTTTAAAACGTTCTATTGGTGAAAATACATATGAACTGCCAGCTAACGATCCTCGTTATGTCTTGCCTATTCCTTCATATGTGATCAACTTTAATCACATTGAACAAAATAAATACTAAATATGAAAAATTTTATTTTTACAATGATATATGTACTTTATTCAAGTTTTGCTTTTTCGCAAGCTAGTACAAGCATTCAAATCAATATCCCTCAAAAAGATACCACAGAACTTAAAGCGACAATCTTTATCGAGAACCCTATGTTACCTTTAGAATCTAAAAGTTATCGCGATACGGTTTTAATAAAGAATGGAAAGTGTCGATTTTCGTTCGACTTAAAAAATACGAGCTATGTTTATTTAATAATAAATAATAAGTATGTAACCTTTCCTGGAGATTATGCAGTTTTGGTTGAGCCTAATGACAACCTCGTCTTTGATTTACCGTCTTTCCAAGATGTCGGATTTTTCGGATGGGGTATAACCAAAATTAAAATTAGTGGTAAAGGAAGTGAGAAGCTTAAATTAGTACAAAGATGTTTTTTCAAATTATTTGAAATCTATAAATCTGATCCTGAATTTCACCTGCAAAGCTTAACTTATCAATATAAAACGACAGATAAAAAATTAAGTGCGATTGATTCTATTCTTGCTAAAAATAATACTGTTCCAAATAATAATAAAGATTTGTTAAAAGCACAACTATATTCATTAGTGATGGGGCCGACATTTAGATCGAGCAAAAGAAGTGATAGTGATTCCGTTCGAACTTTATTTAATAAGTATATTATTAGTAAAAATCGGATGCATATATTTTTTAAAAAAAATATGGTTAAATATGGTGGAATGATTGGATCTTATTTAATATTGTCAGAATTTAAAAACCCATACAACGTTGGAGGTGATGATTTCGAAATAGTGAATAGACTTGAATATGCGAAAATTTTAGAGAAGAATCTCATAAAGTATCCGGAAATAAAAGATTTCCTTTTGTCAAAACATGTAATAGCAGCAATTAAAAGTGGTTTTGATTCAACTACAACAAATCTTTATAAATTTTATAGTGAAAACGCGGATTTCAACAATCCAAATTATTCTACTATTGTAAAATTATATGAAGAAACTGAAAAAAAGTTAGCGCAAGGCAAACCATTCTACGAATTTACATTGCCTGATTCTACGGGAACCTTACACAATTTAAAGGATTTTAGAGGCAAAGTGCTCGTAATTGATTTTTGGTACAATGGATGTGGCGGCTGTAAGCTGATGGTACCTGCTTTGGAATCGATTGAAAAGGAAATGCATGGCCGAAATGTACAATTTATCTCCATTGGAATCGATAAAAAGAAATTATGGTTGGATGGAATTGGAAAGTATTCAAGTATAAATTCTTTACAACTCTTTACTGAAGGTCAGAGCAAGGATCATCCGATGATGAAATATCTAAATATTTATGCTTATCCAAGATTAATTGTAGTTGATAAAGAGGGAAGAATAACATCTGCACCTCCGGAACCACGATCTAGTACGAAGGAATTTGTTAGATTTATTGAGAATTTATTATAAGCAATTAAATTATAAAAAAAGCCAGCCATTTAAATTTTTTATATGGCTGGCTTATTCTTAGTTGGTTATACGTATGCCGTAATGCATTTTGTTTGGATCATTTGTTGGTTGCCCAGTTGATGTATTGTATTCTTGTGAACACAAAGTCGGGGTAGCCTCATTACACTGATTTTTACCACTAACTTGCGTTCCTCGTGAGCCATCTGGATTCACGTAAAATTCTAATAAAGCTACTTTTGAATCAACTTTTGCCGGAGCAAAAGAGAAAGCTGCGAAACTTCCGATTGCAATTGCTGCAACTCCTAGTGTAATTCTTAAATTTTTCATGATGTTGGTGCTTTTTAAATCAAAAAGCTAAACTTTGGTTAGTTTTTCGCCTACTCTTTGTTCAGGTTTTTGGCTACCCCTGTTTGGTTATTAGTTTTTTAGCTATAAGTGGTCTGAACACTATCGTGTGGGGCTCGCTTTAGCGATGAAAAAGTGATCAGACCAATGCTATTAATTGCCAGTGCAATGAAATTAAAATAAAGCTGGTCGTTCCAGTTCATACCGTGGAATACGGCTATACATGAGCATGGAATGCTAGGTGCAAATTTTAAAATGTAAATAAGGTATGCCGTATAGATGATTATGACGGAAATGGAAGCTAATAGTCCTAAGCCTCTCCAGTTCTTCTTGATCAGTAATATAACAATCGCGAGGTGTACAGCCTGTAAAATATAAGGTAAGGCAAATCCTCCTGCAGATAACAGATAAGCACCCTTAATCTGCCTATTGAATGTGTCGAAATCAAAGATTTTACTGGCGAATGTATATGCCCATAATAAGATGAGGATAAAAATGATCAGTTCGGAAATGATGTTCTTAATTCTCATGATGTGATAGTTTGGTGGTTGTTATAAATTTTTCGAAGGCAGGCTTTATTTGACAATTCAAAAATCTGTTTTCAAAATTTTTATTTCATCAAATTTAGAGTGCCTTTTCGGTCAATTCCAAGAACTTGTTGTATCAGAAGGGACACGGACAGCGTATTAAATCGCACGGACAGGTTAGTGTCTCCACTGATCCTTATCTTTTGGAGGCGGATCTGCTATCTCGACGCCGCTATCGTCGAACTGTAAATTAGATGCTGTTTTCACCGTATCATTCTCTGTTTTTTGATACGTCGTTTTCTGTTTTCCTTTTTGCACCAGGCTGGTATTTTCCGGTGCCATATCCATTTCGTCCTGTCTG
The DNA here is from genome assembly GCF_000482305.1 of Chryseobacterium sp. UNC8MFCol. NCBI lineage: Bacteria > Pseudomonadati > Bacteroidota > Flavobacteriia > Flavobacteriales > Weeksellaceae > Chryseobacterium > Chryseobacterium sp. UNC8MFCol. The sequence goes on from NZ_KI535291.1 coordinate 170,369, forward strand.
CACGATTCCGTCAAGCAAAGGGAGAAAAGGATTATCGATATTGAGATAATCGTCTTTTTTTTCATGTTAAAATTTTTAGGATTATCTCGGCCGAGACGTGTTGAATTCTGGTGACCAAATTATCAGTCTTCGCGCTAGTTTGAAACAGTTTGTGGTCTTAGGACATACACGGACAGTCTATTAATAGTGGTTTCCCGAAGTGTAACGAACTGAAAGAAAATGAACTATTACAACCCTAGAAAATTTTTGCTTTGCGATCTTTTTAATAGTGTATTAGCAAGGTCGGACGTGTATTAGAATCCTCGGACGGTGATATAATTTATTATTTATAGGTTTGTAAGTATTTGATAATCAGTATTAAATAAATGAAGTAGATGGTGTGCCAACAATCTGTGCGGTGATTTATGTAGTATATTGTATTTTTTCTTAATTTTATGGTAATACTTAGCCATGAACCACCTGCCTTTTCGTTTTTTGTCAATCATATTCCTTTTTCTGTGTGAATCGTTGTTTGCACAAAAGGAAAAACTGAGCGAATTTTATCTGATCCAAAGACAATATGAAAGCAGGGCAGAAAATGATTCAACGGCTTTACCGCTGGTTCAAAAGCTGATCAGAATGGCAAAAGCCAAAGAAAACCAGATGCAATTGTACCTGGGTTACACTGACGCCAGGTACTATTCACCTGATCCCGCACTAAAATTAAAATATGCAGATAGTGCAATATCCGTTGCTGTAAAAAAGAAGAATGACAGCCTTCTTAGCAGTGCCTATCTGAGTAAGGGAGTTGTTTACTACTTCTATCTAAAAAAATATAAGCTTGCACTGAATGAATATTTAAAAGCATTTGAAAAAAACAAGAGCAGAAAAGATCCATATTACCGCAATAAGATCAATTACCATATCGGTGTTGTAAAAAGTTATATCGGATATTATGCCGATGCGCTGAGTGATTTCGAGGAAGCACGGCAATTTTTTGAAAATGAAACCAAGAAAGACCTGCACCCGAACCTCATGTATGGAAACCAGCGCGGATATAACAATACCTTACACCAGATGGCGGTGTGTTATCGGAACCTGCATGATTTTAAAAAGGCCGATTCGCTAGTTGCTATGGGGCTGGGAAATACATGGAAGAACAGTGATTATAAACAGGAACACAGTTATTTTTTAAAGGAAGAGGGGATAAACAGGTATCGGAAAGGTGATTTTGACGGCGCAATCCGATCTCTCCAAAATTCATTGCAGAACCTGATAGCAATCAATGACTTTTCATGGTTGACGGTATCTTATGCTTATCTGGGAAAGGCTCAATGGAAGTTGGGGCACGCCGAAGAGGGTATTAAGAATTTTGATAAAATTGATTCGATCTTTAACCGTCATTCTTTCGTGCTGCCCGAAGTAAGGGATGTTTATGAAGACCTTATCGTTTATTATAAAGAGAAAAATGACGCGAGTAAAGCTTTGTATTATACTACCCAGCTTATTAAAGTTGATAAGGTATTAGAAAAGGATTTTATTTACCTCTCCTCTAAAATCCATAAAGAATATGATACCAAAAGGCTTCTACAGGAGAAAGCGCTGCTTGAAAGGCAGATATCAATGAGAGGTTGGCTGATTATAACGGCAATTTTTATTACTGCTTTCATTGCCTTCTATGTCGTCTTGCGCATCAGGTCAAGAAAGAAGGGCGCAGGAAACAACAGCCTGTTTGGTATTAACTTTGGCAGTAGTTCTCCTATACCGATTCAGGACGGTACTTTTAGAATACGCCATTATAGCAGAACCGAAATAGGGCAGGACGTTGTTGATGAAATTCTGAGCAAGCTAACGGAGTTTGAGGTGAATAAGGAATTTCTTGAACAAAAGATAGATCTGAAATCCGTCGCAAAGAAGTTTGAGGTCAATTCCAATTACCTCTCCAATGTCATAAACGAGCATAAGGGAGCAAGCTTCAATCGATATCTTAGTGAATTGCGCATAAATTATATTACTGAAAAACTGATTACCGATCCACTGTACCGAAAATATAACAGTGCGACGCTGGCGAAAGAATGTGGGATTGCTTCCCGAACAAATTTTTCCGCACTATTTACTGAAATAAACGGAATATCATTTTCAGACTTTATCCGTAAAAATAAATATGAGGACGGTATCATCATCGATCCATGATAATTTATTATTTCAATCCTTGCGGAAAACCGTAAAAGTCTTCTAAATATCTGGATTAATTTTAATATTTTCATTTTTAGCAAGAAGCCAATTAAAGACCAAATAGATTTTATGATAAATATTGATAATATTGTTGAAATTTGTGTAGCCATAGATATTGCGATCCTGGGTATTGCATATCCCATAATTGTGGATAAAACCTCCAATATCGGCGACAAATATCAATCCGAGTATCTTTTAACTTTATTCAACTATGAAGATCCTCAAAAACCTTTTAATTTTACGATTAGAGGAAGGGAGTTCAAAATCTCAACATTTAAACTCATTCTTTTCGCAACCCTTTTTTCGTTTTTGTTTATAATTTTTAAAGTGGAACCGCCTTTCGGCTGGGATAACTTGTTTATCAATAATTCAGCAAATTTTGTTGTTTTTGCTTTTACGATAGTGTTAACTGTCAAGTTCTTTAAATGGTTAGAGAAAGTCAGTCTTTTTAATGGAAAATCTACAGCGTTATTAAGTCACATTATCAGAAAAAATGATGAGCTTCCGGAAAATGATGAAAAGCGGCAATATTATCTAAAAGCTATCAATGAACTCACATATTATGCAGTAGAAAAGCAGGACGAGCACCTGCAGGAAACACTGCTGCAGTTTTATTACAAAACATTTGCAAATATCAGAAGGAAGCATCCGAAAAATGAAGCTTTGGTATATCCCGTTGATCTTTATTTTATGGTCAACAAGATCAATGAAGAAGCTACAGTGGTTCACAACCGAAAACTGCGGGGCATTGAGCATCGAGCTGTCAGTGGAGTATGGCTTCTCGGTGAAGATTTTGAGGAGATCATCATATCCGATGACACATATAGGACACTATGGTGGAATATTTATACGATCTGTGATTTTCCACAGTTGGTCAAAATGTTCTGGGCTCATTCACATCAGTATTATGATCACCGATTAAGATTAATAATCGCAAACATTGAACCTGGGGGAGTGATCAGCAATTCGGAGGACATTAAACAAAGGAATCTTGAACGCCAGCGGTTTCTTGAATTTCATTATGCGCTGGGAGGCCTTATGCTTTATCGTGGCAAATATGAAGTATTGAAGTATTTTTTAGAATACACGCAAGCACAGCCACCAAGATATGTTTTATTGCCAAGAACAATGACTGATATATTCCAGTGGTTCGAGTATTTCGGAAATGAATTCAAAAATATAGGTGCACCCATTGACTTTAAATATTATTATCCCGAGCTTGACAATCTCGGCAATAGAAGACAGGTGAGTTATTGGATATGCTGTTATATCGCAGTCCTGTTCATCAGGCAATTTTTCATAGGTCAATCTCAGCGGTATCGGGAGACTATAGTCGCACCAAATTTACCCGATGAAATAATAGAGCTGGGTAACTGGCTTGATCGGATGACTTTCTTTGAGCAATGCTTAAATGATGTTTTGCAGAATTCTGAGCTACTTAGAACTTTGAATTATGAGGTAGATGAAGCCAAAGAGCAAGAATTGAGAGAATTTCTAGTAAAATTAAGACAAGATATAATCGACAAAATTGGACAGCAAAAACTTCAGGCGGAGCTTTCACCGCAGATGATCCAACATTTTTATGAAGCTTCCAGTGCTGTTCTGCAACAGGCTTTTGAAGAGTACAATCCGATCTTTATTGAAGCGGATGAAGAGCACGAAAAAGCTAAAATAAAACTAACGGTTTCGGGCAGTACGATGTTGATTTCCAAATCCGCATTCACCGAAGGCGATATCCCTCATATGAACTCTGATTCATTTTTAGCCTCGGCCTTGGTGAGAGAAAGTATAAGGAAGTATATACCAAACTCTTTTGCAATTGCAAGAACAAAAAGATATTTGCTTAAACCGGAAGATCTCATTACGGGATTAACAAAATTGATAAATGGACAGTCAGGCGTGGTGATTGTTGGAGTTAATCTACAGTATCAGGTTCAGCAGATTATTGACGGTAGTGGATTTAAAGATCAGGTAATAGCTATACCAGCAACAGAGTTTGGCGCCCAAGATCTGTTTTTTATTTTGCGAAAAGAGGATTTGCCCGCTATAGAACATAGGGTATTGCAGCAGAATGAAATCGATGAATTACAGCTTGTACTGATTAATGAAAATTTAAAGATTTACGGTTCGGTCATAGATATCAACAAAGCGGAAAACCGTTCCACAAGAGACAGATGGAGTTTAGATAGTGAAGCTGGTGATCAAGACCTTAAAGTTCAGATGTCATTAGCTTTTTTAAGTGTCATACTTTGGAAAGATACGAGAGAAGTAATTCAGGTCAGTGTCTACTCCGAATACAGGGAACAGGGAATTCCTAACGTTTTAAATGATGTTACGCCGCTCGAAAAACGAGGTAACAATAACGATTCAGATGAGTCTCAAGATTAAAATTATTAGAAGACTTATCTGCGAAGCCACTGGGATACAGTGTATCCCACAAATAACCCGCAACGGCTGTCGAAGCGGGGATAAGTAGATGGAGAAAGCCGTTGCAGCCGATTTTTGCGCCAAAAGCCAACGGCTTTTGGCCGCCGGCAGTTTTTTCAACTGCCGACTGCGATAGGTTGAGATTTAAAATTTTGGAGATTCAGAAAAAAGCCCCGATTTTCTGTCATTCCATTTTTCAGCAGGTTCCAAAGAAGGGAGGCCCCCAATTGTGCAATGGTACTGTTAATGAAAAGATCCTGTCTGGCTAGTGATTCAGCAAGTGAACAGCTTGGCGTATCATCATTTTGCTCGGAGTTTCGCATAACTTCGCCATACTCCTCAATGATTGACGGCAGTTTTTCAAAAGTCTTAAATTTTTTTGAGGTCGGTTGTTCTATCTTTCCGATCGTGGACAATAATCCCTGTCCTGAAAATCTGGTATTGCCCATGTCTAACCAATAACGTCCTTTGTCCCTGTGAAAACCATATTCTTTACCGAGACTGTTAAGTATTTCAGCAATTTCGATCCGTGAAGTAACGGTATCTGTACAGGATATGTAAATCGATGCCCCTGCGCCTATTGGCAGATTGCCATTATCTTCACGCTGGAATTTTCTTGTTTCTGCTTTCCAGTTTGTACCTGCCCATCGGTTGAGACGGTTGATGATCGCCTGAGATTTATAAAGGTCTTTTTCAGATTCTGCAAAGCGTTGCCTTCCGATATTGGAAGCAGTAATAATATCATCATCCCACAGATGTACATCCAAACCAGGGTGGTCAAGTTCTAGTAAACTATGATTGATTTCCATCAGGGCGGTCATAAATTTTGAACCTGTGCCACCTGCACCGATGACATGGACACGTATCGGATTTGTGGGGCTTAACAGGTAATTGTCCAAAAAATGGATATTTGTTTTCGCTTTTCTCATAACAAAATGTCTTTAAGTTTTTTAGCTGTTTTTACGAGCTTGTCATTCGGAAAATTTTTTCCAGTACCTACAAGATTTTCCCACAGTATCACGCAGTTCCCGTTAACAGGATTATGGTCAGACATTAGATGGGAAAAGTAACTGTTGAAAAAGTAATTCTCCCACAGGGTCATCAGCTCATTGACTGATCCTGTTTCAGTGGTGGCAATATCTACCGTACCCATGCAAACCGATCCATTTTCATAGACATTAAAAAATGGGGCATAATAGAGGGGGGTGTTCAGCATGGGTTTTCTGTTTGTTGAAAGGGCATACAGATGTAGTGTCTGTCGGTCTGCGATCCATATCAAGGGAGGAATATGCGCTTTACCTGACTTTATACCGAGGTTCTTATCAAAGAAAAGTTCCCGAAATCCTGCTTTTGTAAACCAGACTATTGTAGATGATGTTGCATCAAAGGAGAGCAGGTTGCTTTGCAGGATGCCGTCCGATTTTAGGAGGTTCAGATTTTCCTCATTGACCTGCAATGCCGTGGAAAGCCTTTGACCTTCCATCACTGAAAGGGGATGCGGATTTACAGGCACGCCATTTTCCATATCAAAGTATTCGACATAAGATTCATTATATCCGCTATTACCCTGAAAAAATACCAGTGCGCATATTGGCTCAAAATAGGTTCCAAAACTGTTTGTAATATCTTCCATGATTTCAATTGTTAAAAATTATGTTCCTGCCAAAGTCTGATAAGGCTGTCGATGGAATCAAAAACCTTGTTTTCAAAATTGAAGTTGTTGTTTTCAATTTTTCTGTTGTCGAAGGGTAAAAATCGTGTTGGTTCATCTACTTCGGAACATTCCTGCAGGTCATTGTTTACGAAGTCGCAGAGTGTTTCAAATAGATTTCCTGTGATAGATGCGCAGAATGAAACATAGTTGTCCATTGTGATGGGACGGTCATATTCATCGGTTATTTCCCTGTATCGCAAGGGGAAGTATTTGCGGTCAATACGTACATTTGGATAGGTCTGATAAATTTCATAGAAAGAACTGGCAATCCGAAGGACATCGCTCTCAAAATTATTTTTTGGTTTAAAGGTGGTAAGGAGTTTCTGAAAAGACAGCAGATGCTTTTTATCTGTAATTAACTCTTTGATAAAATCTCCGATCAGCTCGGCATCACTGAACTCCAATGAACTTTCATCGTTAAACTCGTCCTCCTCATCCTCTTCGGCATAGGAGTTTTCAAGCATGTCATACATCGAGTGCAGATAGCTGTCTTCATTTCTATAATAGGGTACAGCAAGCACCTGATAGATGTAAGCATAAACCGAGATCAATAATTTACTGGATTTTACTGTCTTTCTTTTATGTAAGATCGTATAAAGTGGAATCACAGGGATATAGTATAATGTGGAACCTGTGTTATATCTGTCTTCCCGAGCAAAAAATGTACTTGTTCCATCGTTGACCAACCTAATTTCTTTCCAGTCGTTGGTATGGATTTTAAGTTGCTCTTTAAAATGTTTGAGCGACTCAGAAACGTTGTACGGAAACGGAAGGCTTTTACAATCCTGTACCGAAATATTCAGTTTTTTGGAGATCATGGAGAGGGACTGATAAAATTCCCTCTCCAATTTGGTACTGTGGTGTTTTTCTCCAATTTCAGGCTCCTGCAACCTAGAATAGAATTGCACTTTCAAAAAGGCATTGGTAACATCGCAGGTGGTACGGACTGCCGTCTGTCCCTGCGGAGTTCGCCTGCATCTTTTGGACGTTTCATCCATTTCGTGAACTCGCCCAATTGGCGGTGCAGTTGTGACTGGCTTTCGAGAGTAGGAAGTTTTACCGTCTGCGGATATTTTTGTTGCATGGTTCATGGGTTTTGAATTTTGGATTAACCTTTTGTTCCGATTACCGTCTCGAAGCGATATTCTACGATATCGTCAACGATTGTCGGACGTGAAATTTTCGCTGTTGTCAGGGCAGGGTAGTTGCTCGAATAAAAATTGAGTACCGCCTGTAGATTCCATTTCGGTTCAGGATCATCAAGCCTGATCTCCTGTTCTTTTTCTTTGAGGATAAATACCCGCTGAAGTGTTGTTGCTACTAACATAATATTGTATTTTAAGGGTTAAACTCCTGTTGTTCGGGCTTTTCTGCTTTTGGCTCCGAAGCTGACCAGAGATCGGGGACAAACTGTTTTTCGTAGCTGTCCTGTTTTTTTCTGATTTCTTCTTTATGCTCAGGATAGTCCGCGACTTTTGGCAGAGCAGACCAAGCTTCCTTGTATTTGCCTGCATTAGCGAGGGCATCGGCTTTTTGGACTGCTTCGCCGTATTTTTTGCCCTTAGCCTTTTCTTTGTCTGATTTCTGTTTTTCCATTGCGGAACTCGCCTGAGCCGTCTCCAGACCTTTAAGAAAGTTCTGCATATTTGAAATCAGTCCGTCTGCCATCTGAACAGGTTTTTTGATGTGTTCAAAGAACCCACTGTCCAGTTCTTCGGGGCTTCCTTTCAGGTTAAAAGGGGGAATGATATTCTTCGCTTTGTCCCCGCAACTGTCGTTTTCAATCAAGATAGATACGAGTATCGTGCTTTCTGTTGCCTTTGTAATGGATAGCGTCAATTTGCTGTTAATGTCCATCTTCGCAATCTGTCTGAAAAAATTAGCTGTTTCCATAATAGTTCATTGCTTTATCGCTTACGCATTCTGTGATATAGGATTCTGAAAAGCCCTGTTCCCGCAGGTAATTTTCATAGGCTTTCATTTCCCTTTTAAATTGTGCTGCACCTTCCTCGCCTGTTAGAAATAGTTTATGTGCCGTTCCATTTTTAAGTGCCTTTTGAATATCCCGATATAGTTCTTTGATATGCCTGCGCTGATCGGAAAGTTTACGCACTTCCATTGCGAACATCTGATACCGTGAAAGAATATCCAAGAAGGTAAATGCTTCGGTAATGTTCTGATTTTTGTAATTTTCGACAAACCTGTTATAGAGCCAGTCTGCGAACTTATATTTAGCCAGTGTTTCCATTTTTTAAAGTTTTATGAGATTGTTTTTTAAATTCCTGTCGTAGTTCATGCGGAAGCCGTTGTCATGGATTATTTTTTCAAGGCATTCCCTGACCATGTGCAGTCGTTTCCGGTCTTCTTGGCGAATGTTCAGAACGTGAAGAAGTCCGAACTGCATCAGCATTTCAGCAATAGTCTGTAATGCTTTCGGTTCAGTATCAGTTTGATTATCCATGATCTTTGGCATTTAGATTTTCTACGTAGCTTGTATAGCGTTGCGTTATTTCTTTCCCTTTTCTGAACTTCTCCGAAGTGTAATTAAAATGTTCCTCAAACATGGTTACCTCTTTATCTACCAAATTGATATAATAGCGGTAATCTGCATTAGCACGTCTCTCGTCCATTGTACAGTGTCTTTTAAGCAGTTCAATTTCGCTATGACTGTTGTTAAAGCTGAGCAGGGGAATGAATAATTGCTCTACGATGTAGCCCTGTTCGGGTGCGCTCGAGCTATCGGCAACACAGATAATCTGCTGGCCGTTGGATAAGGTGATATGTAAGTTTGATCGTGTCATGATGTTTAATTTTTGGAGGTTAGTATTTCCTGTATCAGTCTGAGGTCGAAATCAACCGTCCTGAATTTCATGTCCTCAAATGCTTCATAATTTGCCATCCCGTTCGGATGTACGCGAAGGCTGTCACTTTTGATGCAATCAAAATGTCTGCATAGCTGTTCTATTTCGCATTCCTGAGCTTCCAAGAAAGCAATTTCATTTCCATCGAGCCACTGCTCGTAGAATGGTATTTTTGCTGTCCTGCACAGCAGGAAAGAAATGCCGTGATCTTTTCGGGCGATGTAGCCCGAAAAGGATTCCACGTTCAGCAGTTCGAGCAGGTCTGTTGTCTCCACTGACTTTTGTAGCCAGTCCCCCCAAAGGGGGATAATGGCTACCTCGTGATTATTCCGCCCTTTCTCGCTGAATGCTTTTAAAAGCATGACATCCGTCATTTTAGCTGATTTTTTCATGGCGAAGTATTGAAGTTGATTATAATAAGTTTCCTTGTTCCAAACAGCATGTATATAGCATACTTTAATTCACTGCTACATTCTTTCTTCTCGGTGTAATGCAGGATAGCGTGTAAAGTAAACAGGGAATCGTAGCCGTCAAATAATTGATCCCTAAACGTTTTTTTATTTCTGTACAGTCTTGTACCGTTCCTTTTGTAGCTGTTCTGAAAATTTGCTATAAACCTAAACCAGAGGTCAGCATCTATATTTTTTTCTGTCCACTGCGCATAGACCTGCTCCCGATTTTCCGTGAATAGATCGGCTTCCTTTTTCATGAACTCGGTCAGCCCTTGCAGTTCATCGGGAAATAGGTTTGCGAGTAAATACGCCCTCTCCAAATTGTTCATCTGCTGTAAGTTTTTCATTTTTTTAAATTTTAAGGTTTCTTTTTAAAGTCGATGGTGACCACCTTGTCGTCCCCGAAATAGAGTTCTATTGCCAGTCTCAGCATGGGTGGTAAGTCCTGCGAACCTGCCAGTCTGATCAGGCAGTGGATACCAAAAACGCAGTTGTCCTGATAGAAAAATTGGTCTGCAAAAATCCTCGGGTTTCTGTAAAGTAGAACACCGAATTTTTCGATTGTCTGCTCAGCGTTTTCTACAAGCCTGTACCAATAATCTGCACTTGCAACGCAATTGGGTGGCCACGCTTTTCTGATATCCTGCTCTTTCCCGCAGGTGTGCTATTTCAGTTTTTATAAAGTCGGTCAAAGTTCCAAAGTGATCGGGGAAAAGCCTTGCTACCGCAAACGCCCTTTCCGTGTTGTTCATTTCTGTTAATGCTTTCATGATCGAGTGTTTTAAGTAGGTGGCAGTTTTTTTCAATTCTGCCACCTGTTAAGATTTGCTTAATTCAACTGAAATATGTCCGTTCCTATCTTCTCAAATGAAGTGCAGAGGTCAAACGCCTTCTGTGATTTGAGCTGTGCAGTACCACCAAGTACAATGCTCTGTAATTTCGCTTCTCCATCCTTGTAATTGCGGACATTCTGAAAATAGCCAGTGACGGCATTGTATGCTCCGAACAGCGTTCCTTTGGTCGTTTCCAGTTGCTGTGTGTCGTTCATCATGGCATAGGCGAAGGCATCATCCACGGTATTTTTAAACATTGTTGAGAGTTCGTCCTCCGCACCTTTTTTGAGCAGGTTATATGATTCCTTGTTCGGGCATAAGGCGAGCTGTATCAGTTTTCTGACCTCGCTGTCCTTTACTTTGATCGTTGACCAATAGTTGAAAATACCGTCCATCTGCGTGGTCATATTATTCGCCAGTCCCATGACTTTATGTGCATCATTGAGCCGTTGTTTAGCCCCTGCGGTATGTTTGATGCGTACAACGTTGCTCATATTTCTCAGGGAAGCGTTCAGGGTGTTCTGACAGACGATACGGATAGGAGTGAAGGCAGCCGTTATGCTTCCGCTTCCGTCATGGCTTGTGGTCAGGAAGATGTATTTTTCAATGACATCGTCTGAATTTCCTATGCGGATATAGTTAGGAAGTTTTGCGGTAATGAATATGCGTTCGCCCTGTCCGAGTGCCCCTGCGGTTTCGTACAGTATTCCACTGCCACCACCTACGATAGAATCAAAAAATGAAAAGGCATCTTTATTCTGAACGATGTGGTAGTCTCTACCAACTACACCGAGTACGGTATTGTTATCCGTGCGGATATTGGCAAAATAGTTTGGCACTTCAATTTCAGTGTCCTGTATAACGATGCCGTCAGAAATTTCCACTATGCCCGAACCTTTGGTATAAAGAGGGCTTTTTTGCACCTCGTAGTCCAGTCCTGCGTGTCTGATTGCTTCGGCACTGGTCGGGTAGTCCTGCACGATCTGCCCCAAGCCGTGCCAAGCCTTTTCCTTAACACTGAAAAAGGAATATCTGCCTGTTCTATTGTTGAAATTTAAATTATGTCCCATGATTTCTATTTATTACAGGGTTAAAATGATTTGATTTTGCGCTGTCCTGCTTAGAATGGGAGGTCGTCTTTTTCGTCCTCTTTGGCAGTGTTAACAGGTTCCTGTTTTCTACTAGCTTGTACGGAATCTTTTTCCGATGCTGTACCCCATGCGGGTTTAATATAGGAGGTTGTGAAGTTCAGCCCTGCTTTTAGGTTGCCGTCCTTTCCAGTCCACGCCCTTGCACTGATCTGCCCCGTTAGTTCGACATATAGCCCCTGTTTGAGCCAAGAAACTGGCTTTGCGCTTCGCCAGTAGGCACATTCGATAAATGCGGTATTGTCCACCCATTCCCCTTGTCTGTTTTTGTAGCCCTCATTTACCGCTACACTGAAGTTTACCACTTCCTTACCTGTTGTTGTTTTACTGACCGTTGCATCTTGTGTCAGTCTTCCTGAAATGTTCATAACTTTTTGTTTTAGTTGTTCTACAATCCTGTTAAGTTTTTCATTCTTCCTGTCGTGCTGAGCCTCGGCCCCGAAGCATTTTTTTCAAAAGAAAAAACAGGAAAAAAAAGAAAGTCAATCAGTAAATCGGGCAATTGCTGTAAGGCAAAAGGAAACGGAATAAAGGATGGGATAGGGGGGCGGCACGTGTTTATGCCGTAGTCTTTTGCGGAATGTGGGTTGGCTGCACGATGTACCTTTGAATGTCTTTTTCGACTGTTCTTTTGATAAAAAGTGATTTCCAAATCTTTGTACAACCAATAGATTCTCAAGCGTTTTTAAAGGCAGTGTTATTTCATAGGTAATTGAAAGGTATTTGCCCGTGGGACCGGATATGGATAGCTTTCGATTTGCTATGATGGGAGGCATAAAAAGCTCTTTTTTGCTTAAGGTTTGCGATGGAGGAAATGTGCTTTGCCGTGAATGGCAAGAACCTTAAGGTTTATCTGAAAACAGCGATTAAAAAAAATGATTTCGCGTGAGGGATTGACGTGGAAAGCCCGCAGGAACGAGGACTTGTAGCACAAAGCCCGTTGCTTTAAGGTACACGCCAGCAAAACAGATAAAGCAGCTCCCCCTATTCTTCAGATGATGTAATAGCTATTTGATATACTCAGTATGATTTCTAGTGCGAGGCCCATTTAGAAATTTTTTAGGATAGCACTGGTAAAGTTAGTTGGATCTGTATCCGACTTGTGAATGGAAGCCCGGATTTTCTTTCATGTTTTAAAAATTTCGGGAATACAGATTTTAAAATAGTAAATTGTTATCTTGCATTATAAGCATAACTATTGCCGCAACGGCACAATAAAATATAGACCATCTTAAAATTATTTTGATTAAAATGAAAATTACACCATATGCCATAGATAAACTTACAGCATATATAATTGACGGCAAGAAAGGTAGAGAAATTGTCAGTCTCTTTAATAAATTTGGATTTAGAGATATTTATGATGAAATGGGACTGCCGGATATTGGAAAGCCCAATAATCAACGTCCGTCAAGGACAGAGTTTGCCAAGAAGAGGTTGGCGGAACTTAACGACAGTCAGTCATTAAGGGAACTGCTTAATGACTTTATAAAAAACAATACAGGTTTAATTCCAGAAATTCAAGAGATATTGCACCCTGAAAAATATGGGATCAGCGTTGTTAATGGGGAATATCATGTGCAGGGCGGCGTCGTTGTCAAAGCGCCGCCAGTTGTAAACCAAGCTCATTTCCAGGATATCCAAAATAGAATCCTGGATGCACTGGATAGTGCTGAAGTTTCGATCACACTTGTAATAGCTTGGTTTACAAATAAAGTGTTGTTTCAGAAAATTTTGGAAAAGCAGAAGCAGGGCGTAGAGGTTAAAATTGCCATTTATGATGATGGGATCAACAAAAAGCACGGTGTTAACATTGATCTTGTCCCAAATGTCAAGTTAAAGAGAGGGGTTAGAGGTGGATTGATGCACAATAAATTTTGTGTTATTGATAATCAAATAGTCATAACAGGATCTTACAACTGGTCTGATAATGCAGAATTTAAAAACGATGAAAACGTGACAGTTGAATATGATCCCAAGCAGGCAACGCGGTACTCTGTTGAATATAGAAGGCTAACAAAGTTAGAAGCAACAGAATAGTGTGAACGATAGCTCGATTTTAGCAAAGTGTTCATTACTCCAAGCACCGTCTTAAGAAATTATTGGAAGAGCAAGTGCGGAGGTTATCAGGGGGAATTCATGCTGTGCAAAAGAATGCAGGGATATGGGACGACCAATTTATCGTGATAAGTATTTATAGATATAGTAAAGAGGAATTTATGTTACGTTTTATTATTACTTGCATATTTTTTTCCCTTTTTCTCACAAACAAAGGGAACAATACTAATAAAATTTCTGCGCCGGATTCAACTTTAGTGAGAGGTATTGATAAAGATGCCATTCAAAAAATAATAACAGCACAGGATAGTATCATTGAGTTGCGAAAGAGATTGAGGCACGCTCTGGAAAGAGATGTAGAAAGACCTTTTATGTGGGATCTGTTTGTTTCATCTAATGATACCTTACTGCAATTTTATAAATATAAAGATCTGGTTATTGGAGACACATATTTTAAGGGCTTTTATATAAAAGTTAATTACGAGGATGGAGATTATCAGGCTGTTCTGCTCATTAATGACTTGTCGACTGCAGAATATAGTAGTTTGTTACTTTATGAAGCATTACATTCGGAAGAAACATATCAACGATACAGTGAGATCAACCAAAGCCTAATCACTACCCATTTTAAGACACCGGCAGCTAATAGAATTTTAAAGTATGAGGTTAAAGACGGTCTGTACCTTGATTACCTGAGCACACCGTCAGTTGATAAGAAATGGGGCGATTACCAGCTAAAGGGCTTATGCAAAAATCACTTAAAAAATGGCTATTGGATTGAAAAACGTTATGATATTACCCTCAACAGAAACATGATGGAGGACGGGTACTATATCAACGGCACGAGAACCGGGGAATGGAATTATTCAGAAAATGGCCCTGTTCAAATAATAAAAACGTATCGTGATGGCCAATGCATCTCAATAAAATACCCCTAAAATTTTTAGTTACCGATTATTCATGCCGATTTCTTAGCTGTCTGTTTCCACTGCAATGTCGATTTTCCTGCCTTTTCTTTTGAAAGTGCAGCACTGTGCTTATTCAGAATCAGCCCTAATTCGTAGGCCCATTTAATAAAAATTATTCGCTTTTTTAATTGTAAGCGCTAAGAGTGGAGACTCTCTATTTCAGAAGACAATGTTTTATTGAAAATTGTTTTATTGGGAACAATAATAGCTTGTATTTTATCCAAGACTAGTGAAGTAAGTATTTTATAAAAGGCCGTATCGGCGGTCTTTAGGAGAAAATATTACATAAAATATTAAATATAAGTTAAAAATATCATTTTTGTGTGATAAAAATTTATATATTTGACTACCATTAAATAACTAAAAACTTATGAAAAAACTCTTCCTGGGATTATCCCCGCTGTCAGGCACAATTTCGTACGTGCTTGCAAACACCATCAAGCTGTAACTAATCCAACCATAATTAAATTAAAATCTATGAAAAAATTCATTTTGACCGTGACCGTTTTAGGGTTTACTGGTTTATCTTATGCTTCTTCACCTATTGTAAAAAAAGTTATTGCTGAAAAGCGACTTGCCGGTTGCTTTACGCAGACAGTGACACAGTATGAAGATCTTCAGGGTAATTATGTAAGTTCTTCGGTGGGACCGAGAGTGTCAGTTGAATGCGCACAAGGGCAGTTGGAAGGCTCTACGCAAACAACCTATGTCCATCAGATCCATCCGCTCGCTGTCTATTGGCTAGGTTTTCCTTAACTGCTTAGATCAGTTATAAATCTGTAGGAAAAACAGGTTCAAAAAAGTAGAATCATTACTCACCTGAGTAAGGAATATGAATAATTACCAATAAACAACAAAAATTTTATCTTATGAAAAAACTCATTTTAGGTTTATTCCTAATTGCAGGATCATCATCGTTTGCTCTTGCCAACACCATTGAGATCGAAAAGGATCTTGATCAGGATCAGTGGTTCAAAGGAAACTGCTACGCCCAAGTTATTGTAAACGTTGAAAATACCTGCGGACAGTATCTGTATTCTTCGGCTAGTCCAAAATATACTGTCAATTGCCGACAGGGACAGGCGGAAGGTTCAACCTCCACGTATTACGAAGTTAGAACAGAAGGTGGATGGAACC
Organism: Chryseobacterium sp. UNC8MFCol; assembly: GCF_000482305.1. NCBI lineage: Bacteria > Pseudomonadati > Bacteroidota > Flavobacteriia > Flavobacteriales > Weeksellaceae > Chryseobacterium > Chryseobacterium sp. UNC8MFCol. The sequence continues at coordinate 186,181 of NZ_KI535291.1, forward strand.
CAGGTTCAGATCCTAACCAAGCAACAAGCTGTCCTTAATCTAAAATAAAAAAATATGAAAAGAATCATTTTAACAGCGACCGTTCTAGGTTTAAGTGGCTTAACTTATGCCGCTCCCGGAGTGAAAAAAGTTAACAAGAAGAAGCTTGTTGGCTGTTTCACGCAGACCATCACGCAATATGAGGATAAGCAAGGTAATTATGTTAGATCTGTAGCAGGTCCACGTGTTGCGGCACCCTGTGCTTCGGGACAGCTGGAAGGTTCAACTACAACCACTTATGTACATACACTAGATCCATACATTGACTTATGGCCTTAAAAAACGTATTAACTTTTTTATTGCTGGCCATTTTTGGATATGCTGGCGCTCAGGATAAAATTATCGTGGAGTACGATTATACTTTTGCGCATATGAGTAATTTAAAATCGTTTGTCATAAGTGATCAAAAAAACTCTTATTTTTTCTTTGCCAGCGATCCATCTGTCAGTTATAAAAAATTAATAGAAACTGACTTTACATCAATTAATCCGTATCATGTCTATGACTATGATTTTTCCAATGAAAATCTCTACCAGCGGGTGTACATGGTTCCGAAAAAGGAAAAACAGCCGCTCCCGAAATTAGCTTCCGAAAAGCTGAAGAACCTTGACTGGAAAATCACGAAGGAATCCAAGGATATTCTCGGTTACAAAGCCTTTCTGGCCATCGCTAAATTTAGGGGAAGAGAATATACGGTATGGTTCACCAAGGATCTAAATGTCGAAGTGTTTCCTTGGAAACTTAAGGGACTACCTGGTGTTATTCTGGAATTTCAGGATAAAGATGGTTTTATAAGGGGTACTGCAAAAACAATTTCATTAAATTCGCAGGATAAGTTTCCACCTAAAATTCTAGCAATTTTTGAGAAAAAAACGACTGACCCCATTATGCCGTTCAAAAAAATGATAGAATTGGAAAATGTTATCTTGCAGGACGATATGAACAAATCTATCGCTGCATTGCCAGCAGGAACCGAGTACGAAGTGCCCAACATCAGAGAGATGTCAATGGAAACCCACTTTGAATGGGAACCTGACACCAAGAAGCCTTAATGAAATATTTATGTTTATTATCCTTTATACTAATTCTTAAGATCTCCGCGCAAACGAAGATTGCAGGAACTGTACTTTCAGATAGTAAGCAGCCGCTTCTTAGAGCCAGTATCATTCTTACGGATACACATGATAATATCATAGCTTTCGTCTTTAGCAATAAGGACGGAAGCTTTTCGTTAAATACGGATCAATATGGCAGCTTTAACCTGCAGGTTACCGCGGCGGGGCATGAAAAGAAAAATATTCCGATCTCGTTCATCAAAAAGAACTCAGTTATCGATCTTAACGCTATCGAACTTAGCAGGGATAAAATCAAGGAAATCAAAGAAGTTGTTATTACCAGGAACACACCGGTCAGGCTAAAAAAAGATACGACTGAATTTAATGTGCTGAGTTTTTCCAACGGAACAGAACGTAATGTGGAAGAACTGCTAAAAAAACTTCCCGGCATCACGGTTGAAAGTGACGGAAAAATAAAATTCAGGAACAGGGAGGTTGAGCGGGTCATGATAGAAAATGATGACCTCTTTGAAAAAGGTTATCAGACCCTTACACAGAATATGCCTTCCAAACCCCTTGAAAAAGTTCAGGTGCTGGAGAACTACTCCAAGAATAAACTGCTAAAGAACATCGAAAATACAAACCGTATCGCCCTTAATCTTACACTAAAAGAAGATGCGAAGGGAAAATGGTTCGGGAATTTACTGCTTGCTTCGACAAGCTACAAAGAGGACATGAGACAGGGGAAGGTCAACGTGATGAATTTCACCAAGAGACGAAAGGTCTATTTTCTTCTTAATGCGAACAATCTCGGACTGAACGAAATGAAAGGCGTTGAATACCTGATAGATCCGGCTTCGGAGAATGAGGTTGAGAATGTGGGGACGAACGTGGGTATACTGTCGGTTGTGAATCTTCATCAAAAAAACAGCATCTTTCAGGATAAGCGTACCAACTTCAACAATGATAAGCTTGGTTCACTGAATTATATCTACAACTTCAAGAATGACTGGAAAATTAAATTCATCACTGTATTCAACGACATCGAGAACAGAAATTACATCTCCAGTTTTTACCGGTTCAACTATGCGGGACAAAATTTCGCAAACGTTGAGGATAAGACCTGGAAACAGAACAACACGAATCTGGTCGGAAAACTGGAAATTTCAAAGGAATTCAGGAATAATTCGAATTTTCAGTTTTACAGTAAAACATCATCCCTGAGAGAAAACAACGATAATATTTTTGTCTTCAATGAACAGCTGAATAAACAGATAGGAACCAACAGGCTGTTGTCTACTGAGAATAAATTCGTCTATACCAAGAAAATTGACTCTTCCAAAGCTGTAGTTGCTGTTGCAAGATATATTTTTCAGGATAGGCCTTATGATTTTACTGATGATAATGATGTATTCCAAAAAGTCACCGGTAATCCGGACGTCAGAAAATCCCGGCAGACCATAAGCTCAAAAATGAATTTTGGTGGAGTTAAGGTTTCCTACCTTAAAAAATATTCGGAAAAAGAATCGGTTGAGATTCAGGCAGGAAATGAATATCGGAGGAACCGGTTATCTTCGGATCTTTCACTTTTTGATGCGGACAACAATAAGGTTAATTACGATGACCGGACTTTTAGTAATGATGTGTCGCTTGAGCAGAATAACCTGTATGCGCAGGGAAAATACCTGCGGAAAAACAAGAAGTGGCGTTATGGCGCTACGATGCTGGGTCAGTTTATTTACTCTGATCTCAGAGACGAGAATACGGCAGGATTTCACCTGTTTCCGACCGTCAGTATCGGGTATGAAAACAGCAGGGCCGGAAATATCAGTTTAAGCGCATCCAGAAAATTTTCAACAGTAGGCATCAACGATGTCTATACTGGATACATTTATCAGGGAAACAGAAATTTTAACAAGAGTGAGGTAGGGTTTTCAATGCTACCAAGCTACAGTTTTAACTTGAGCTATAACGTTGGGCAGATCAGCTCGCAATATCTGTCCTTTAACGCTAATTTTTCAAAAAATGACAGCTACCTTTCAAATAATATGATCGTGAATCCAACTTTTACGTTCAGTCAGGCGATCCTGGTAAAAGATAACAGCACGTTTTCCGCTAACCTGGAACTTCGCAAATACCTGAATTTTATCAAGACCAGAATAAGTCTTTTAGGTTCTTATTCGGATTCGGAATATGAAAACAGCATCAATAGCGGGCCTCTGATCAAATCACGGTTTTCTAACCTCAAAACAGGTTTCGAGATGAAATCAGGTTTTATGGGATTTTTCAATTATGAACTCGGTTATGAGATCGCCTTCAATAAGATTGTCTCGGATGTAAACTCAAACAATTATCAGGATCAAAAAGCCTTCGCGAATGTATATTTTAGGGTAAGTCCAATGTTCAGGATCGAGTCGTCGATGGAATATTATAAATTTGGGAATACAGGTCAGGATCCAACTCATTTTTGGGATATCAAGCTTAACTACACGTGGAAAAAATACAATAGCGATATTTATCTGCAGGGGAATAATTTGCTGAATTCCAATAGCATAACTAAGTATTCTATCGATAATATCAGTGAGAGCCTGTACACGCAGAAGCTGATACCTTTCCATATCGTCTTGGGTATCAATAAGAATTTTTAACGCCGCCGGTCAAACGCTCGCTATCTGACGTACCGATCGCAAGAAAGTTTTTTGTATAAATATTTGTAATGGAAGTTCTATATGATATTCGCATAAGAGTTAGCATCAATGATATTGAGGCTGGATTGTTATACAAGTATTTGAAAATGCACCCGGTCGAAAGACGCTGCATTACGGAGGGTTATTTTGGTTATTCTTTTAAAGATTTCCCGCAAAAAAGAGAATTCGATTTAATGCTGAATTTAGAAAGAATTGATTGCTGTTTGAGGGTATTGGAGGATCAGGATCTGAATGATCCGCTGGAAAACCTGCTCAAACGAGACCTGCTTGAAAAAATTTATCAATGGGCAGATATTATCAATAAGGAGGAATACGCAATCGAAGATTTTCAGACCAATTATTATGTGATTTGTCTTGAAAAATACGGCAATGAAAATACCTACTTTAGTTTTGAAAATTATATAAAGCTCCGTAATATCACTGAATCACATCGAATTGTAGATTTAGAAAAACCAGCACGGTCTATTATCAAAAGGATCAGGCATTTTCTTAATATATAGATATTGCGCTAAGGTTCATCAATGAATCTCTAACCGCAGAATATACTGCAAATATTTTCACGGGCTTTTTTGGTGGAACGACGGGATTGGTTTTTGGTGCATTGTAATCGGCAAAATGGAAAGTATAGCACCAGTTACATAACAGACCATCTGACAGATCTTATTGATGAAGTCCAGGCGAATCGAGGTTTTGAGCATGTTTTGTATTTTTTTCAATACCATATTTATTAAGGATGTGAGTGAAATTGTTAAGACGAGCCTTCTAATAGTTTACTAAGCAAATTTTGGTTATTGCGTAATCCGTAAAACACGATAAAAAAATACGGAAATCACTTATTTACTTGATTGTAATAAATATAGATTTTCAGTTTTTTGACGAAGACACTTATGTCACCTTTTCGAGGTGCAATGCTGATTTCAATATGTACTGACAAAGGTCAGTGACCTCAGTATTTTGCTTATTTTTTTGAGTTTAGGGGCCAATCCCAGCAAGTATCACTTTCTTTATGTTTTAAGCAGATAAAAATGATTTTTTTTTTAAATTAGTGTCAGCTAATAACCTAAAAATATGAAAACAGTTAAAAAAGTGATAGGCATGTTCCTATTGTACCTAGTTGCATCAGCATGCACTAACAGCGCAAATTCCAAAATATTTTTTGAAAAAGACTTTGCCACAGGCCACGCGGACTGGAAAGTGGCAGGCGATACCATTACGGAACAGTTTGACCTTAAGTTACCCGACAGTAAGGAACCAATAAAGCTATTTTATCTTGTTGCAAAGGACCCAGGCGGATGTATGCGCATCAGTTATGCAAGGCTAGAGCGGGCAAACCTGGATTCTAAAATGACGGCGGACAGCGTGAGGGCTCAAGGTGTTCCCTGCGGAATGGACTGGGAATCTGCTGATTCCACACGGTATGAACAGATGGTGCTGACGGGCAGTTTTAGCAAGTTCAGCGGTATCAGAAAAAATGTGAAACAGGGTTCTTTTCTGATCCTTAAGGGGAATGGCACATTTACCGTTAATTAGATTCCTGACACTGTATAGCATTTAATTTTCAGTAAGTGCAGTTTGCGGAAACAAAGGAGTAGAAGTAGGTATCTTGAACCAGGTTATATATTGTGCTGCAAAGCATGGTATAATTCATCTCGAAGTGTGGTGTAGTGATTTTTTAATTAAAGTTACTTCAAAGACTCTTCAAATACATAATTTATAAAATATTAAACTATCATAATGCCAAATTTAGAGGGAATTGGCCTACAGAATTTTAGGACATTTAGCAAGAAGGAAAATCTTGAGTTTGGACCTATTACGATTATTACTGGGTCAAATAATGCTGGAAAAAGCTCTGTTTTTAAAGCAATTCAGTTCATGGTCCACAATTACAAAGACGGGATTGTTTCGCAACACCTGGATTTTAAGAATATGCAACATGAACTGGGAAATATGGAACGTATTTTTAACCGGGAAGCATTGCAGCATTATAAAGACTCGAATCAACAGAGCGAGCAAATGTACTCAAGGATTTCTAATTTCCATAAGAAGTATAGTTCACAAACCACGGAAAGGCCTATTTTTGAGGATGATTCAGATCTAGTATTTGCATTTCCGATTAAAATCGGCGGAAGTAGAGAAATAGATGCAATGCTTGAGATCAGGTATGGACTGAACCGCTTTATCTATAGAAAAGGTGCCATCGAAGAGGATGTGGTAAACCATGATATCAAAAGTATTGCGATTGTAAGGAAAGGTAAATATTTGCACTGGTCCAATGTGATTGCATTCAGATACGGTCATGAAGAAGCCGATTACTGGGAAATGTCCACAAGTATTGATCTGAAAGAAATCATCAGGCTCATCTTAAAGAATCCTTTAAAGGAGATGAAAAAATCAGAGCCGGATGAAGAGACTGTCGATATTTGCAGTATTAACCTTTTTAGTAGAATCGATAAATACAAATCCATTTCGCTTGAGAAAAACTTTTTTTCCTACGAGCGCGAGAGTTATAAAGACTTTCTTAAAAAAAGGGTAGCTGGAAAAAGCATATTTTCCAACTATTCGGGATTATCGGAGCACGAAAAGTCAAAACTGTCTGAAATAGAAGAGATGGTCACGACAGCACTTCTTAATGGAAAAGAAAACAATCATGAAAAGATCTTAAATTGTTTCCATGACAACTTTTCCCGAACGTATTATGGCGTCTGTAGAGACATTGTGATAGCCGAATCCAAGGAGGAGAGTGGCAGTAACGAAGCAAGCGTACAAAGTATTTTCGACTCGCCCTGGATTCAAACAACAGATAGTAGTGATATTTATTCAGATCTGTCGCAGGCCATAGAAAAAGATTTTACGGAAATTGTCAAGAAAAAGGTTGAGAGTTTAAATCGAATCCATTTTTTGCCAACTGCACGCGGAAGAAATAGGGCATGGTTTATAGACGAGCAGAATGGGGAAGACGTACAGATCGTAAGGGATTTCACATCTATCTATCTAGAAAGCTATCCACAAATACAGGATTTTGTCAATTTCTGGATCGGCAAGGGAGAATTTAAGGATAAAAATGGTGAAATCAAAAATAAAGGTTTCAATATAGGAAAAGAACTGTCAGTGGATAGGGATGAATCTATCGGTATGACCAAAATTTTCCTAATAAATTTTGACGGTACAAGGACAGCATTGGTCGATCTGGGATACGGTGTGTCACAACTTCTTCCTATCATACTGAAGATAGCTACGCTTGCCTTTATGTACCAAAGGAACCATGAATACGACTTTAATGGTAATGAAGGTTATTATGAAAAGGAAGCTACTTATTTTATGCCATCGACGCTTTTGATAGAAGAACCGGAGGCCAATCTTCATCCATCTTTACAGTCAAAAATGGCAGAGTTATTTATAGATGCCGCCAGCAGGTTCAATATCCAATTTCTCATTGAAACCCATAGTGAATATCTTATCTATAAATTCCAGGAATACATAGGCAACAAAGTAATTTCTCCCAGTGAGGTCAAGATGTATTATTTTAATCAGCCCCATGACGTTAAAGCAGGTTTCAAACAAAATTATATCAGTCACGTAAAGATTGAGAAAGATGGCAGTATAGACTATGAACAATATTTTGGCAAGGGATTCTTTGATGAGCAGAATAATCTAAAGCTAAGCTTGTTCAACATTCAAAGAAACCATTTTATTGAAGATTATGACGAAATAAAAGAAAAGCAAATAGCGTCCAAAACTGCTCTTGATAAAAAAAATAGAGAATTGGAACAGCTGCAGCATAAATTGGAAGGTGCATATTCTGATCATGCCAAGCTTAAAGAAGAAATCAATGAAGTCAAAAGGCAGAAAGATAAGATAGAATCTGAATTACAGCTAGGGTTAGAGCAACAGCAGCAAATGATTGATCGTTTCCTGGAAAAAACCGATTATTCAAAATACGTAGCAGAAGTAAAATTATTAGTTGATGAAAGCAAAATCGATAATAATAAAACGCTACAATATTTAGCAACAGGTAAATTCCTATTGATAACGTTAGACAATGACGCCGATTTTGCTCCTGTTATCATACAGTTTGGTCGTGCAGTGGAATTTGAAATGATCAAATGGATGGATGATTTCACGAACTATATCGACAGTTCGAACGTGACTATATGGTCAGAAGATGCGCACTATAAAGACAAAATTAATCACATTATTGATAATTTACCGCTACCTAGGGGAAATGGCAGTGGCACAATTCTAATTAATGGAAATAATGTAATGATCGATCACTTGAAGAATTATAGCAAAAATTCCACTACTGATTATAAGTTCGGGAATTTGACCCAAATCTTTGAATTACTACATAGCATATCGCCAACAAGCAATGCTATGTACAATTATAATTCTGTACCACTAGTATTGGAATTTTCCAATTTTCTAAGAAGTTTTTGGAGTGACTACAATAATGCAGAAAGCCTATTTGATACCTTTAGATATATAAAAGATCTCAGAAACTGTGCAGGTCATACCTATAATGACGCTGTGTGTACCCATGATGTGATCGATAGGTATACAGCTGAGGATTACATTGCGAAGGTCCTGGCGATATTCAAATATTTATGATCCGTTTTATCTTTTGATGATCTAACACACTTACCTAATTATTAGTCTCGGATGGGTCGGAAAGCACTTCGCCACCCATCCCTGACCTTTGTATAATACAGCTAAAGTTTTCAGAAATATTATTCCTAATGATTGTAGAATTAATTGTTGTGGATAAGCAAGGTATAGTGAAGAGCTATCCTGGATTATTTGAAGCAGTTGCGGAGAAATAAGACATAAAAATACAAGCTGCCTAAGGGATATTACTTAATAAAACTGGACCTTTCTAAAAAAGTCCAAATTTATTGATCGCAGCTTCCTCTGGTGTACGTCCAAGTTCTTCCTGAAACAAAGTATAAGTTCCATTATAGCTTGGATTTTTACAGTCGATCAAAAGCCTCGTACGGTGTCCTTCTTGATAAACCTCGACCAATTTACAAGGAACTGCATAACCCGTTTGAAATGAGACATAATACTTTTCACCAACAATAAACTCAAAAGGTTTCCAAGACTTAAGATCTTTCAAAGGCTTGATATCTTTATCAACTTTAATTCGTGCTGTACTTTCCATAATATCGATTTGCTTATAAAATTACAAAATAAGGAAAAGCAAACCATTAAAAAAGTTGCATCATTTAGTTTGTATTGATGATTACTTTTAAACTTCATATGATAACTCCGGGACTTCGGAATAGACAAATGCTTTTGATGGGCTTCCTGTTGTTCTGAAGTCTTTTTCAACCGTATAGGCATCCATGTCAGAAGCTTTAATCTGATAAGTTGCAATTTCTGTGATTCGCTGCTCTGTTAGATCTTCCATCATCCATTCCCATGCAAGCTCGTCAGGAAGCATTGTTGGCATTCTGTTCTTTGAGTTATGAATCTGTCTCATCAATGAATTGGCCTCGGTGGTTACAAGGGCAACAGTATCGACGGTTTCCCCTGTGTCTTTATCAGTCCAGTTCTGCCATATGGCCGCGATAAAAAAATATGCCTTGTCCTTTAAGCCGATATGGTATGGATATTTATCAGCTGTTTTAAGTGGCAGGTTGGTTTTTTTGTTCAGTCGATGGATATGGCGCCATTCATAGAACTCACTGGATAAGATCAGACATCTTCTTTCCAGTGCTGCCTTCCGGAACATTTTTTCACGGCCAGTATTTTCATCGATCAATATTAGTTCTTCGCCTTTTGCATTCAATGTCGTGTAGGGCTGACGCCATTTACCGGTACTGTCCTTGTAACCAAAACGCATTTTTTTGACATCTTCTCTGTTTTTTATATAGGATGGTATAAAGCCCCATTCCATCTGTACGATATCGAAATTACATCGGTCTTCGGTGGGTCTTAAAACAGCAATATTTCCGTAATTAAAACCTTCATGTATTTCCTGATCAAGGAAATCATAGTTCATAACGGCTTTTTCAAGATCCATTAATCTGATGAATTCTTCCCTTGAAACGCGTTGTCCATTGTAATAACACATAGTTTTATTCTTTTAAGTGTTTACTAATTTCTTTTCCAAACTCTTCGGCCTCCTTCTGACGGCCCTGCGGAATGCTTGTCCATGTATCGCCATTCCATGTTTTCGCGCGCGCAACGACCAGGGGTTTTCTATTATCAGCAAATGAAAGCCTAAAGACCTGCTGGCCATTTACAATATGTTCAGATACAGCAATTTTCAAGCCTTGAATTTCAATTTCAAACATATTTTTTTATTATGAGGTCTGTATAGTCCTACTTAAATTTAAGAAAATATTTAGAAAGGTTTTAAATGTGTTTGGTATCCTTTGAAATTTTCATAAATTGCTTTAAAAGCTATATAATCTATTATGAAATTAAAAATCAACCAAGTGGTGGACTTTGGTACATTGGAAAGTGAGCGTGTTGAATTATCGGTTTTGGAAGATACAAATCTGTATTACTTTATCATTTCCGACACAACATATCTTGATGAAGGTAAAATTTCCAACAAAATGAGGCACACTTTCTGGTTCAAGCCCCAGGAAGTAAAAAAAGGTGACGAAGTGGTCCTCTATTCAAAAGTTGGCATTAAAAGATCAACTGATATCAATGGTGGAAAAAACAAAAAATATTTTATCTACTGGGATTTAAAGAGTTCCGTTTGGAATAATTCAGGTGATGCGGCCGTTTTATTTGAGGTAAATACTTGGAGAACTACTAAGGTTGCAGAGAATTAATCTTACTAATAAAATTTGTTAATGTTACCAGTAAACATTTTTGGTCTTAAAAATTTCAGAATTTTTGATGATCAGCAAGGAATTCTTGAAAACTTTTCTGCGATAAATTTATTAACAGGTACGAATAATTCAGGGAAAAGTTCAATAATCAAAGGACTACAGCTGTTAAAAAATAGCGTTAGTGCTAAAGTTTTTCCTTATGAACTCGACCTCACGGAACAGGAACACCTGCTGGGAAATTTAGAAAATGTACTTTACAAGAAAACAAAGAAGAAAATAACAGTTTCGCTGCCCTTTAATTTCCTTGGGATGAGGCATGGAGTTATCTCACTTACGTTTGTGGTACTGCCAGCTGATCCTTACAAGGCGAAATTAAGGGAGGTGCAGCTTTCTGACGCTCTGGATGGCGATGTTCTCCTTTCTCTTGCTTATAAGAATGCTTCCAAAGCTGACAAAGACAGAGATCTGAGAAAGTATAAAAAAGATATTGAAGAGTACGAAAAGCTGAAAGCCGATCCAGCCTACAAGAAGAGGGATTTTTATACTAAATACGGAATTTTTGGGAAACCCGATGGAGAACCTCCAATAGGTTTTGTTAATTGGCGGATCGATACTGCAAAATTAAAATCCATTTTAAGCGACGGCTTGGAAATTTATGATGTTTATCAAGATAATCAGTACGATAAAGTTTGGTTGGAAAATGCCTTAGAGAAGGAGGGTTTTCGAGTTATTCCGTCTATATTAATGAGCTCATTCAAGCCCGTGGCTGATAGAGGATCATGGGAAAGTTTTCTTAATAAAGGCTTAAAGAAGAAAATACTTCGGGGGTCCTTAAAAGTTTCAGATCGAGACTTTGATCCCCCTGAATTTTTTTATCCACAACTGGAGATTGAGGGTGTTTTTTATTCAAGCTGTCTTGAGATCTTAAGGGACAATCTAAAATGGATTGATGTTGATACTAATAATCAAAGAAACTACAATGTTATTGAGCATGCATTTATACAGACTATGTCTCACTTAGAGCAGCGTCTGTTTTCGGTTAATTACCTTTCTACAGTAAGGGAACAGCATGTAAGAATTTATAATGCATCTTTAAATACTCCTTTCATTAACCTACTAAAGGGCTTCCTTCCATTACAGGGTGATAGAAATTCATTTTTAAATAGATATTTACAAGCTTTTGAGATCGGGAGAAGGATTTATATAGATTTTAAGCAAGATTACCAGTTAATTTTTGTTTCTGTAATTGATTTGAATGGCGAGAAACGCGAGCTTGTGGATTTTGGTTACGGGATAAAGCAGCTCATTTTATTGCTCATTCAGATTTGTGTTCAGGCCGAAAAAAATAAGAGGGAAGTCCAAGTTTATGATGGAGATGGTGAATATTGGAGGGAAATTTTTGAGCCTAGCCTGTTATTGATCGAAGAACCAGAGACGAATTTACATCCGAAATGGCAGTCCCTGCTTGCAGAAATGTTCTTTGAAGCCAACAAACAATTCAATATACAGCTGGTTATCGAAACTCACAGTGAGTACTTGATTCGTAAGTTTCAAAATTTGGTAGCAGCGCAAAATGCTGTTGACCTTGTTAAAATTTTTTATCTTCGACATTTTAAGAATATTAATGGTGGGAATAAACAGGTTGAAGTTCTTGAAATTCAACATGATGGAAGTATAGCGTTCCAAGTGTTTGATGGTGGATTCTTCGACGAATCAAATAATTTACAGTTGAGCTTACTCAATATCAGGAGAGATAACTTTGTGTTGGAATTTGAATCGATGAAGACGAATCTGGAGGATAGTGAAGAAAAAATTTCTAGATTGGAGGAAAAGATTGACGAGTTTGACGCGAGAATGGATATATCCCTTTATCAAGCAAACTTAGAAGTTTTATTCGATACGTCGAAGCTCGAAACTACAACGGTCAAATATTTAGCATCAGGTCAGTTCTTATTAAATACGATTATATTGTCAAGTGACTTTTCTCCAGTTATACTGCAATATGGCAGAGCTCTTGAAAATGAGTTGAAAAAAGTTTTTTACAGAGTCGATCCTGTTAAAAAATGGATGTTAGGAGGTATGCAATCGTCTTTGGAAAAATTTAAATTCGGTCGGAGTTCTTTAACCCCGGGCTGTTCTTCAACTGAATTTGCGATTCTGGTAACCCAATTGGCAGATATTTTCAATACGCCGAGGGATTTGCTGATTGAAAAGATCGATGATCTCAGGATACGCAGAAATGCCGTAGCGCATGCCGGACAGTTAAAATCAAAAGTTGATGCTGAGCAATATTTACTGGATGTAAATGAATTTTTAAGTGAATGGATAAATCAGACTAAATAATAGGTGTATTTTCGATTTCGTTGATGTCGAAAAAACGCAGAAAGTTTTCTTCTTGATCTTTGCAAAATTAAAGAATGAAAAAACTATGAAATTCGGGGAAATACAAGTGAAACGGGATCATTTTAATTTACATCAGGGGGTTATTCTTTCTAGCGGATGAAACTCAATTAAATTTTGCCCTTTTAAAGACGCAAAAATACGGTTTATGAAGCTTTTTCCGTCCATTCCGATAATAATCATCAATGGTTCTGGACAATGATATTTATGATCGGTGGATATTTTCTTAATCTGGTTGATATCTTGGAAGCTTGGGTCGGGTAATGCGTAGGGATGATAATGCCATTCTCCGAGGTAATACTGACCTTTTTTCCAGTTGGTGTCTAAGGTTTTTTTTAATCCCTTCGTTCCTCTGAAAAATGTTGTTCTACCATGTTTAGAGTCACTGGGTGGACCGGTGACAGCCGTAATTTTTGCGGACATGTTATTGTCCGTGTATAGTCCGATTAGTATTCCTCCGGTTTCTAAATGTCCGGACTGGGTGCAATACGTTTGTAGTTCAAAAAGTAGATCTTCGGAAAGATGAATTTTTAAATTATTTTCAATATTAGCGTAGACCATCGTTATTCTTCGAATATTTTGATACCTATAAATGTATCGTTGTTGTTATATTGTTTTTGGATGATGGTTAATTTAGCTGTGTCACCATCAAAAATCTGCTTTTCAAAACTTTTCACTGCGGCACCTGCAAGCATTTGTATGTCATCTATTCTAGCAGGGAATAAGGGGTGCCAACAACCGATACCTTCAATTAATTGTTCTTCTCCGCTTACCTTTTTTGCATCCATTTCCAGCCACTTCTTAGATTTTGCATTAAAGTCACTTAAAAAATTTTGTTCTCCCCTGCTAAGGCGACTCATATAGAGGTACAAAGTGTCTGCCATGTAGCCTGTTGATATGGATGTAAACAAACATGTGCAATCCACCAAACTGTCATTGAGAAAAGCAATGACGGAATCTTGACCAGTCGCTTCAATAATAATATCAAAATCTGATAAGGTTAGCTTATTTTGACTGATGGCCTCCTCAAGTGAAGAATTTTCATATGTGCTATGTACAGAAGGGAATATGCTGTTCAGATGATTTGATAATGCTTCGGCTTTCGGAACACCCACAGAGTCTAGAGTCAAAACGTGGCGCGATAAATTTCCTGCTACCACCGTATCAGGATCTATTACTTTAATTTCGTTCATACCAAGCCTCACCAGTGACTGAATGAAAATTGAGCCGACAGATCCTGCACCAATTAGCAATACTTTTATTTCCGACATATTTTTTGTCATTCTACCTCTATTTGTTAATTGTTCCTGACTCCAATTATCTGTTTTGATCCAGTTTATTCTTTTATTAGGCTGTAAGGCCAGTTTAATAAGATGTTTTGATAAGCCGATAGCATTGGGACGGAATCCTTTTATTTTTGGTAATTGTGGATATGTGAACGCAAACCAATGCATTAAATGATGGTCCTGTCCGATCCGCTCTGCCACAGGAAAACCTAAAAAAACAACATTAGGATGTAAGCCTTGTCTCTTTAGATTCTGTGTTTGTCGTACAAAAGTTGATAGCAGATCAATTTTTTGAAGATTTAATATCTCAATTAATTCTCCAAAAGTAGTGGGAATCTGCCACGGGCTAATTACAGGAATATTGTCAAGAAGTAGCCAAATACCGTGCTGATGACCGTTTTGGTTATCTGTAATGTATTTACCCCAATCCGGCTCCAGGCTAAAATTGTCACTTTTGAATTGAAGGACTGCATAAATATCCTTCCTCAATTGCTTGTAAGTGAAAGTTCCATCCTTATAATCACTTTTACACCAGCTGTCAAAAGTAGCCCTGCTTTCGTTAAAGAAAAGCTGGTATTTTTGTCTTGGTGGGAATGCTGGCAATTCAAAGGGATCACCATTTTCAACCAAAGTATTATTGCTGGCGGCGATCAGCCAGCTTTTACATCTATCGATATGCCAATAAAGTCTGGATGTTGCGGATTTCGGTTCAGTAAGATATTGTTTTCTTCCCCAGCTTCCTTGACTCTCGTCGAGACATAATTTACCGCTGGACCATGGTCGATCTTTAACGATATGATTAAAATCCTGATGTTGAAAAGTGGTTGTAATGCCATCTTTGCGGTCAGGCACCACCAAAATATTGCCTGCGGGATATTTATGGTCAACTAAAACATGCCAAACGGTTTCGTTTGGCACTAGGTCTTGGTCTGAGCTTTCAATGGATATCTTAAAGGTCATTTTCCACTTTTTTACAAAGTGGTTCCAGACCAAGTCCTCCAGCATTTGATAACCTTTAATATCCTCCAGTCGTCTACGAGCAGCTTTTAATATTTCGGTAGGCTCCAAATTATGCAAATCTACCTGGTCCAGCATCTGTATTCTCTTTTCTTGTTGTAAACCCAGCTGAGCCAGAGGATAGCGTATTTTTAGTGTCATCTCCGTCATAAGATGGAAATTTATCACCAAAGAATTCTCTCCACTTTTCTACTTGCTCCTTTAAAGTTTCAGCCTCCAATGCCTCCTTCGCCAAAGCTGCATATTCTTCCACAGAATCATAAAATGAAATAAAATCATCATTGGAAACTCTTTTCCACACATTGTGTTCTGGTACACCTCGGTCAGGTAGGACAGGAGTAGTCCCCCATAATCTCTCTGAACTGTAGGTGTCAACTATTCCCTGCAGTGTCTTGTAAACACCTTCGGCAACAGAAGTGACACCGTCCGGACAGCAATCACCGATCATGTGTTCAATTGGATAACCTTTTGGATATTTTAGGTCAGTCAGCTTCAGCGTCCTCCACCATTTTAATGCTTTAACAATATTTACAAAATGCTTGTTTGTATTTTTATTCTTGTCTCTAGTCCAACGGATCTGCTCTAGTGGATGAGTTTGGTCCCAAGAATCAGCTTCACTGTCCGGAATCCATAAAGGCTCCATTTTCCACTCCGCTTGGTTTTTTACAGATTCTGCCAAAAAATTAAAAGATTTCATAGGATCAGGATCGCTCCATCCTTTTGTCAGGCGCCATTCATAATCGTTGGTAAAATCTTCAAGCATTAGACTTGAGGTCACACTGCTTGATTTTAGAAGTTCTCTATCTGATTCAGACGGAGCAGAAGTTATTACAATATCCAGATCGACGTAAGATAGTTCAATTCCAATTGATCGACCTTGAATTTCATACTTTCCCTTATAATGTTTTTCTACGAATGGGATAAATTTTTCAATGGCCTGCTGAGGTGTAATTTCATTTCGGTCCAGGTTGGTGACTACTATCACATCAACATCTGCGCGTTTACCATTTAAAGGTCGGACAGCTGTAGACCTTCTGTAACTACCCTGTAGGAATGTTGAAATAATGATGTCCTTAAGTTCATCATCTGTATTAAGACGGTCACGTAATGTTTTATGTCCTCTTTTTAAATCCTCTTTTTGAGAAGATGTGAGTCTAATATTTGACAAAAAGTCATTGAAATACGAATTGATTTTCATGTAGGTTTAATATTAAGTTATTATATTTCCAAAATGGCATGATACCCACCATTTCGTTGTTGTTCAAAGTCAAACTCATATAGCACCACTTTTCCAAGTAAGCTGATCTTCTGGCCAAGATAGAAAGCAAGGGCATTTGGTGCGGCAATAAATACATGAACTTTCCCCATCACTGAGCATTTACGTTTCACCGTTTTAACTGTATTTATTAGTTCTTCGAGTGCTGAAACTGCGTGATTGGCATTGATTAATGAGGTAGCTCCAATTTTTGGCAGTATGGTTGCGTGGACAATTGCTTTGACGTGGGCGAGATTTTCTTCGACAAATGCATTTACATCTTCGATTATGTTATGTGTCACGTTAATTGACAAGACCGTTTCGTCACCGTGTTCATTGAGCTGTTCCTCTGTGATTGTCCAAAAAGGTGCAGCCTGTGCTGGTGTGGTTTCTGTATCGGCTTTCCATAACTTCTTACCATTAAATGTTTTTTGTACAAGTGTAATTTCTGGAACGCCATATTTAGGATTGAGCTGAGATCCTAATAAGGTTGCTAGGGATAGGTGCGTATCTAGATGTAATAGGACAGGTTTTTTATTTTCAATTATTTTCTCTGCAGTGGCCTTTATTTGTTCGTTAATGAATTCCATTCCAGCATATTCTTCCAAAATAAATCTACTCGAAAAGCAGTGAAGAAAACAGCTGATTTGATCAACTTCATTATGCAAATTTTCTGCACCTTTTCTAAAGCTACGCACCCCTACCTTAAAATAGTTTTCCTCATCAGTAGCCTTCCCAATATAAAGTTCCTCAGCTTTTAAAATGTCGAATAGCTCATCTTTAGTAAAGATATTTTTGCCTGATGCGTGCAATTTTTGAATAAGGTCATTATATTTGCTGGAGTGTTGATCTGCAGGTATAGGTTTCAAACCCGAAAGTAAAAGATTAGAATTTAGTTGATCCTTTACATGGCGTTCATCCCCAAAACTGTGCATTATTCTTAACGGTGCCAGTATTTCCCGCAATTCATCATCGCTATGAATTTCAAGATGAGCCTTCCAAGCTTCCCTTATTTTACCATTTGTGGATTTCGGTCCTTTTTTAAAAAGATTATCAAGTCGAATACCTCCATTATTACCAAGTAATAGTCGTAGATTATCACTGTGGTCCAAGCCCCAGGTATTTACGATATTGTACCGTTTAGAAGCAAAATTAGTTGGATCACTTTTATAATTGTTATGTAATCTCTGTAAAATTGATTCTGTCTTATTTCCAATAAATTCCGGGTCCATTAGCGCGTCGCAAGTAAATCCTCTTTTGTGGTCAACATGGAATTTTACTTGGTAGTAGTCTTCTGTCACGTCATACCCTGATTCTTTGGCTGCTGGCTCATAATATACCACAACGTCGTCGAATCCAAAGGTAGAATCCATTTCCCATGCAACTTTTTTGATGCATGTATGTGGAAGATTTAATCCACAGGCTTTTAGCCAAAAAAATTTTGATTGGAAGTCGTCACCGCTCTGTCTTGCAATTACACTGGTTGCCATATGTTTATAATTTGTAATTTGTAGATCACAGTAATTATGCCCTAAGTTTTTTAACGACAAATTGTCCCATTTATACAAAAATCCTTGTCCTTACATTTGGAATTTTACCTAATTTGAGCCTTCATCCATCCAATCCTTAAGGCCAATATGTCAGTTAAAAAACAATGCCTTAGAGAGTCGAGAAAAATATCCATCTACTTAATAATTATCAGCTGTTATTTTGAATATGCTTTTATACACTAAAATAGGTAAATGTATTTAAAAGCATTTACGGTTTTCCGTAATGAAATGAAAGCAAATATTCATAGGAAATTGTAGGAAAAGTTAGTCACTTTATTTCCATTCTTGATCTGTTGGGAATATTTTAAGATAGCTTTACCTTAAGGTTTCAGCTAATATGAAAAAATATGGAACTTCCAAAGCAAGCAAAAAATTCAACCTTGAGATGTTGAAGCAATCCGCTTTTATTGAGCTGGAAGAAATTTCCCTAGACGAGTTTATGGAGGCTGTCCGCAAAACCGGTAAAAAAGTTAGCGAAGAAGAAGCTATCGAAATGCTCGATTTTTTACATATGCTAACAAGGGTCACCATTAAACAGTACTTCTCTCCGGAATAATCTATTTTTTGTAATTTTGTAATGACCTTCGTGGTGATAAAATATTAGCATTCAGCTTATTGGTTTAACCGCGATAACCGAGATTATAAATAATGTTCAATGAGAAAGACTAAGTTATTTGGGACAGCTGATTTACATTTCAGATTTCCGTCCTATAAAGACGAGGACAGCAGTCCAGTCATGTTAATTCCTAAAATTATTCAAAGTTAAATGTATTAGTATGAAAAAGAACTATGGCAGCAAAATAGCCGATTTGTATATTCGTGTATCTACAGATGAACAGGCTGACAAAGGTTATTCACAAAGAGACCAAGCAGAGCGGCTAAAGGGATATTGTGCAAAGTACGGTATTGCAGTTCAGAATGTAATATTTGAGGATCATTCAGCTAAAAATTTTGAACGACCTGAATGGACCGCTTATCTGAAAAATTTGAAGAAAAGAAGTAAGAAAGATCGGGAGCCACGGTTAATCCTATTTACTAAATGGGATCGGTTTAGTAGAAATGCTGGGGATGCATATCATATGATCAGTGTTTTGGAGAGCTTACAAGTAGAGCCTCAAGCAATAGAACAGCCTTTAGACCTTAAAATCCCGGAGAACAAGATCGTACTGGCGATATATCTCTCAACGCCGGAAGTTGAAAATGATAGGAGGGCTCTGAATGTATTTTATGGAATGAGGAGGGCACGAAAAGAAGGCCGGATTATGGGCACACCGCCGTACGGATATATAAACAGATGTACAGAGGATGGAAGGAAATATATAGGTGTTTTACATCCCGAGGCTGATAATATTATATGGGCATTTGAAGAAATAGCGAAAGGCGAACTGCCGTCTGAGCACATACGCGTGCTGATGAATAAAAGGCAGGGTAAAAATTTGACCAGAAATGCCTTCATGGTTGCTATCCGAAATCCTGTATACACCGGAAAAGTTTTTATTGCGGAATTTGAGAATGAACCTGCACATTACGTTAAAGGGAAACATTTACCCTTAATTAGCGAAGAGCTATTTGAGAAGGTTCAGCGGGTCCTGGAGGGGAAAAGCAGAAAGAGTAGGACTGAGGTCGGAGAGAGCAAGGTTTTGAGCAATGAAAGTTTTCCTTTGCGCGGGATTTTAATCTGCCCTCGCTGCGGTAACACATTAACTGCAAGTACTTCAAAAGGTAACACCAAATTTTATAGTTATTATCACTGTAATTCTAAATGTGGATTCAGACATAATTCTGATGATTTAAACAAAAAGTTTGTAGATGACTTAAGAAAATATGAGATCTTACCTGAATATAAGGACCTGCTAAAAGTAGCTCTTTTAAGGAATTACAAAAAATATTGTGGTAATGTAGATGACGAAAGGAAATCAGTGATGGCAGAAATTGAGAAAGTCAACCAGAAGTTAACTAAGGCAAGAGATCTGTTTTTAACTGATAGATTGGACGAGGATGATTACACTGAGGTCAAAAAAGAATGTAAACAGAAACTTGAAGAACTCGAAGAAAATCTGAAAGGACTTGTTAAAGCGGGTAAGGATCAAGATATCCCAGGCAAACTGTCTTTAGCATTAGATGGTATATCCAATTTAGCGCAGAGATATGTCGAAGGTAGTTTAGATGATAGAAGGAAGATTGCGAGTTCAATTTACTACCAAAAACTGGAGTTTGACGGCAAGACTTTTCGAACTCCTAAATCGAATGCTTTTCTTAATCTTATTAAGCTGAGTAAGAGCGGATTAGAAGGTCAAAAAAAAAGTCATCAGAATTTAGAAAATCCTGATGACCATAGAGTGAGCGCGAAAGGATTCGAACCTTTGACCGTCCCGATTTTTGATCGGGATGCTCTATCCTTGTTGAGGTATTGCTATTAAAAATATACCACAAAAAAAGACCCTCATAATTGAGAGTCTTAAAAGTGAACGCGAAAGGATTCGAACCTTTGACCGTCCCGATTTGTATCAGGATGCTCTATCCTTGTTGAGGTATTGTTATTAAAAATATACCACAAAAAAAGACCCTCATAATTGAGAGTCTTAAAAGTGAACGCGAAAGGATTCGAACCTTTGACCGTCCCGATTTGTATCAGGATGCTCTATCCTTGTTGAGGTATTGTTATTAAAAATATACCACAAAAAAAGACCCTCATAATTGAGAGTCTTAGAAGTGAGCGCGAAAGGATTCGAACCTTTGACCGTCCCGATTTTTGATCGGGATGCTCTATCCTTGTTGAGGTATTGCTATTAAAAATATAACACAAAAAAAGACCCTCATAATTGAGAGTCTTAAAAGTGAGCGCGAAAGGATTCGAACCTTTGACCGTCTGCTTAGAAGGCAGATGCTCTATCCAGCTGAGCTACGCACCCTAAAAAAAGTCGGGGCGGCAGGATTCGAACCTGCGACCTCCTGGTCCCAAACCAGGCGCGATGACCGGACTACGCTACGCCCCGATTAATGGTCATCAATAACGAATTTTACTTCGTTTTTGCGGTTGCAAAGGTACAATACTTTTTGAAATAAAAAAATAAAATTTACGATAATTTTCAATTAATTTTTTGAGATAACGCAGTTCTTACCTTTACCCTGTTAATAACCATTGACTTATCGCGGTATAAAATAGACACCCATTTTTTTGATGATTATCTTCATTTTACAAGGTTCCTGACTTTTAAGGTATAAATAAAACAGTAAAATTCAGATAGAATACAAGTGGACGTCAACAAAACATCGCAAAATAAAAGGTTTTTATCCTTACAAAAAGTACTAATTCCTATCTTTACCCCATGAAACGATTAATGCTAGTGAGTTTATTTTTCCCATTACTGATATTTTCTCAAAACAGTGGAAGGGTAATAAAAATTTCAGATGGAGATACCATTACCGTACTTATAGACGGAAAACGACAAAAAAAATTAAGACTTGCCGAGGTAGATTGTCCTGAAAAAGGCCAGCCGTTCGGAAAAAATGCCAAACAGTTTACTTCAAATCAGGTTTTCGGTAAGACGGTCACTTTTATCGAAACCACTACAGACCGTTATGGGCGCTCTATCGCCAAGGTATACTATGACCAGGATAAATACCTTTCCAAGGAATTGATAAAGGCCGGAATGGGATGGTGGTATTATCCTTATTCTAAAGATCTTTCTTTGGGAAAATTACAGGAAAACGCTCAACGTAATAAGACAGGACTTTGGCAGGATGTGCATGCCATATCTCCCTGGGAATACAGAAAAATGAAACGTGAAGAGTACAAAAATAAGAAATATGAAGCATCCAAAACCCAATGGAAACTCAAAGAAGCTTAGCACAGGAGATCTTTAAATGAATATTTTAGGTTTCTTCTTTGGCATTTTCAATAACGTAATTTGTTATATTTGTAACATTCACATTTCCTTTAGTCTTAACAGGGAAATATGATGAATAAACTAATTAATTATGAGGGCAAGCAAATTTACGATCCTGTGTTTTTCTTTATTTTTTTACTCGATAAACGGACAAAGCCCGCGAATTTCACATGATAGCATTTCCGTTTTTTTTAATGAACTTAAAACAGCTTCTCAGAAAAGTGCTTCGTTATGGAATGAAGCATTATACGGTCCGGTTCTTTTTATTGATCCAAAAACCAGAGATATTTTCGCAAACGAAAAGGATGCAGAAGGGTTACTACAATTAAATGCTGATGTATATACGGGGATTTTACCTGTAAACATTAATATTGCCAATACAGCGATCAATTGGAAGGGAAAAAGATGGGCAATGATTATGTTGCCGCTTCCTGAAAATAAACAGAAAAGGATAGGCTTACTGGCTCATGAATCATTCCACCGTATACAGCCGTTATTAGGATTTGAACTTAACAATACAGAAAATAATCATCTGGATCAAAGAGATGGTAGAATGTATCTCCGGTTAGAACTTGAGGCACTGAAGAAGGCTATTCAATCAGTCTCAGAAAAAGAATTGAAGGAACATCTTACCCGTGCGATGTCTTTTAGAAAGTACCGGCACAACTTGTATGACGGATCTGCATTAAGTGAAAACCTTCTGGAATTAAATGAGGGAATGGCAGAGTTTACAGGCGTAATTGTCAGCAACAGAAATAAAAGGGAAACAGCAAAGTTTCTAACCGACGGGATTAATGGCTTTTTCAATAATCCAACATTTGTCCGGTCGTTTGCCTACCATACAATTCCTGTTTATGGATATTTGCTTTATGGTAAAGATAAAAACTGGAATAAAAACATCACGGCAAAAACAGATTTAACAGATTATTTTGTGAAAGCATTCAAGATCAGTATCTCATCAGATTTAGAAAATGCTGTCAAAAAAGAGTCTTTGTTTTATAACGGTTCATCAATTGCTAAAGAGGAAGGAATAAGGGAAGAGAAGAAAAAAAAACGGATTGCCGAGTATAAATCTCAATTTATTGAGCAGCCTCATTTTGAAATAAAATTTGAGAAAATGAATGTCTCTTTTGATCCAAGAAATATTATTCCGGTAGAAGATAAAGGAACGGTTTACCCTGTAATCAGAGTTACGGATAAATGGGGAGTACTAACCGTTGAAAAAGGAGCGCTGACGAGCCCCAATTGGGATAAAATTTCCATCACCAATCCGAATCAGGCAGAAGACAAGAAAATATCAGGTGAAGGCTGGACACTTGACCTAGCCGATGGTTATATGATAAAAAAGGATGAGGTAACAGGGAACCAAACGTTGGTAAAAAAATAATTCTGTGATATCCTTATCAATACGAAATTAAAGGTACGCATAGAAGGGCAGGAATAAAGAAAATAGATATTTGTAACGTCAAATGAGCGGAAAGAAGTAGGGCGTGTTCCGACGGAATACCTAAAAACCCCACCACTTGATGGGTGAGGTTGCAGGTATTATACAATGTGTTATATGACTGAAAATATGCATCCGAAAATTTAGGGAGTACTTTTCACAGCATTATACATCAATGAATCTTTTTTCTGATCAGTGTAGTCGTATCTATAGTTGTAGAATGAGGATTCCCAGTCTCCATACCCTGTGTTGGGGATGATAATGAACCTTTTACCAAAATCTTTAGCAGAAGATTTTACTGCTGCAGACCTTTCTGCTTCGGTCTTTTTATCAAATATCGCGGCAAAGTCTGAAAGATTATCTCCTAAGAGTAAAACGATATTGTAATTTTTGGCAACATCATTACGACGGTTTTCCTTACTGCTTTCTTTTGACCGAAGAATAAGGTTGGTATCATTTTGAATAGGAAAATTATACTTTTTTAAATTTTTCAGAGTTCCTGCACGCTCATGCTCGGCACGATTGGTAATGTAAAAAACCTGAACGCCTTTGCTTGCTGCATACTGATAGAATTCCTGCGCACCTGTAAGAGGTGTAGCAATTCCTTTTGCCGTCCATTCTTCCCATGTTTTCTGATCATAGTTTTTTCCCATTTTTGAACGCTCAACGGCATAATAGGAATTATCCAGAAAAGTTTCGTCAATATCTGAAACAATAGCTAGCTGCCTGTCTGATTTTTGTGTCAGAGCTTCATCCAGACGAAATTTAGCGATATTGTAAGCTTGCAGACAAAGCGCTTCATATTCTGCGGCTCGTTGCTGATAAAAGGCAGAGTAAATCTTTCCGTTATGTCCCAGATTTTGATAAGGAGCGTTTTGACCTGTTGTGGCAGATGTTGGATTTACTGTCTTACACGAGGTCGTCACAGCAAGTAAACAACTTGCAATAATGAAGTTTAAATTTTTCATTGAATTAAAATAAAGAATGACAAAATTATGACATTTGAATTTGATAGCAGCTATTTTGCTACTATTTAAGATTGTTGTATTGCTTGTTGTTTTCTCAGTCTTTCCTGCAAGTCTTCGCATGAATGTCCGATATAATATTTATCTAAAGACTCTGAATAAAGAATATAGCAATAACACATGAAACGAATATAAAACAAAAAATCTCACCATAG
>NZ_KI535291.1:211419-395674 GCF_000482305.1 Chryseobacterium sp. UNC8MFCol
ATGAAACGAATATAAAACAAAAAATCTCACCATAGAAATGATGAGATTTTTTGTGAGCGCGAAAGGATTCGAACCTTTGACCGTCTGCTTAGAAGGCAGATGCTCTATCCAGCTGAGCTACGCACCCTTAGAAGTTGATTCTCGCTTAGTTAAATAAGCGCATTAAAAAAAGTCGGGGCGGCAGGATTCGAACCTGCGACCTCCTGGTCCCAAACCAGGCGCGATGACCGGACTACGCTACGCCCCGAAATATATAGAGTGCGGAGGGTAAGGGATTCGAACCCTTGCGACACTTTCGCGTCGACAGTTTAGCAAACTGCTCCATTAACCACTCTGGCAACCCTCCTTTTTGTTTATTTTTTAATGATCGTTGTTCCGTTATTGCGAGTGCAAATATAGAATAGATTTCTTTATTTACCAAATAAAATTCAAGAAAAATTTGTGTATTTTTGAGGTAATAAATCATTCAAAAACCAAACTGATGCGTAAGACATTATATATCATCGGATTAAGCACATTCGTTTTTTCGTGTACTTCCCAACAAAATGTAAAAAAAAATACATACAAACCGAAAACCCCCGTGGTACAGCCAAAACCGGTCGTTAAAACACAGACTCCCGAAGTCAATAAACCCAAAGTTGTCTCGGAGCATGGAGTAGATTTTTTTACGACTAATATAGCAGACCCAACAAAAAATGACAATACCGCAAGTTATGGTTCAATCGTAACGGCAAAACCTATAGGGTATAAAGTAGTGAAAACCTATTTTCCGGCTATTGCACAAAACTTCAGACAGCGTTATCTGATTTTACATTACACCGCACTTCCTGATGATAAATCGGTTATGGTTCTTACCCAGCAAGCGGTAAGTTCACATTACCTGGTAAACAATACCGGTGATAACGAGATTTATCAGCTTGTAGATGAAAACAAACGTTCTTATCATGCCGGTGTAAGCTCCTGGAGAAATGATAAAAACCTTAATGATACCTCCATCGGAATTGAAATTGTAAATGCAGGCTATTCTACAGATGCCAGCGGTAAAAGAATATTTGCACCTTTCAGTGATGAGCAGATAAGAAAAGTAGCTGCATTGGCAAAGGATATTGCGACAAGGTATCAGATCCCGGCAACAAATGTTTTGGCACATGCTGATATTGCACCGACAAGGAAACAGGATCCAGGGCCAATGTTCCCATGGAAGAGACTATACGACCAGTATCAGCTGGGAATGTGGTATGATGAAGCTGCCAAACAAACTTATTTTGATCTTGCGGAGGAAGAGTTACCTGCCAGATACAATGATTCTTCATTTATCTTCCTTATCCAGACGGCATTGCAGAAATTCGGATATGGGATAGAACCGAGTGGGAAATGGGATGATGCTACGAAGAAGACTATTGAAGCTTTCCAGTATCATTACCGTCCGCAAAATTATGATGGAATTATGGATGCCGAAACATGGGCAATACTTCAATCTTTAAACCAAAAATATCCGGTAAAATAAATCAAATTAAAACGCATCGTTTAGATGCGTTTTTGCTACCTTTATGCCATCAAAAACAGTAAAATATCTGTAATGGAAAATTTCAGAAAAGAAAGTGATCTTTTAGGGGAACTGAACGTTCCAATAGACGCTTATTATGGGGTGCAGACGCAAAGAGCGATCAACAATTTTAAAATTTCGGGGCAGCTGTTGTCTTCATACCCGGATTTTATCAAAGGGTTGGCTTTTGTAAAAAAAGCTGCCGCAAAAACAAACTATGAATTGGGGCTTCTTGATGAGAACCTTTATTTTAAAATAGCAGAAGCTTGTGACGAGCTTATTGCCGGAAAATATCACGAACAGTTTCCGGTAGATATGATCCAGGGTGGGGCAGGTACTTCAATCAATATGAATGCGAATGAAGTTATTGCCAATATCGTATTAGAAAAACTAGGAAAAAATAAAGGAGAATACGAATTCTGCTCACCTAACGACCATATCAATCTTTCACAGTCAACCAATGATGCATATCCTACTGCGATCAAAATGGGACTATTGCAGATGAATATCGGTTTAGTGGAAAGACTTGAAAAAATCGTAGATGCATTCCGTGCCAAAGGAGTGGAGTTTCAGGATGTCATAAAAATGGGACGTACTCAGCTTCAGGATGCTGTTCCGATGACATTGGGGCAGGAATTTGAAGCTTATGCAGCTACTTTAGAAGAAGATATTTCTAAATTAAATAATAATGCAAGCCTGTTTGTAGAAGTAAATATGGGAGCAACAGCCATCGGTACAGGATTGAATGCTCCGGTAGGCTATGCGACTCTTTGTGCGAAAAACTTAGCCCAGATTACAGGTTTTCCTATTATTTCCGCACCGGATTTAGTGGAAGCTACGCCTGATACAGGATCTTATGTGATCTATTCTTCAGCAACAAAACGTCTTGCCGTAAAACTATCCAAAATCTGTAATGATTTGAGATTACTTTCTTCAGGACCAAGAGCAGGTCTTTTTGAGATTAACCTTCCTCCGATGCAGCCGGGATCTTCCATCATGCCAGGGAAAGTAAACCCCGTAATTCCTGAAGTGGTCAACCAGGTTTGTTTTAAAGTCATCGGAAATGACCTTACCGTGACTTTTGCTGCAGAAGCAGGACAGTTGCAGCTTAACGTAATGGAGCCGGTACTTTCTCATGCAATCATGGAAAATATCAATTTCCTTTGCAATGCTCTGGATACCCTGCGTGATAAATGTGTAGTAGGAATTACTGCCAACAAAGAAGTGTGCCTGAATATGGTAAAACACAGTATTGGTATTGTAACAGCCCTTAATCCTTACATCGGCTATAAAAAATCGACAGAGATTGCCAAAGAGGCCCTGGAAACAGGAAAAAGCGTTTACAATCTTGTATTGGAAAAAGGAGTTCTTTCTCAGGAAAAACTGGATGAAATTCTGGATCCTAAAAATATGCTGAAACCGCATAATAAGTAATATAAAACAATAAGTGATAAATGAAAGGTTACTATCATTTATCACTTATCATTCACCATTTATAAATTAATTCGTGAGGTTTTTAATCATAATTCCGGCCCATAATGAAGAACAGAACCTCTCATTTACTCTGGATTCTTTATTACAACAAACCTGTAAAGATTTTAAAGTAATCGTTGTCAATGACGGTTCTACAGATAAGACTTCCGAAGTAATCAGGAAATATACCGGGACTGATTTTCGTTTCGAAACGATGAATCTGCAAAAATCTGAGCACCAACCCGGCTCAAAGGTTGTACATGCCTTTAAAAACGGATTGCAGACCCAAGTTTTGGATAACTTTGACGTCATCTGTAAATTTGATGCAGATATTATCTTACCTGAAAATTATTTGGAAACAGTAGCAGACACCTTTGTAAAAAATCCTGAGTACGGACTTGTAGGAGGATTGTTGTATGTAGAGAAGGGCGGAAGCTGGATATATGAAGGAAATTCTAATAAACATCATGTAAGAGGCCCCATGAAAGCTTACAGAAAGGAGTGTTTTGTGCAGATGGGCGGCTTAAGAGAAACGCTGGGATGGGATAATATTGATGCCATTCTACTTGAGAATCTCGGTTGGAAAGAAGTAGTCTTACCGGAACTTCATGTAAAATTAATTAAAGTAAAAGGAGCGGACTATACCATAAGGCCTGCAGATTATTACGGCAGGTATTTTTATTTCTTAGGATTAAACCGGTTCCTTGCTTATATTGCTTCTTCGAAAGAGGCGATGAAAAGTAAATCCCCTTCATTCTTTTTTGATATTGTCAGATCTTATGAAAGCTGCCGGTCAAAAAAACTGGAACTGAAGATTACAAAAGAAGAACAGAAAGTAATCAACGACCAGCGCTGGAAAATGTTGAAGAAGAAGTGGCTGAAGATGTGATGACGATGATCAAGGAATACTATAAGCATCAATAAAAATGATCGTTTGTTTCATAAATCAAAAACTAAGTCGAAATTAGCCGGAATAAAGATTTTAATCTCAATTAATCAGTGAAGAAAATAGCTTACATAGAAATAGACACTCATGCTGAGATCGCACAGGCTTTCATGAATATTATGAAAGGTGCCGGAGACTTTGATGTAGACTATTATTTTTCAAAAAAAATTAAAGATCAGGTCAGTCACAAAGATGAGCCTGTATTTTTATCTGACAGTTCTATGATTTTGGATCAATTGAAAGGCAAAAACTATGATCTGGTGATTGTAGGTACGGTTCATCGTTTTTTCAATACCTTTTTAGCAATTACAAAAAAATACAATACTGCTGTTATTACCCATAATCTTAATTTTAGCAAAACCTCAAAATGGGATCTTACAAAAAGTATTTTTAAAGGAGATATCATTTACAGGTTAAAATTATTGTTGAAAGAAGGCTTGTTTTATTCTTCAGCGGTATACCGGAAATCTGCTTCCCGTTTGGTGCTGGATGAAGCATTAAGCTCAGACAGATATCAATTTCTTCCCATTTTTTATACAAAAGATTTTGAGAAGCCCAAAAATAAAAAACCGGTTATTGTTATTCCGGGAGGGGTTTCCCAGAAGAGGAGGGATTATCATTATATTTTTAAAACAATTCAGGAATTAAAACCGGATGCGTATGGTGAATTTGTATTTCTGGGAAAGGCAAAAGGCAACGAATTGAAACAATTGAAGAGCCTTTCTGAAAAAGCGCCGGAAAATATTGTGATCACCTGCTTTTCTGAAAGAGTTTCCTCACAAGAATTTGAAAAATGGATGCAGAAAGCTGATGTTCTTTGGTGTCCCATCCAACAGGAAACAGAATTTTTCAGTGTCAATGAAACATACGGTGTGACCAAAATGACAGGAAATCTTGGAGATGCGATCGGATACGGCAAACTTGCTGTATTCCCTAAAAACTATCCTTCAACGCTGGAGTTTATCATTCCTGAAAAAGAAAACATTTTTGACCAGCTTGAAGAGCTTTCGAAAAAGACATATGATTTTCAGAAAAATTACAGTAAAGCACAGGTTCAGAAAAAACTGAAACAGGTTTTAGACCAATTTATTTCCTCTGATTAAGGCAAAAAATCAGCCTTTCATTTCCTTTTTAAAATTTAAAAATACTCTTAATAAATCTCATGTTGAGGTAATCTTCCAGCGGGAATATCTTTGTGAAGTAATTTCCGATGTAGATCAGCAGCAAAACAACTGAAGGTTTGTATATCATATTGATCAGGTTGCTGCTAAAATTCGGAAGTACGATCGCAACGGTAATCGCTAAGGTACAGATGATCGAAACAAAGATCATTTCAATACTCAAAGGAGAAACCTTGAATACAATGTAATTGAAAACAATTTTGATAATATTGTAGATCGATAATGAAATAGCAGTAGACAAAGCGATTCCGATAAGCTTTAATGGGGTATTCTTGATGAAGTAATAGTTTAACCCAATCGTTAATCCGGCTAATAAAAGCATCACCAGGATATTGAAACGGTAGTATTTTGAGAGTGAGATGATATTCCCGTTGAAGCCGGTGGCAAGATCTATCAGAACCGCAGATCCCCAGATCCAGACTACAGGCTCATATTCTCTCAGCATCGTTCCGTTTTTCGGCATAAATTGCGTCAGATAAGGAAATCCAACCATGATACATGAGAATAATACAGCTCCCAAAAAGTATAATGATAAAGATGTTTTTTTGTGGAATCTGTCAAGTTCTTCCATATCTCCGTCAGCAAGGGTCTTGTTAATAATAGGAGCGGAAATATTAAATAATCCAAGTTGTGGGATAGAGATCAGGGAAATCAGGGCGTATAGCACAGAATAGATTCCTACCTCTTCCATTCCCATAAACTCTCCGATCATAAAACTGTTGATAGCCAGATAATTTCCGAAAGTCCCCAGGAATCCAAAAAAGCTGTAATTGAAAAATTCTTTCCAGAAATTATTCTTTTTGAAGTAATCGGTATTAAAATCCAGCTGTATCTTTTCAAGCTTATTGGTGTAATAAATATATCCGAAAAGCATCAGGGTAAATATTCCGAAAAAGAAAGCAAAGGCTATTTTCTGTGATAACGCAAAATAATAAAAAAGGCAAAATGCCCCGAGGTTAGCTATTTTCGGAAACAGATTGTCAAAAATATTGGAAACAACAATTCTTTTATAGTTCGAAGTATACTTGTTAAAAATAGCGCAGAAAGAAAGAATTAAAATTAATGGAAGAATCATTTCTTTGATCTTCCATGCTTCTGAATGTTTGAATTTAGGGTAAAAATAAGGCAGGATAAAAAAAACAGCCGTGAAGATCAGAAAATTGATAAAAACGGTCAGCAATGACAGCGACAGCATATTTTGTTTCTTACCGTCCTTTTCTACCGTATGAAAGAATTTTACGTTAGAATAAGAGATTCCCAATACCACAAAGGGTACCAGCATTTCAGCAGTAGGAAGGATATAGCGAAGTTTTCCATAAAATTCAAAATCATTCGGGAAAATGAAAATTGCGGAAACTGTGCCCAGCAAAAAACCAATATAGCCGATAATGGAATATTTGAAGCCTTGTCTCGCTACTACACTCATAAAGTTATTTTAAGGGTTTCTAGGTATAAAAATAATATTGTTGATGTACTGAGTTTTATTTTTTTCGTCGTTTGTATTTTGTGATATGATTTCCTCCGTAAGTGTTTCCAGGGTGAAGCTGTTCCTGTTAAGGTATTTCGCCTCATATCCCCAGCTTTTTACTTCAGATATCTCGTTCCATATAGGTGTTTGGTGGTGTCTTTGTTCCATTTCAACCATTAAGGTAGGAAGGAACTGTCTTATGGTTTCCCTGGCTCCGGAAAGGGTCTTGATCTCATTTCCTTCAACATCAATTTTAATAAAATCAAGTCTGTTGAAATGCTCCAAAGCTGCCCAGTCATCGAGTTTAATCACCTTTACTTGCTCGGTGTAGCTTTTTTCTTCACCTTTTTCTTTGTAAGAAGTGTTTAAGGTCCCACGGGATGCAATTGTTTTTCCATTGATGACAGGAACTTTAAATTCGGCCATCATATTTTCGTCAGAAAGGGCCAAAGGAAGTACATGCATGGAAGGAAATAATCTTTTTAATCGCAAGAATAGCTTTTTATTAGGCTCAAAAGCGTAAATATGCTCATGATCCAGCTTGTTTTCCAATTGATAAAGAAAGGTTCCTACATTCGCACCAATATCAAGTATTACAGCATTTTTGGGAAGGTACTCTTTGATCCATACCAGTTCCGGTTCTACATTGCGTGCCGAAAAATTATCCTTATTAAGATTATTTAAACTTTTAAAGTATCTTTTTTTATAAAAACTCGGACTTATATATTGTAGGTTTTCTGCAATTTTTTGGTATAAAGACATCCTTGACTTTTTGACGAACAGCAAAGATAAACAAAAATGTAAAATATATCTTAAAAAATGTTAAATATAAAATACTGATAGTCAGTAAGTAGTGTATGTGAGTTATTTCTGAGAGATATGAGTTTTGACAGGTTAGAGGTTTTATTCTGCTCTATGATAGTTTCTTCACAGGGTCTGAAACAAGCAGTAATGATAAGGTGTATACCTAAAAGCTTATGTAATGTCAAAGAAAAGGAGTGTTGAGGAAATCATTAAATGGTTTCATGAGTTTAAATATCTTTGACATTTTGCCGGCGGCATTTTTATCCAGGACCTCTTCGTCCTTAAGATGATAAAGAACAATAAAATTTTTAAGTTTCAGATATTCTCCCATCGGATCTTCTTTTTCAAAACCCTGAGGTATCTTTTTCAGCTTATCCTGCTGATCAAGTTCAGGAAAATGTTTTTTAAAATCTTTCTGATTTAAAATGTTGAGAAAGTCATTTCCGTACAAAGATATTTCCTTGCGTACTTCTTTCAGTACCGAAGGTTCAGGCATGTAAATTCCTCCGGCCAAAAAAGATTTGCCGGGTTCCATATGAAGGTAATAGCCTCCTTTCTGACTTCCTTTTCCCATTCCCAGGGAAGCCCCGAAATTGGTTTTATAAGGACTTTTATCTTTTGAAAACCTGGTATCTCTGTAAATTCTGAATAGTGCTTTTTTACTGTCAATTTTTGCAAGCTCTGCATCGAATGATGACATTTCTTTAAGCAGATCATCCAGAAAACTGATCACATTTCCCTGAGATTCTGTGTAGAGGTTTTTGTTTTCATTGAACCATTCTCTATTATTATTTTTGTTTAATTTTTTTAAAAAACCGAATGTATCGGGAGAAATACTTGCTGACATAATTTTGTGTAGTGTTTTTGTGGGTGGATGGTTATCTGGTTGCTCTTTGTGAGTTGCTTGTTACTGCCTGTTATTTGTGGCAGGTTAATGATGTTGGTAAAACAGCTGTTTTTCATTTTCAACGTTCAATTTTACACTTTTCCAAAAAATCAAAGCCTGTAAAAGGGTATTTTAAATGGAATAATCCGCGTTCTGTGGTTTTATTTTTAAAAGTTCATACATAATACATAAAAAATTAATCCAATTTAATAAAAAAAAATAATATTTAATAATACCTTAATGTAAGGGTGTTTTTTTTGGATTTAATTTTCCAAAAATTAAAAAAATAGTAAAAGATTCTGAATTTAAGTTTGTATATTTAAAACTTTGTTCAAAAACAAGTCAAATATTTATTGTATCTTTGCAAAAATTTTAAAATAGTTAATGAATTTATTTACGGAAACCAATTTAAGTCCTGATATCCTTAAGGCAATTGGCGAACTGGGTTACGAAAGCCCAACAGAAATCCAAAAACAGACTATCCCTTTTATTCTTTCAGATATTCGCGATTTGATCGCACTTGCGCAAACAGGGACAGGCAAGACAGCAGCGTTTTCGCTTCCGATTTTGGATATGATTGACGATACGAGTCGCAAAATCCAATTATTGGTGCTTTGTCCGACACGGGAATTATGTCTTCAGATTTCGAAGGACATAAAGAATTACTCTAAGTACATGAAAGACATCAAAACTACAGCAGTTTATGGTGGAAGCAGTATTGTAGATCAGATGAGATCTTTGAAGGATAAGCCACAGATTATTGTGGGAACTCCTGGTAGAGTAATTGATCTTATCAACAGAAAAGCATTAGACTTTTCTGCTATTCATTGGTTGGTATTAGATGAAGCCGATGAAATGCTTTCTATGGGATTCAAAGACGAATTGGAAACCATTCTGAGCGAAACTCCGGAAACTAAACAGACTTTCTTATTCTCGGCTACGATGAATAAAGAAGTGGAAAGAATTTCCAAAAACTATCTTACCAAGCCACACCGTATTTCAGTAGGTTCTATCAACGAAGTGAAGAAGAACATTACTCACGAATACTACGTGGTAGGTTACCGCCAGAAAAAAGAAGCGTTGAAGAGATTGATCGATGCTAATCCTAACCAGTATTCTATTATCTTCTGTAGAACGAGAATGGAAACTCAGGAGGTAGCTGATTTCCTGATGCAGAACGGTTATGCTGCTGATGCTCTTCACGGAGACCTTTCTCAGGCGCAGAGAGATACGGTGATGAAGAAATTCAGATTAAAAAACATTGATATTCTTGTAGCAACAGACGTTGCAGCAAGAGGTCTGGATGTAAACTCTCTGACTCACGTGATCCATTTCTCTTTACCTGATGATCCTGAAGTATTCGTTCACAGAAGCGGAAGAACAGGTAGAGCAGGGAAGGACGGTATTTCTATGGCTTTAATCAAGCCGGAAGAAAGCAGAAAGCTGAAGCAGATTAAATCTGCTACAAAGATTGAAATTAACGAAAGATTTATTCCTACCGGTGAAGATATTATCAAAGCTCAGGTAGGTGGTGTTTTTGAAAAATTATTCACAGAGCACGAAGATCTTTTCGAATTTGATGATAGCTTAATTCCTGATTTGAGCAACTTCACAAAAGAAGAATTGGTACACCAGTTGCTGCAGTTCCAATTGAAAGATCTTGCTTTATATTACAAAGATAAGCATGACCTTGCTGAGCAGAAACTGAGCAGCAGAGATGACGATTACTCAAGAAGAGACCGTGGCCGTGACAGAGATAGGGACAGAGGTCGCGACAGAGATCGTGGAAGAGACAGAGACCGTGGCGGAAAACCAAGAAGAAAAGATGAAAACATGGTAAGATTCTTCTTCAACCTTGGGAAAAAAGACCATTTGAAAAAACTCGATGTTTTAGATATTATCAACAAAGCTACCGCTGGTGGAAAAACCAAGAAAAGAGCTGAAATCGGTGATATTGAAATTTTAGAGAAATTCTCTTTCTTCGAAGTTGAAAAATCATTCAAAGACAATGTCCTTAGCAATATTCAGTCCATGAAATTCAAAGGAAAAGATATGAGGGCTGAAGTGGCAAACTAACCCTTGTGTAAACCATATAAAACCGGCAGTAATGTCGGTTTTTTTATTTGATAATCAGAAGGTAAGCGAATGTTAACAAAACTTAATGTTATATAGTTTCGTGGGCGGTCCTTTTTTAGGAAATTTGCACACGAATTATAAATACTAAAAAATGGGAATTGGTAATATTTTCCACGCTTTTCAACCAAAAGATAAAATCTTCTTTGTACTTTTTGAAAAAGTAACTGAAAATCTAGTTGCAATGTCTGAAGAATTCAATACAGGAATTAAAGATTTCGATCTTAATGATGATTCTATGTTGAAGAAAATGAGCGACTTCGAACATAAAAATGATGAACTTACGCATGAGATTTTTGTAGAATTAGGAAAAAACTTCATTACTCCTTTTGACCGTGAAGACATTCACACCTTGGCAACAGGATTAGATGATATCGCTGATTATATCTACGCTTCTACAAAATATATTTTCTTATACAAATCGCCGGAGATGAAGGCGTATTCCGACTTCTCTTTACTGATCCACAAAGCATGTCTTGAAATTCAGAATGCCATGAAAAACCTTAAAGGTTTCAAAAATATGGAGCAGGTGAAAGAAGCTTGTATCAAAGTAAATTCTATTGAAAACATTGCAGACGATTTACTTTCCAATTCAATGGTGGAACTATTTGAAACCAACGATGCAATCAATATCATCAAAGTTTCATCTGTATTGAACTATCTTGAAATTGTAACTGATAAGGCAGAAGATGTTGCCAATACCATTGAGAACATCATGATTAAATACGCATAATACATCGCAAAAAATGGAATTTCCTATTTTACTTGTAGTTATTATTGCGCTGGCATTAATCTTCGATTACATCAATGGTTTTCATGATGCAGCCAACTCAATTGCAACTATTGTTTCTACAAAAGTTTTAACTCCATTCCAGGCCGTACTATGGGCAGCCCTATGGAACTTTGCAGCATTCTTTATTGCTGCTTATATTATTGGAGAATTCAAAATCGGTAATACAATTGCCAAAACAGTTAATGAGAATTTTATCACCCTTGAAGTCATATTTTCCGGTCTGGTGGCAGCAATTGCCTGGAACCTGTTGACATGGTGGTTCGGAATTCCTTCATCATCCTCACATACATTGATCGGTGGATTCTTGGGAGCAGCATTAATGCATGCTTTCATGATGGATTACCATGAGGTGGCAGCAGCACAGCCGGCTCTTGGTTTCTGGGATACGGCTAAAGAAGCTTTCAACCAGGTGACTCACCAGAGTGTCGTGAAGTTTGATAAAGTGATTCCTATCTTCTTATTCATTTTCATGGCTCCGATTATAGGGATGATTATCTCAATCATCATCACTCTTATCATTGTACACCTTTATAAAAGATCAAACCCTCACAAAGCTGATAAGTCCTTCAAAAGATTACAGCTGGCTTCTTCCGCTTTGTTTAGCTTGGGACACGGTCTGAATGATGCTCAGAAAGTAATGGGGATCATTGGGGCAGCGGTTATTTATTATCACGTTAATATGCTTCAGGATACCCAGTATTTGAACATCCCTTCAGCAGAACGTTTTGATTACTTTGCCCAACACTATATTTGGGTTCCTCTCGTTTCATTTATTGCAATCGCTTTAGGAACAATGAGTGGAGGATGGAAAATCATTAAAACAATGGGGACCAAGATTACTAAAGTAACCTCATTGGAAGGGGTAAGTGCAGAAACTGCAGGAGCTATCACCTTATTCATTACAGACCATTTCGGTATTCCTGTATCTACAACACATACGATTACAGGTTCTATTATCGGGGTAGGATTGACAAAAAGAATATCGGCAGTGAGATGGGGGATTACAGTAAGCCTTCTTTGGGCCTGGGTACTGACAATTCCGATTTCAGCTATTGTAGCGGGAGTTACTTATCTTATTGTAACCTTCCTTTTCTAAGATAAAAATTGAAATAAACATATAAACTTTGTCCGTTTGGGCAAAGTTTTTTGTTTCTATAAATGAATGTAGTTGGATAAGACAAATGCTATTTCAATGTGAGTTAGGATTTGTTTTAAAAAAATATGTTTACTTAAAAATGTTTTTGTTGTTTTAAAAAATAATAGCTTTTTTAACTGTAATTTATATTTTTTTCCAAGAGATATTTTTTTAAAAATTAATAATAAGATGAAGAGATCAGATATTTACACTAGTTTTTTTATTATATTTGAAATTAGAATTACAATTGATTAAAGATTTCTTTAATGTTTGTGATTTCAAAAAAAAACTAGTGGAAGAAAAGCAAAATACTTAGATCTTAATCTAAAAAACTTTAAGATTTAAAGCTATAAGTTAAGTGCTTTTACTCCATCAAAATAACCATCTATGAAAACAAAACTCCTTTCAATGTTCTCTCTATTGATAGGTTTTCTCGGCTATTCACAAACTGAAGTCTATTTTAAATATGATGAAGCTGGAAACCAACGATACAGAGGAACAAACAGTACCGGGAAAAAATCGGAAGAAACTGTACCAAAAGAGATTAAACTACAGGAGCTGTTAAAACCGCAAACAGTTACCCAACAATCTTCAACCATTGATGAGAAAGCCTTCTGGAAACAGATCAGGCTTTATCCTGTTCCGGTAAATGACTATTTGACCATAGACTGGACGGAAGAAGTTGATAATCTGATTGAATCTGTCTCATTGTATCAACATAGTACTGTTCACTGGAAATTCCAGCAGCAGAATACACCAGGATTAAATCGTCAGGTGAAAATCAATATGACAGGCTATGACTGGGGCGTTTACATACTACGCTTTACATTAAAAGACGGAAGAGTTTTTAGTAGAAATATTACCAAACGATAAGAGTAATATTCAAGAATTGGGACATTGAAGATTAAAAATATTCTTTTTCTCTATTCAATACTATTTCTACAACCTATCAATTATCACTTATAAAATAATTATATGAATATGAAATTTATTTCATCTTTTATACTATCCTTATGTTCTGTGGCGGGATTTTCGCAAACCATACTTTATCAGGCAGAAACTACATCCCGAACAGTTCAGGATCCGCAGAGTATAATATTTGCACAAGGTTTTTCTGCTAAATCAAGCAGCTCTAATCCATTTATTGCTAAGATTGGGCCATCGACTGACAACCCAGGCGGTGGGCCAGCAGATTCAAATGCTGGCGCTAATAATCCAAGTGGTACCAGTGCGCCACAAGGCCAAAGCTTTCATGATACGAAAGGAAATATTGATGTCAATGTATCGGGACAGCTACAATTTACCGTACCAGTTGCTTTACCTCCGGGAGTAAAAAGCGTAGCCCCACAAATTAACCTGGTGTATACAAGTGGCTCTGGAAATGGGATTGCCGGATATGGCTGGAACTTAGCCGGAATCACATCGATAGCCAGAATCGGAAAAACCGTTGAAAAAGACGGAGAACTTAAAGGGATTCAGTTAGATTATTCCGATTATTACACCTTCAATGGTCAAAGATTAATCTTAAAGTCAGGTGAATATGGAAAAGACGATGCTGAATATGTGACAGAAAGGTTTTCAAATGCCAGAATAAAATCAAAAGGAGCCATTAGTGGGCAGGCATGGCAAGGACCTGAATATTGGGAAGTGACTTTTGAAGATGGATCTCAAGCCTGGTATGGGGCCGTAGCTTCAGGAACAAGCCAGGCAAGAACCCCGATAGAATATAATATCGTAAAATGGAAAGATAGCAAAGGAAACTACATTACTTATAACTATACTCAAAGTAGTAATACAGCTGCTATTAACACCATCCAATGGGGCGGAAATGAAACACTGGGGAAAGCTCATTACAATCAGATTAACTTTTACTACGCTCCCAGAAATATCCAGGAATCATCTTATGTGAAAGGGGTGCCATTCTTACAGAGTAAAATATTAACTACAGTAAGAGTTAACGCAGGGAGTAGTACCTTCAAAAGCTATTCTATGAACTATTCCGTGGAAACTGTCAATAGTGATCCCAATAACAGGGTTAACTATCAGTTTGTAAAAAGTGTAACGGAAGGTAACAGTATAGGAGATGCAGCCAATCCGGTTACCTTTACTGCAAAACCATTAACCACCACGAGCAGTGAAAGTAATTTTGCTGATTACAATAATATTGTGACGACCGGAGATTATAATGGAGATGGATTGGTTGATTTTATCGTAATGCAGCCTGCTCAGAGTGGCAGACCTGATGGATATTATATTTATTTCGATGCTATCAACAGCAGCAGTCCTTCTTTTGTTTATTTGGGCGCTTCAACCACTTTTTGGCCTAGCAGCAGTTTCACCACTTTTAATATAAAATCAGCAGACAATTATATTAAAACGAAACAAGGGCTTATTATTTCCAAAGCAAACTCAAGCTCTAATCCTCCGTCTACAGGAAATATAGAATTAAAATACTACTCTATAAAAAGTGACGCTTCTGTTTTAAATACTTATAATAATCCTCTTGTTTTAGAATATTCTAAAACGATAGCCAACAATACCTATGAGTTTGGTAATGGTATATATCTGCCTGATCCGGATCCTGAGTATGAATATGGAAGTAACAAATCAAGTCTTATCACTTTAAAAGAAGCAGATATCGATTCTGATGGAATGTCTGAACTTGTAATGGGAATACAAGATAGTAAATGCAAATATGTTGTGATTGTTCCAGATCCGCCTAAAGGAAGATGGCAATGCAAAACAGTTGGGCATAGATATGTAGTTGTAGATAATGATGATATAAAAAACAATACAATCCATATTATCCCCGGTACTACACCTAAAGATATTCTCAGTAAAGGGGGAATTATGGATTTTGACAACGATGGAACACAGGATGTTGTTTTTGTAGAGGCTACCGGTGGAAATACGGATGTAACTTTTTTTACCAAAGAATACATGAACGAGAATGGTTCATCTACTACTAGAACAGTTAATACCCCATTAAACAGTGTTCGACAATATGAACTGAAAAAGCAAAACAATACCTATGTTCTCAATCTGAAAAATTTACATACCGTAAAAGGATTGATAGATGGGCTACAATTTGGAGATCTGAATGGGGACAGAAATATTGAAATGCTTCTGCCTTTGCATGAGAATGCAACCAACGATATCTATATGACAGGATGGTCTATCTATTTAAATACCGGCCTGTCTTTATCTGAAAGTGTTCAGGGACTAATGTATTACAAAAAGGTATCTCAGAACCCTACCTCTCTTGTCAACTATTCTCAACCGGGATTGATTGATCTGGATAATGATGGGAAAAGTGACCTTGTCAATTCTACAATAATATTTGCAGCTAATAATAATCAGTTGTCTACATGGTCTATTGACAATTATGCAGAACCGTATTATAATGCTGCAGATACAGAATTTAAATGGCGTTTCACCAGGAAACGTATTTATTATTCGCAGCGAGCTAAAGTAGTTGTAAACCCGCTATTTGGTGATTTCAGAGTGAATAATAAATCATCTAAAATATTATTTTTATTGAAGAGTGTTGATAATGGAGAAAGAAAACTGATCAGTTACCAACATTATAATCTCAATGCTGATAAAAATATTTCAGGTATCTTTCAGGGTGGTATTCAGTATGATATTGATTATAAAGAACTTGATCCTGTCATCAATCCCAATATATATTCTCCGGTAAAAAAGGAACTTTATCCGTACATGGAAATGGATAGATTATCTCAGATGTATGGGGTAAGTCAGATCAGGATGTCAGGCAGGAAGCAGGATTTCAGATACAGAGGATATATTGCTCATTTACAGGGGAAAGGTATAGTAGGCTTCCGTCAGACAGCCCGCTCTTCCTGGTATGCTGATGGGCTTGAAAATACCAAAGTATGGACAGGAAAAGAGATTGATCCTTTAAATGACGGGGTTCCGCTAAAAGAATGGTCAATCAGAACTAATAATGAAAATATGATTTTCCCGGGAGATATCTCTGAGAATAATTCGCAATTATTAAGTTTTAAATTTACACAATATCAAATCGATAAATTGCTGAACGGACAGGTTGTCACTTCCATACCTAATGCTGATAAACCGAAAATTGTTACAGCACTGCTACCAAAAGAGATTAAAACCAAGGATTTTTTAACAGGCATCACCAATGTGAATAATATCACTTATGGAGAATATTACCTTCCGTCAAAAAGCATTTACAATGTTAACAATGGTTATGGTATTACTACGTCTACTTTTGAGTATATTCATAATCCATCTGGAATTGGAGCTGATTATTATATTGGTCTTCCCAAGTCTAAAACTGACATAGGACAGGCCTATGGAGATAACAAATCTGCAAAGGAAGAATACACATACGAAAACAACTTATTGAAAACCCAAAAAACATGGAACAGAGATAATTCCGGATATATACTGGATACCTACATTTATGATGGGTTTGGAAATGTTATTCAAAGAATCATCACAAATAGCATAGATTCTCAGAGCCAGACTACGCAGGCAGAATATGATAACAAAGGTAGATTCGTCGTTAAAAAAATTGATAATCTCGGATTGCAGACCAACATTACTTATAATGATTGGGGGCAAATTTTAACCCAAACTGATCCTCTCAATAATACCCTTATCAACACCTATGATCCATGGGGTAAGCTTGTGAAGGCTAAAACCAATTTACTGGGTACAACAACATATCAATATGAAAAAGATTATTTTACCAATTTGATTATTACACAATATGATCCAAGTGGAAATATTTCAAAGAAATACACCAATACACTTGGTCAGGAAATAACTTCTTCAACCAAAGCTTTTGGACAGGGATACTTTGTTTTAAAAGCTACGCAATATGATATTTTAGGAAGAAAATCAAAGGAATCAGAACCCTTTTTCGAAGGGCAGGGGGTAAGTGATTGGAATATCATAGAGTATGACGATACTTTTTTCCCGGCTAAAATAAAGGCTACTTCTTTTACAGGGAAACAAATGGAGACCAGCGTTTCAGGGTTAACTACTACAGTGAAAGAACTGAACGGATATGGTAGGGTGACAACTAAAACTGCGGACGCCTTGGGAAATATCTTAACAACTACCGATAAGGGAGGAACCGTTACATTTTCCTATAATGCTGCAGGAGAACAGATAAAGGCTCAATATGCCGAAAATATCGTGACTACGAAGTATGATGCATGGGGAAACAAATCGGAATTTAATGATCCTTCCAATGGGTTGTATCAATATGAATATGGAGGATTCGGACAACCAAAGAAATTTATCAGCCCAAAAGGTACCAAGGAGTATGCTTATAATAATTTAGGACAGCTAATTAATAAAAAAGAAATTTCTACCGTCGATGGTGGGCAGGCAACCAATAAAACTATTTCTTATTCATATAATGACAAAGGAAAACTGATTTCCAAATCCGGAACTTCCAAAGGAAAGGCATTTGGTTACAATGTTTCTTATGATCCCCAGGGGAGAATTTTATCTTCTTCGGAAAGCAGTAATGGTAAGTATTTTATCCAGAAAGGCATGACCTACGATGATAAAGGAAGAATAGTTTCTTATGAAAAACAGGTATACTCTTCCGGTACTCTTACCAAAGTGAACATAGAAAATGTATACAGTACATGGAATGGTGAGCTTTATCAGGTCAAAGATAAAAACTCAGGGAAAATCCTTTGGCAGCTTGATGAAGTCAATGTAAAGGGACAAATATCGAAAGCTAAATTAGGATCGACGCAGATTAACAATACTTACGATACTAACGGTTTCTTAGTTGGTATCAACCATTCTTCCCAAATAAAGCCGGGCATTCTACAGCTTTCCTATTCATTCGATGCCATCAGAAATGAATTGAAGAGCAGAACAACAGGAGGCGACTTTAATATTGTTGAGACTTTCGATTATGATGATAACAATAGATTAGTCAACTGGACAGATCCTGTAACAGGAGTAAAACCTGCGGCTTACAGAAATGTTTATGATGTTAAGGGGAGAATCATCCAAAATGATCAGGTCGGGACGATTAAGTTTGAGAATTCTGCCAAAATTTATCAGGCAACAGGAATGACCTTAAATGCTGCCGGAACTCAAAATTACAATAATGATCTCATTCAGACTATTGTTTATAATGAAAATAATGATCCTGTCTTCATTGATGGAGAAAAGGGCGATGTTGCCTTCCAATATGGATTAACAGCAATGAGGCAGAGGGTTACTTACGGAGGAAACTTCGCTGCAGAAGCTGATGGTAAATTTACCAAATTCTATAATGAAGACGGAAGCTATGAAATCATTACTGACAATACGACAGGAAAAGAAAAACATATACTGTATATTGGTGGGAATCCTTATGAAAGCAATATTATCTTTGTGAAGAATTATACGGAGGCTAACGGATCTTATAAATTTTTGCATAAAGATTATTTGGGAAGTATCTTAGCGGTGAGTGATGAAGCAGGAAATAAGCTTGAACAAAGACATTTTGATGCATGGGGGAACTTCACTCATTTACAAATAGGAAACGGAGCGATTATCACAGATAAAGCTTCCATCCTCAGCCAGTCGAATGATCTTATGATTGATCGTGGGTATACCAGCCATGAA
Organism: Chryseobacterium sp. UNC8MFCol; assembly: GCF_000482305.1. NCBI lineage: Bacteria > Pseudomonadati > Bacteroidota > Flavobacteriia > Flavobacteriales > Weeksellaceae > Chryseobacterium > Chryseobacterium sp. UNC8MFCol. The sequence continues at coordinate 230,415 of NZ_KI535291.1, forward strand.
CATTTTGGAGAAGTAGGAATTATTCACATGAATGGAAGATTATATGATCCGTTATTAAGAAGATTTTTAAATGCCGATGAGAATATTCAGGATCCTACCAATACCCAAAATTATAATAAATACGGATATGTGATGAATAATCCACTGATGTATAACGATCCGAATGGAGAATTTGTTTTTGCTATTTTTGCAGCCTTGCCTGTCTTTTGGGGAACAGTTGCTACAGCAGCCGTTATAGGGGCGGCAATAGGAGCCGTTTCTTACATCATTAGTGCTTCTTTTTCCAGCAACTGGAGTTGGGGCGGATTCTTGAAATCCATTACCTTCGGAGCAATAAGCGGAGCCGTGACAGCAGGAATAGGAGGAATTTTTACTACTGCAGCAAGTGGATATACCGCCGCTACACAGTTTGCTGGGACGACGTTAGGTGTTTTAGCACAAGCGGGAGCGCATGCGGTAGCTCAGGGTGCCTTATCTTTAATGCAGGGATATAATTTCGGACAAGCATTTTTATCAGGTGCTTTAGGAAGTTTGGGAGCAAGTGCTTTTGGAGCTATCGCCAAAGGAGCTGCTGGTTCTGCTGTAGGGCAGATCAGTTTCGGAGCTTTAGCAGGAGGTGTAGGTTCAGCTTTATCAGGAGGGAATTTCTGGCAGGGAGCTCTGATTGGAGGAACTGTAGCAGGGCTGAATCATGCGCTGCATACAATGGCTGCAATGTCAGAGTATAAAGAAAAACTAAACCAATTTTTAATAGATAATAAAGTAAATCCAAAAGATAAGGCAAATCAAACAACTTTAAATGCCTATAAGACCATATTTAAAGAATATTGGGATAATAGTGCACAATGGGCAGAATTTGCTGACGCCAATACAATTGCCGAATGGGAAAAAGGTGATAATGCAAAACTAACGATTACAGCAAGAGGTACTTTGAACTCTGGTGGAAAAGATTCTGCATGGGGAATTACAAATGCGGAAGGAAAAGTTATATTGGCTCCTGGACTGACTTCAAAGTCTAATTATAAACTGGCCACAGTATTTATACATGAAATGAGGCACTCTATTGATTATGTTTCAGGATTCTATAAAACATTTTGGCAGCTTTCTAGCATTACTGATATTATGGAATATAGAGCCTATTTTGAAGAATATAAATGGACAGGAGTTATGGATTCAACAGGTCTTGATCATAAAGTGAAAATGGGTTTTGTACCATCATTTTTGCTTATTAAATAAATATAAAATGAAAAGAACTTGTATATTGATTGCAATATGTATTTACAGTTTTTATTTGTCTCAGATAAAGGTAAATACTAGAAGTGATCTGGAAATTATTTTACTAGATTCCAGTGTGTCAATGCAAAGATATTTGGACGGAGCTAGCCCCTACACATATAAAATCATTAATCATACAGATGATAATTATATTATAGATCCTCAGGGATTTATTGGTAAAACATATGTGTACGAGAATAATGAATTGTATGATGTTCCAGAAAAAATGATCCCGAAAGGCTATTATTCAAGAGATCTGGAAGATTGCAAAGCCGATTTATTATTGGTAAATAAAAAAGATTCTTTGATAGTGCAGCTTGACATTTTAAATATAAATTTTTACTATAAGATCAAAAAAACGGAAAAATATGATTTAGAAATTCAATCTAGGCATAATGAATATACTGCAACTCTATTAGGTTGTTCAAAATATATAAAAGATCTTAAACGTAAAGGGTATAAAATTTTTGATGACAAAATCAATATTAAAATACCATTAAAATCTTAAAAGTGATTATCAAAGTTCTTAAAATGAAACTTGATTTTGTCACACAAATGATCAGATATTCAAAGCTAATACACTAAAATAGCATTACAGTGAATTATCTTGATAAATACCAAGCCATCTTATGTTTATCATAAGATGGCTTTTAATATATTATACATACCATTGGTTTTGTTCTATGATTAATCTATAAAAAAATAATTTATCATAGTCATTCATTGCTTCCAGAAAAATTAGGCAACTTTTACCAAAAAGAGTCTGCATTTTTATTTTCCTAACTTTTTAAAAATCGTATTTTTGTTCAAATTATAAGATTTTATGGAATTTTTAGACAGATACCAGCAGCTTGTTGGGGAGGCCATCAATAAGTACACTTTTAAAGATAAGCCAGCGGAACTATATGAACCGATGAATTACATTATTTCCCACGGAGGAAAACGTCTTCGTCCCATTATGGTACTGATGGCTTGTGATTTGTTTGGCGGCGACCTTAAAGAGGCTATAAAGCCCGCGTTGGCAATTGAGTTTTTCCATAACTTCACGCTGATCCATGATGATATTATGGACGAAGCCCCCCTAAGAAGAAATAAACCTACCATCCATACTTTACACGGAATCAATGTGGGAATCCTTTCAGGAGACGGATTGATGTTGAAAGCATATAAATTCTTTGAAGATCTGGAACCTGAAATTTTCAAGGCATGTATCAGGATTTTCACTCATACAGGTCTTTTATTGTGTGAAGGGCAGCAATATGATATCAATTTTGAAACTCAGAAAGATGTAACTTTTGATGACTATATCAGAATGATTACTTACAAAACAGGAGTTTTAAGCGCCTCTTCTTTTGAAATCGGAGCCTTGATCGCAAGAGCAGATTTTAAAGATGCAAAAGCCATCTTCAACTTCGGAAAACATATCGGAATCGCCTTCCAGATCATGGATGACTATCTTGACGTTTTCGGAGATCAGGCACAGTTTGGAAAGAAACATGCAGGAGATATCTACGAAAATAAAAAAACGGTTTTGTACCTGCTGGCAAGAGAACATGCTACAGAAGAAGAAAGAAAAGAGCTGGATTACTGGTATTCAAAGAAAACTGAAAATATTGACAAGGTATATGGCGTTGAAAAGATCTTCAGAAGAACGAAAGTAGATGAAAAAGCACTTCGCCTTATCGAAAAACATAACGAAATAGGACAAAGCTATCTTCAGAAAATCGATATTCCGGAAGAAAAGAAAAAACCGTTTATCGAACTGGCAAATTATTTGTTGAGAAGAGAAAGTTAATAGAGGGAGCAGAAGGCATGCAGCAGGTAACAGCAATTTACCTGCAGCGTGTTTCCTGCAATCTAATACCTGTACAATGAAATTCAGAACAGAAGTTGATATTCCGGCATCAGAAAAGAAAATTGAGATTGAAGATAAAATATTTTCAGTAGGTTCCTGTTTTGCTTCCGAAATGACCGACCTGTTACAGCAAGGTCAGCTTCAGACACTTAATAATCCTTTTGGAACCATTTTTAACCCGTTTTCAATTCATAATGAAGTCAGGATACTTCACGACTCAGCATTTTATGAGGAGGAAGATTTAATCACTTATCATGATCAATACATCTCTCTCGATCACCATACAAGCTTTGATACCCGATATATTCACCAGACCTTAGATAAGATTAATGGGGCTATTGAAGCAGGTAACGCTTTCCTGCAGGAAGCTGATTGGGTGATTGTAACCTACGGAAGTTCGTTTATCTACGAATTTCTCCCCCAAAAAAAACTCGTTGCAAACTGTCATAAAATTCCACAGAAGTTTTTTGAAAAGAGATTGCTGACCCATCAGGAACTTACCGCCGCCATTTATAATACCATTCTGGATCTGAAGGATATTTGTAAAGAAGGAGTTCAGATTTTATTTACCGTATCACCTGTACGCCATACCAAAGATGGCATGGTTGAAAATCAACTCAGTAAGTCTAAGCTGATTACAGCCATCCACGAGTCTATTTCGATGTTTGAAGATTGCCAATATCTGCCGGTGTATGAAATATTGATGGATGATCTGCGGGATTACCGCTTTTATAAAGAAGATATGATTCATCCCAGTACACAGGCGGTTAATTATACTTTCGATAAATTCGGGGATGCTTATTTTTCAAATGATACCAAAGATTTTATCAAAGAAAATTTTAAAATCATGAGGGCGCTGGAACATAAAACAAATGATAAAAAAGATCCGAAATTTATTGAATTCAGAGAAAAACTGGATCAAAGGATTGAAAAGCAACGCGAAAAGGTAAAGCATAAAATATTTTAAATGATCGATTTTACCAGGATTAACTATTTGAGAAATGGTAATGAACGACAGAAAAGAGCGCTTGAAGTTCTTACAAAATATAAAGTTTTAGAAAAATTAAAACCATACTCTCCATTACTGACAGGTACAGTTCCTATACAAATTGATATTGAAAGCAGCGATCTCGATGTCATTTGTGAAGTAGATCTCAGATTTGAAAAAGAATTTTTGGAAGATATAGTACCCTTACTACCGTCCGGTACCGATATGAAAGTGGAAAACACGGTCATAAATGGAGAAAAAAGTATCGTTATAAACTTTATGCTGGAAGAATTTCCGATTGAAATTTTTGGACAGAATAAACCTTCTGAGCAACAGAATGCATACCGGCACATGATCGCCGAGTACAAAATACTACAGGAGAAAGGAGAAGAATTTAAACAAAAAATAATAGAACTTAAAAAACAGGGCATAAAGACCGAACCTGCCTTCGGAATACTGATGAATCTTGAAAACCCGTATGAAGATCTGTTAAAACTATAAAAAAATGATTGATACACATACCCACCTCTATGCCGAAGAATTTGATGCGGACCGAAAGGAAGCCATCCAGAGAGCTTTAGACAAAGGAATTACAGAATTTTATCTTCCTGCCATCGATTCCGAATCACACGAAAAGATGTTACAGCTGGAAACCGAATATCCGGGACAGATTTTTTCAATGATGGGATTACATCCATGCTATGTAAAACCGGAATCCTGGGAAAAGGAACTGGAAATTGTTAAAAATTATCTCGATCAAAGGCAGTTTCCGGCCATAGGAGAAATAGGAATTGATTTGTATTGGGATCAGTCGACTTTAGATATACAGGTGAAGGCTTTCGAACAACAGATCGATTGGGCTATAGAAATGGATCTTCCCATTGTCATCCACACGAGAGAAAGTTTTGATGAAACATTTGAAGTATTGGAACGAAAAAAACATCCCCAGTTAAGAGGTATTTTTCATTGTTTTTCAGGAAACCTTGAGCAGGCAAAACATGCCATTGATCTGAATTTTATTTTAGGCATAGGTGGAGTAGTCACTTTTAAAAACGGGAAAATTGATCAGTTTTTACAAGAAATCCCTTTAGATAAAATTGTATTGGAAACAGACTCTCCTTATCTGGCTCCCGTTCCGCACAGAGGCAAGAGAAATGAAAGCGCTTACCTCGATCTCGTCGCCGGGAAACTTGTGAATATCTACGGAAAAGATTTTTCTGAGATAGACAGGATAACGACAGAGAATGCCCGGAATCTTTTTAAATAAACTCCACGAAGATTGATCATCAAAATAAAACCCTTTTCAGATCTGAAAAGGGTTTGTCTTTATTTTTTTCTTGTGAAATTTTTGTTTTTAGGCTTTTTAAATCCTACGGAAGCGGCTGTAGAAGGTTTCTTTTTCCTGTTTCCATTACTTTTAGGCGCTCTTGAAGGTTGTTTTGGTCCCTGCGATTCCCCACCTGAACGTACAGGTTTGTTATTGGAATCTCTTTTCTCAGCAACAAGGTCATCAGTATGGAAAGGGTGGTCTTTTATGATAGGAATTTTCTTTCCGATAAGCTTCTCCGTATTTTTTAAATTTAACAGGTCAAGACCATCCACAAAAGAGATTGAAGTCCCTTCAGCTCCGGCTCTTCCTGTTCTTCCGATTCTGTGTACATACGTTTCGGAAACATCTGAAAGTTCAAAATTGATCACGAATTTCAGCTCATCAATATCCATTCCCCTTGCAGCAATATCTGTAGCTACCAGAACTCTGGTTTTCCCGGATTTGAAATTATTCAGTGCATTTTGTCTTGCATTCTGAGATTTATTACCGTGTATCGCCTCTGCCGAGATATTATCCTTTTGAAGTTTTCTCGCGATTTTATCTGCACCGTGCTTTGTTCTTGCAAATACAAGTACAGAATCAGCGATATCATTTTTCAGGATGTGAGAAAGCAGATTCAGCTTATTTTCACGTTCCACGAAATAAACAGATTGTTTGATGGTATCTGCAGTAGAAGAAACCGGTGTTACTTCTACTTTTACAGGATTATTAAGGATAGAATTAGCCAGTTTCTGAATTTCTCCGGGCATAGTTGCAGAAAAGAATAACGTTTGTCTTCTCTGTGGTAAAAGCTTGATGATTCTTTTTACATCATGTACAAAGCCCATATCAAGCATTCTGTCCGCTTCATCAAGAACAAATATCTCAAGGTTTTTAAGGCTGATGATTCCCTGAGCAATAAAGTCAAGAAGCCTTCCAGGCGTTGCTACCAGAATATCAACCCCTTTTTTCAGGGCAGCTTCCTGGTTGCCTTGCTTTACGCCTCCAAAAATAACAAGTTGTTTTAAAGGAAGATATTTTCCGTATGCATTAATGTTTTCTTCAATCTGAATAGCTAATTCTCGCGTAGGAGTAAGAATTAAAGCTTTTATATGATTGTTTGAAATTTTATTTTTTGATAAATTCTGTAATATAGGAATAGAAAAGGCTGCTGTTTTACCTGTTCCGGTCTGAGCACACCCTAAAAAATCTCTCCCTTGTAAAATATCAGGAATAGATCTTTCCTGGATAGGGGTAGGAGTAGTATATCCTTGTTCCTTGATTGCCTTGGCAATAGGTTCTATTAAGTTTAAGTCTGTAAAATTCAAATGAATTATTTTAAAATTTAAATAAAAAATTCCTTCAGTATGAAAGAATTACATTTTGCAAAGGTACTCTAAATATTTTTAAGAATTTTAGCTTATTGCTATGTTGTGTAAAATACTTATTTATAGTTGGTTATATTTATGTTGAAAGAGCTTCTTTTTAATGAACAAATTGGAATCCTGGAACTTTATGATTTTTTAATGTCACGTACTGGTAAGCTATCTTGGTTATGCGTATATTTGGAGTAAAACTAGTAAATAACTATGAAAAAAATCGCTATTTTGCTTGCTGCCATTGCGGGTCTGCAGGTACATGCTCAATCATGGAGCACCACCGGAAATGCCGGAACAAACTCTGCAACCAACTTTATCGGAACTACAGACAATCAACCATTGGTTTTTAAAATAAACGGAGCTGAAAAAATGAAACTTTCGCCTAACGGAAGGCTGGTTTTTTTTGATACGCATTCACAAACCTGGAGCAATAATCTATACATCGGAGGAGGAAATGAGGTACCCTCAAACAATGCCGGAGGAATTAATTATGCTAACGTAGCAGTAGGACTGGGATCCATGAGCTCCAATACAACAGGAAATGCCAATACAGCCGTAGGTTTTAATACCATGACAAGGAGTACTACAGGATCTTTGAATACTGCTTTGGGAATTAATTCAATGCAAAATTCAGTTACCGGTAACAACAATGTAGCTGTAGGACACAATACATTGGGCGGTATGATTGCCGGAGAATATAATACAGCAGTTGGATTTTCAGCAATGCGTACCTGGGGAAGCACCAATTCAGTTCCGTTGGTGGGAAACACTGCCATAGGAAACAGTGCTTTAATGGACCTTAATAATGGTTCCTTTAATACTGTAATGGGACATAATTCATTCCTGAGAACGGTAAATGCAAACTATAATGTTATAATAGGAACAAATAATGCTCCTTTGATCAATAATGCTACCGGAAATATTTATATAGGAAATAATATTGCTGCTGTAGGCACAAGCCCTTCTAATGAATTGAACATCGGAAACTGGATTGTAGGGAACAACGGAACTATCGGTATCGGGCAGTTTACCACTCAATTGCCAGCGGATGGTGTTGCTGCTGACGGACAAAAATATAAATTATTCGTAAAAGATGGAATCAGAACAGAAAAAGTGAAAGTAGATATTGCTTCAGGTAACGGCTGGGCTGATTATGTTTTTGAAAAAGACTATCAACTAATGTCGTTGAATGACCTTGAGGAATTTATTGATAAAAACGGACATTTACCTGAAGTTCCTACCACAGAAGAAGCCATTAAAAATGGCATTGAATTAAAGGAAATGAATATCCTCCTGCTAAAGAAAATTGAAGAATTAACACTCTACACCCTTGAACAGGAAAAGAGGATAGAAGCCTTAGAGAAAAAGGTAAAATAATACAAATTAATTACAATGTTTCAAATGCACAATATCTTTCTGATGATGTTCTGAGAAGCATGATATATATTATTTTAATTGTAAAGAGAATGGCTGCCTGAATTAGCGCAGCCATTTTTTATGAATAACAGAGTTTTAATTTGGATTACACTTATTCTACCTTGGTCCACTGTTGATTTTTTCTAAGGTCTTCAAAAAAATGATAAACTTCTGAAAGTTTTTCACTTCCTCTTTTTCCATAATCTTCTACATTTTTTGAAGTTCCGTCGGTAAATTTAATTCTTAAATAGGAGGTAGGTAAGTCTGTGATATTCTTTTCACCATAGTTATCCTTTAAGTTTTTGATATCCAGGCCATTCAAAAGGCTTGTGAGTTTCTGATAATCAGCTTCTTTAATCGTTCCTTTAAAAGTTCCTTCTCGTGGTTTCGAGAACTCATCCTTTGAAGGTTTATCCGTGAAGTTAAAATGCTCGGCTTCGAAAACAGCTGTTCGGTCCGGATTGATCGTCATCTTAAAAACAGGGCAGAACCCAAAACACGGGCTAGCCTGGTATTCAATTTTAGAATATTGATTAATATTTTTCTGTGAAGTACAGGACAATAAAAATATAAATGCACATAGACCTAATAAATATTTCATAGTTTTTGAATTTGAAAAGGTCTCTCAATAATTATTCCAAAGAGAGCCGGCAAACCCTATTTAAAAAAGAAACCCCGGAAATATTCCCGGGGTTGTATCATATTATAGATCAGAATTTTTTCTTATCCATGCAACTGTTTCCAGATGGCATCTTTTAGTTCTGTAAGACCTTCTCCGGTAACCCCTGAAAAGAATAAAGGCTGTTTATTCTCAGGAAATTCAGCTGCGATCTCTTTTTTCAGCTCACTGTCTAAAAGGTCAGACTTGGAAACAGAAATAATGAAATCTTTGTCTAAAAGTTCCGGGTTATATTCCTTCAATTCATTTTCAAGAATTTTAAACTCCTGATAATGATCTTCCGAATCTGCCGGAATTAAAAATAAAAGAATGGAGTTTCTTTCAATATGCCTCAGGAATCTGTGTCCCAGTCCTTTTCCTTCTGCTGCACCTTCAATAATCCCCGGAATATCAGCCATCACAAATGATTTGTAATTTCTGTAATCTACAATTCCTAAGTTGGGAGTCAGCGTGGTAAAGGCATAATTGGCAATTTTAGGCTTCGCTGCCGAAACAGAAGCTAAAAGTGTAGATTTTCCTGCATTTGGAAAGCCAACCAATCCTACATCTGCCAAAATTTTAAGTTCGAAAACAACATAGCCTTCTTGACCATCCATTCCGGGTTGGGCATATCTTGGCGTCTGATTGGTAGAAGATTTGAAGAATTCGTTTCCTCTTCCTCCTTTTCCTCCTTCCATCAAAATGATTTCCTGCTTGTCTTCAAGGATCTCGCCGATAATTTCTCCTTCTTCATTTTTAGCAATAGTTCCGATAGGAACATCGATGTAAATATCAGAACCGTCAGCTCCGGTAAGCTGGTTTTTGGCTCCGTTTTCACCACGCTCTGCTTTGATGTGGCGGGTATAACGAAGCGGAAGTAAAGTCCATTCCTGGGCATTTCCCCTCATGATAACGTGGCCTCCACGACCTCCGTCACCACCGTCAGGACCTCCCTTGGGAATATATTTTTCACGGCGAAGGTGTGCAGAACCTGCTCCTCCGTGTCCGCTTTTACAATGAATCTTTACGTAATCTACAAAGTTTGACATATTTTTTTAGGCTTTAGGCCTTAGGGGTTAGGGAATAGATATTTAACTATGCTAAATCCTAATCCCTAAATCCTAAATCCTTATTTAATTTTCTCTATCTCAGCGAAAAGTTTTTGGGAAATCTCATCAATTTCTCCAACACCGTTTACCTCTACATATTTTCCCTGCTGCTTATAAAGTTCGGCTACCTCTGCTGTTTTAGTGTAATATTCTTTAATTCTGTTTTCGATGATCTCTACATTGCTGTCGTCAGATCTCCCGCTGGTTTCACCTCTTTTCAGAAGTCTTTCAACCAAAATTTTATCTTCTACTATCAATGAAAGACAGATATCAATCTCATCATTCAATTCTTCTTTTACGATTTTTTCCAGCGCTTCTGTCTGAGCAGTAGTTCTCGGGTATCCGTCGAAGATAAAACCGTTGGTATCCGTTGGTTTTCTGATCTCATCAATCAGCATATCTGTTGTTACCTGATCCGGAACCAATTCTCCCTTATCGATGTAAGACTTAGCCAGTTTACCAAGTTCAGTGTCATTTTTCATGTTGTATCTGAAAAGATCACCTGTTGAAACCTGTTTTAAGTTGAATTTTTCGATTAGATTCTGAGCTTGTGTTCCTTTTCCACTTCCTGGAGGGCCGAACAGAACAATGTTTATCATAATGTTGATTCGCTTACGGCAATGGGCATTGGGCTTCTTGTTTTGACGGCTTGCTCTTTTGCTTTCAGCTTTTTTAAGTTAATATTTTACTTTCTTTAGATATTGATTTAAAAGCTAATAGCCAAAAGCTAGAAGCTTATAGCAATTAATGATTGATTTGTCCTTCCTCTAATTGATATAGGTTAGGTAAATTTCTTCCCAATTCATCATAATCCAGTCCATAGCCAAGAACAAATTTGTTGGGGATTTCCTTTCCGATATAATCCAGTTTGAAGTCTTTTTTGTAAATCTCCGGTTTCAATAAGAAACTGGCCAGTTTTACAGATTTAGGACGCTGAGTTTCCTGGAAATATTTAAAAAGACTTTCTACAGTATTTCCTGTATCTACAATATCTTCTACAAGAATGATGTGACGGTCTTTTACTTCTTTAGTCAGCTCCATTTTCTGATAAACGATTCCCGTAGATTCTGTTCCTACATAAGAACTCATTTGAATGAAAGCAATCTCGCATTCACCCGGGTAATATTTTAAAAGATCTGAGAAGAACATAATAACCCCATTCAATACTCCAATGAAAACAGGAACTTCATCCTTGTAATCTTCATAAATTCTTAACGCTGTCTCTTTTACAATTTCCTGAATTTCGGCATCCTTTAAATAGGGAACGAAAGTTTTGTCGTGAACTTTAATGCTTTCCATAAAATTTTTAGTAGGAGGCAAAGTTACGGATTTTTGATTTTTGATTAAAATCTTTTTGTGTTTAATCCGGGATTTATACTATATTTGTTCTTTCAAAACCCATAAATACAGACATGTAGGATATAATTTCTTTCAGATTCAATAGGACAGTAACCGGTGAGTTGCTGGTGTTTAACCATAATTAAGAAAGAAATCATGATTTTACTACAAAATATATCCTTTGGGTTTCCGGGAGGAGATCTGCTTTTTAATCATATAAACTTATCCATACAATCTCAAACCAAATCAGCACTCGTTGGAAGTAATGGTATGGGAAAATCCACGTTGCTGAAAATTATCGCACATACCTTACAACCCTTGGAAGGAAGTATCAGTATTCAGGGCGAAGTGTTCTATGTGCCCCAGATGTTTGGGAATTTTAACCATCTTACCATTGCAGAATGTCTGAAAATAGACAAAAAACTGGAGGCTCTTCAGAAAATAACAAATGGGGATGTTGAGGAACACTATTTTGAAACTTTAAATGACGACTGGGATATTGAAGAACGCTCTCAGGCGGCTTTACAATATTGGGGCCTGGAAGATTTTGAGCTCACCCAAAGACTTGATGAGTTAAGTGGCGGGCAAAAGACCAAAGTATTCCTTGCCGGAATTCAAATCAACCAGCCTGATATTGTCATATTGGATGAACCTACCAATCATCTGGATCACGAAGGAAGAAAGCTGTTATATGACCTTATCGATAAAATGAAGGCAACGGTTGTTATTGTGAGCCATGACAGGGCATTATTAAATCTGGTGGATACAATTTATGAGTTGACCAATCAGGGAATTGATACCTATGGAGGCAATTACGATTTTTATGCAGAACAAAAAGAGATAGAAGAAGAAGCTTTACACAATGATATCCATGCCAAAGAACGCGCTTTAAAAAAAGCAAAGGAGAAAGAACGGGAAACTTTGGAACGTAAACAAAAGCTTGATGCCAAAGGAAAACAAAAGCAGGAAAAATCGGGAGTGGCTAGAATAATGATGAATACTATGCGGAATAACGCAGAGAAAAATACCTCAAAACTCAAAAGTGTGCATGCTGAGAAAATCAGTGGGATATCCGGAGACTTAAGGGATCTGCGTTCTTCTTTAAAAAATTCTGATCAGATGAAAGTTAATTTTAATGATTCAGGTTTACATTCCGGTAAAATCCTCATTGCAGCGGAGGACATTAATTTTATATATCAGGATAAAAAGCTTTGGAAGGAAAATATAAGTACTGAAGTTCGCAGCGGAGACAGAATCTCTGTTAAAGGCTTGAACGGATCAGGAAAAACTACATTAATAAAATTATTACTGGGAAATCTTACCCCTTCGTCAGGAATAATAAAAAGGGCTGAATTCAATAGCATCTATATCGATCAGGAATATTCCCTGATTCCTTATGATGTAACAGTTTATGATTTTGTTCAGACCTTCAACGATAATGGTTTGCAGGAATCAGAAGTCAAAACAATGTTGTCGAGATTTCTGTTCGGAAAAGAGACCTGGGACAAGAAGTGCGGGGTACTGAGCGGAGGAGAGCGGCTCAGGGTACTCTTGTGTGCATTATCAGTAAGCAACAGGACTCCCGATATGATTGTTCTGGATGAACCTACTAATAATTTAGACCTCCAAAACATTGAGATTCTTACAAATTCCATTAAAGATTATCACGGTACGTTATTAGTGATCTCCCATGATGAAGTCTTTTTGGAGGAGATTAAGGTGGATCAGCAATTGATCCTTGGCTGATCTTTTTTTTAAATTCAGGGGTGGGCTTTAGCCCTCCTGTCAATACAATAAATCCCATTGGCTTTAGCCGGAACTTTATCAAAAAATAAACCTGGAAATTTATTTCCAGGTTTATTTTTATCCCTTGAAAAACTTTTTCTTTTCTTATTGTGGTATCAAGACAAGGCAAGCCTCAGTTATTGCGAGTATAGCGAAGAAGTCTCTATTTCACCTGCAGGTTTCCCTGTTTTACCTGATTCAATATAATCTCCATCTTTTGAGTCAACTCATAATCACCGGACAATTCAATTAAAGGTGTATCTATATCAGACAGCCATTCAAGATGAGCTTTTAAAGTTCTGTTGGCAATACCGGTATTATGATCATAATCTTTAGCCCAATCCATAAACTCTTGGAACTTTTTAGATTTTTCAGGATGCGTGATGATGGCATCGCCGTATCTTTCTAATTCTCTTTTTCTCAGTCTTTCCATTCTGAGTTCAGATGGCAGATAGAGAAATATGATCAGATCAAATGGTGGAAATACATTCTCACCCCAATGAATGATTGAACCCCCAAAAATCCAGTTGTCGGTGGTGTGAAGCTTCTCCGATACCATGGTATTCCTTACTTGAGGATGTTGTCTTTGCGTAAATGGATGTTGGGTTTTAAGCCAGAAAAAATCATCACTGTCAAAGTATTCAATATGGAGTTTCTCAGACAGTGCTTTTCCCAAAGTGGTAACACCGGAACCGGAAGCTCCGAAAATATGTATTCTCATTATTTTTAACTTGATAAAATCTTTGGGATTTACATAATTTGCTGGATTTTAATATTTTAGAATCCAATTGTAGATTTCCTTTAACACTTCTTCCCGTATTTCTTCATTCAAAATCTCATGACGCATATCCGGATAGATCTTTACGTCTACATTTTGAAAACCGTCAGACTTTAAATGGTCTACAGTCTGCGTTACTCCTTCACTGAAATCACCGATCGGGTCATTCTCTCCGCTCACAAATAAAAAAGGAAAAGATGGCGGAACGGAAGAAGCCCAGTTTCTTGCCGTAGCCCTTTTATAAATGGTAAACAAAGTATAAAAAGCATTATTAGTAAAAGGAATTCCGCAAAGGTCATCCTGCTCAAAAGCTCTTCTGTTTCGGGTATTGATACTTAGCCAGCTCGTTTCTCCGAAGTCTTTATCCTTTTTAAACCGTTTATTATTCACTTTAGTAAAAACAGAATTCAGGAAAGTACGATGGTGAGGAGCAATAAAATTAGCTAATGATAAATACCCTTGTAATAAACTGATGCCGCGCAGCGGTCCACCGGTTCCGGTAATGATGGCTCCCGTAAATTTTTTAGACGCTGTCTGAAGCAGACAACGGGTAATAAAGGATCCCATGGAATGGCCGAGAATAAAGTGGGGAACATCAGGGTATTTTCCTGCAAGATAGTCAGCCATCATTTCGGCATCGGCAACCAGTCTTTTGTCCGGCTTACTGAGCTGAAAAAAGCCAATTTCCTTTTTTCTTCTCACAGATCTTCCATGTCCCAGATGATCATAGGTTACTACAGCTATTCCATGATTGGCAAAATATTCTGCTATTTCTGAATATCTTCCGCTATGTTCCTGCATGCCATGAACAATTAGCAGGGTTGCTTTTACGGTTTCCGGTGAAAAGAGAGTAAAGAAAAGTCTCGATTCATTATTCATATTAGAAGGCAGATACGCTGATGTTGGAGATGAAGTCATAACAGTTCGGGTATTATATTATTGTATCTCAATGTCAGGGATTTTGTAATTTCCAACGGTTTCTATTAGTTTTTGATGAATTATTCTTTTTGCCCCAAAGCAATAGGTCCCGGCATGCTTAAATAATCCTTTGCCGTCGTAGCCCTGCTTTGCGCTTGTATGCAAAATATCGGTACTATCAGAAATAAGATTAGTATTTTGAATTTCATCACTTTTAGCTTAAATTTTAAAGTAAATATAGTGGATTTATAGAAAATAGAATGTATAATTAATATTAATAATACTTTCCCAATCTCATGATTTTCATACCAAATCAAAATAAATTCCTCTATAATTTGGTCGTCATTTTTTTTAAAAGTAATTTTGCACGAATCTTAAAACAAAAGTAAAATATGTCAACTTATGTAGTTGTAGGTCTTCAGTACGGAGATGAAGGCAAAGGTAAAATCACGGATGTTTTATCGGCAAAATCGGACTATGTAGTGCGTTTCCAGGGAGGAGACAACGCAGGTCACACGGTTTATGTGGGAGATGAAAAATTCGTTTTACACCTTCTTCCTTCAGGAGTTCTTCAATGCAAAGGGAAATGTATCATTGCAAACGGAGTAGTGGTAAACCCTAAATCTTTCATTAAAGAAGTGAATCAGATCGAAAGCAAAGGCTTGAGAACAGATCACATTTTTATCAGCAGAAGAGCGCATGTCATCATGCCTTACCACATCCTTTTGGATACTTACCGTGAAGAAGAGCACGGCGGAACTCAGATCGGAACTACCAAAAAAGGAATCGGACCTTGCTACGAAGATAAAATAGCAAGAGTAGGAATCAGAATGGTAGACCTTCTTAATCCTGAGATTTTAAGAGATAAAATTGAGAAAAACTTAAAAGTTAAAAACTCTCTTTTTGAAAAATATTACGGAAAACCTGTTTTGGATGTTGAAGAAATCTATAACGAATTTTTAGAAATCGGAAAACAACTTCAGGACAGAATCGTTGATACAGAACTTGAACTAAACGAAGCGATACAGGAAGGTAAAAATGTCTTATTCGAAGGTGCTCAGGCACTAATGCTGGATATCGACTTCGGTACTTATCCGTATGTGACTTCATCTTCTCCGTCTACAGGAGGAGTGTGCTCAGGAGCGGGTGTACCACCAACTTCACTTCAAAACCTTATCGGGGTGGCAAAAGCATACTGTACAAGAGTAGGTAACGGACCTTTCCCATCCGAATTGGATAATGAGCTGGGAGAAAAAATCAGACAGATCGGTGGTGAGTTCGGAGCTACAACGGGTAGGCCGAGAAGAACAGGTTGGCTAGACCTTGTTTCTTTAAAACATGCTTGTATGATCAACGGGATCAACAATCTTGTGATTACGAAACTGGATGTTCTTACAGGAATTGAAAACCTTAAGATCGTTACTCATTATAAAACAGAAGACGGAAAAATTATTGATTATTTCACATCTTCAACGGAGAAATTATACAACTACGAACCTATCTATCACGATTTACCGGGTTGGGAAGAAGATATTACCAAAGCGAGAAGCTATGATGAACTTCCTGATAATGCTCAGAAGTATATCGAGTTTATTGAAGAGTATTTAGGAATCAATGTATATCTGGTTTCTGTAGGACCTGAAAGAAGTCAGAATATCATCAGAAAAGAATTGTTCTAATTCATTTACCTTAAAAATAAACTAAAAAGAGACTGTCTTATCGGATGGTCTCTTTTTTTATGTCAATAGAATCACTTATCTTTATTTTTACATGGAAAATAATAGTAAAGCAACCGGACCTGTGAACAAGATCGTAATAAGCTCGATTCTCAGTCTCGTCTATTGTCTTGTAATGATCATTTATAATGCAATGCCATTATCGATGATTTCTAATTTTCTCCTTGTTTTATTTATTGTATCTACTTTAGTCTTGAGTAGTGCTGCGATTTATTTTGCGGTTAAAAACTATCGTAGAACAAAAATCTTATCCATTATCTTCATCATTATAAATTCCATAGGGTTGCTGATCCCCTTAATACTTCTGCTTTTGCTTATGTGATGTCTATTTTTTTTCTGGCTATGTATAAGACATTTTTATCCTTAAATACCTGTATGTATGCAGATTAGTCTATGTTTTTTGTAGAGTTTTTTGTTATGTTGAAATGTTAAATTTAAACTTTGTCATAAAATATTATAATATTATGTTGTTTTGATAAAATTGTGGCAGCTATTTTGATATTGATACATTGCTTATCGATAAGAACTAATCAAACTAATAATCACATTTTAACCGTTTAAAAAAAGAAGTAGTGATGAAACAACAGAATCAAAACCAGGAATTTCGCTTCAACGAAGTTCTTTTTGAGCACCGCAACAAAGAATATGGTGCCTATGCATTAAGAAACGAATCAGACAGAATATTAACCAAAGCACTTTTTGTGGGAGTAAGTTTAATGGCTGCAGTATCCATTACACCGTTTGCTATGTCAGCATTTACAACAGATGTACCACATGAGGGACTAGGTGGAGTTGTTATAGATTTTACTCCAGTTACACCTGATGAACCAGCTCCTCCTGTAACTATTGTACCTGTAAAACCAGCAACAGCTCCTAATACAAAAACGTTTGACAGTACAGTGCCAACTCCATCAAAAACAGCACCCGATGATCAGACGAAAAAGGATCCAGTACCTGATGACGCTGTGGCAGGTCTTGCTAATAATTTAAAAGGAGATGTGGTAGCCCCCAATACATATGTTCCGACAACAGCACCTGTAGGAACTGGTCAGGTAATCAATACCGCACCACCAACAATTCCTGAGGCTGTAGATAAAAATAAAATAGTAGAAGCAGGGGATCTTGGGATAGAAGCTAATTATGCAGGAGGAATAGACTCATTCAGAAATAAAGTAATGAACAGTTTTGACAGTTCAGGATTTGAATCAGATGGAGTTATGAAAACTATAGTGACTTTTATTGTAGAAATGGATGGCTCAATTTCAGGAATAAAAGCCAGCGGAACCAACGCTGATTTCAATAACGAAGCGATCAGAACGATCAAATCCGTGAAAGGAAAATGGGTTCCTGCCAAAAATAAAAAGGGAGAGTTCGTAAGAAGTTATTTCAAATTTCCGATCTCAATGAAGTTTGAAAATTAATACAGAAAAACAAAATTTAAATAGTTATCCACAAAGATTTTTTTTTGTGGATAATTTTTTTAACGGTTAAGGCTCTTATTAACAGTATTTTAACTCAATTTTGATTTTCGTCACTCACCAAGAGCAAAGAAAAAAGTGTATTTTTGAAACTTAAAGTTCTAATAATGGCAAAAATCATAGGTATTGCTAATCAAAAGGGAGGTGTCGGTAAAACTACCACAGCCGTAAACCTGGCAGCAGCATTAGGAGTATTGGAAAAAAGAATATTAATTATCGATGCAGACCCGCAGGCGAATGCTACATCAGGTCTGGGCGTTGAGGATGTTCAGTATTCTACATATAATCTACTGGAGCATAGTGCAGATACAAGAGTTTGTATCAAGAGAACTGCAACTCCAAACCTGGATATTATACCGTCACATATCGATCTGGTAGCTGCGGAAATTGAATTGGTAGACAAGGAAGACCGTGAATATATGCTGAAAAAAGCATTAGCCACCGTAAGGGATGATTACGACTATATCATTATCGATTGTGCACCGAGTTTAGGACTTATCACAGTAAATGCACTTACAGCAGCTGATTCTGTGATTATTCCGATCCAATGTGAATACTTTGCGTTAGAAGGACTTGGGAAACTTTTGAATACCGTTAAGAATGTTCAGAAGATTCACAATAAAGATCTTGGAATTGAAGGCCTCCTTCTAACAATGTATGACAGCAGGTTAAGACTATCCAATCAGGTAGTGGAAGAAGTGAACTTACACTTTCCAGAAATGGTTTTCGAAACCATTATCAGCAGAAATGTAAGATTGAGTGAAGCTCCAAGTTTTGGAGAAAGTATCTTGAATTATGATGCTGAAAGTAAAGGAGCTGTTCAGTACATTCAGTTAGCAGAAGAAGTTCTTTTGAAGAACGAAAATTTAGTAAAGAATTAAATTAATAATAAATGGCCACTAAGTGAATGTTAGCCATCACTTATCAAACATCATTTATCAATTATATCTATGAAGGACAAAAAAAGAGCTATGGGACGCGGCTTGGGCGCCATTTTAAGTGCAGAATCCAAAGCAACTGTCAACTCCGCTACTGATGAAGGAGCAGATAAGTTTGTAGGAAATATTGTTGAAGTAGCACTTGAAGACATCTATCCGAACCCGACGCAGCCGAGAACTTATTTTGATGAAAAAGCATTAAACGAACTCGCCCAATCGATTAAAAACTTAGGCGTAATCCAGCCGATTACCTTAAGAAAAGATGGTGAAAAGTTTGAGATCATATCCGGGGAAAGACGTTACAGAGCCAGTAAAATTGCCGGTTTAACGACTGTTCCTGCCTATATCCGTTTAGTGAATGATCAGGAGCTTCTTGAGATGGCTCTTGTGGAAAATATTCAGAGAGAAGATCTTGATGCGATCGAAATCGCTTTGACCTATCATAGGCTTTTAGAGGAAATCGGACTTACTCAGGAAAACCTGAGCCAGAGAATAGGAAAAGACAGAAGTACCATTACCAACTCAATCAGGTTGTTGAGGTTGAATCCCGATATTCAGAATGCTATCAGAAGTGGTGAGATTTCTGCAGGACACGGTAGAGCTATCATCAGTCTCGAAAGAGAAGAAGATCAGCAGGTTTTATTTGATCTGATTATTAAAGAAAAATTAAACGTTCGTCAAGCAGAGCAGGCTGCTGCTGCATTGAAGAATCCTAAGTCTCCGGCAGCTAAAAAAGTAAGTGCCGAGCTTTCCAATAATTACAAAAGAGCCCAGAAGACGATCGCTGACATCTTAGATGTGAAAGTAGAGATCAAAGCTTCTGGAAATGGTAAAAAAGGTAAAATTGTCCTCGACTTCAAAAATGAAGAAGAATTAGAGTATATTTTATCCCATATTAAATAATGAAGAATATATTTTTCACATTTTTCCTATGTATTACTTCGCTGGCTTATTCACAAGTCGGTCCTATCGATACTGTCCGGGTACAGGCGCTTCCACAGGAAGAAACTGCCAAGGTAAAGCCGGGGAAAACCGAAGCCAAAATTATCGCTGATCTCGAAAAAGCCAATGGACCCACAAAAAAGACCATAAAACTAAATCCTACGAGAGCAGGGCTGTATTCAGCTGTTTTTCCGGGATTAGGGCAGTTCTATAACAAAAAATACTGGAAAATTCCCATCGTTTGGGGAGCTGTAGGAGCAGGAGTTGGTATTGCTATCTGGAATGATAATCAATACAAAAAATATCGTGAATATTATATAGCCAAACTTAACGGTACCCCTAATGAATTTGTTGACAGCCGTCCTTGGTTGGATAAAAAAGCTTTAGGTAATGTACAGGACAGAGCAAAACGACAAAGAGATTATGCCATTGCCATTACAGGATTGATCTACATCCTGAACATTGTAGATGCTGTAGTTGATGCCCACCTGTATGAAAGCCGTCATGATCCGGACCTTACTTTTAAGCCGTCAGTGATTCAGGATCAGTATGGTTATGATGCCCCAAAGACGGGTTTCAGTTTAAGTTATAGATTTTAATACAATAAAAATGCACAGACGTACTGTTTCTGTGTCAAAAAAATAGAATATAAGATATGAAAATAGCATTAGTTGGTTATGGGAAAATGGGTAAGATCATTGATGAGATCGCTCAGAAAAGAGGTCATGAAGTGGTAGCCCGCCTGAAGGAGACTCCAACTGCTGAAAATCTTAATAACCCGGATGTTGTTATTGAATTCTCTTTGCCGGAAGTTGCATATGATAACATCAAAGCCTGTCTTGAAAATAAAATTCCTGTAATCTGCGGAACAACAGGCTGGCTGGAGAAAAAAGCTGAAATTGAGCAACTGGCTGTAGATAATAACACTGCCTTCTTGTATGGCTCCAACTTTAGTCTGGGAGTGAATTTGTTTTTTGCTTTGAACGAAAAATTAGCCGCTTTGATGAAAAATGTTGATGAGTATTCCTGTCAGCTGGAAGAAATTCACCACATTCATAAAAAAGATGCACCCAGCGGAACCGCTATTTCTATTGCGGAAGGAATCTTTAAAAACAATCCGAAATTCGATGCATGGAAACTGGAGGAAACAGAGAATAATCAACTGGGAATTTTTGCTATTCGTGAAGATGAAGTTCCGGGAACCCACAGTGTGTTTTACAGAAGCGAAGTAGATGAGATTGAAATCAAACATACCGCTTTCAACAGAAATGGATTTGCATTAGGAGCTGTAGTCGCTGCAGAATGGATTAAAGATAAAAAAGGGAACTTCGAAATGAAAGACGTTTTAGGGCTTTAATTTGTAACAAATTATTTAAATTGCATACCAATAACAGGAATGATGAATAGTAAATTGTAAATAGCACAAGCTGTACTCATTTATTACTCATCATTTATATTTAGAATAGGCACAAAAAATTTATGAATTATTTTTTAACTTATACAGTGTATGTCCTTATCTTATCCGTATTGATGGGGATTTCAACATGGAAGTTGTTTAAGAAAATGGGGTATAGCCCCCTATTTGCATTTATACCTTTCTATAATTATTTCATTATCCTGAAAGAAACCAAACATCCGAAGTGGTGGGCCATCCTGTCTTATCTTCCGATTGTAGGACCAATCATGATGTCTGTTTTCCACCTTTATTTAGTGAAAAAGTTTGGAAAAACTCTTTTTAAAGATCAGATTCTTACGGTAATTTTGCCGTTTATCTATATGGCTATCATCAACTATTCTAAAGATGTAGAAGTGGAAGATGAAAATGCCAATGATCTTTTCCTTACAGATGAGGAAAAAGAGGTTAAAAAGAAAGATACCTTTTTGGGATCTATTACTTTTGCGGTAGTATTTGCAACCATTATCCACGTTTTTGTAACCCAGCCATTCGGGATCCCTACAGGATCCATGGAAAGAACTTTATTGGTAGGAGACTTCCTTTTTGTAAACAAATGGAGCTATGGATACAGACTTCCGATGCGTCCGGTCGCTATCCCTTTCCTTCAGGGAACCATTATGGATACGGGACAAAAAGGAAATCCGAAAGATGACCCGAAATCTTACGTTGACGGCGTGAAATTACCATACACAAGAATTTTACAGTTTAACAAGCCTCAGAAGAATGATGTCGTTGTTTTCAACTATCCTCAGGATTCTGTACATACAGCGATCGACAGAAAAGATCCTTATGTAAAAAGATGTGTGGCTACCGCAGGGGATACTTTTGAAATGAGAGCCGGAAGACTTTTCGTAAACGGAAAACCGGAAACTGTTTTAGGAGACCAGGAAGTACAGCACCGATATATGGTAACGACAGGAAGCCAATTGGATATTCCTGCACTATATAATACCTACGGCTTTTTACCTGTACAGGAAGTACAAACCAATAGTGGATATTTATATGGATTCCAGGGATTAACTGATAAGACGGCTAAAGAGATCAAGGCACTTCCGCAGGTAATTGATATGAAGGAAGAAGTTTCTGCCAAAGGAGAAGCTGCGGTATTATACAGAGATGAAGCTAAAACAAAGATCGATACAACACAGTCTATTTTCCCGATCAACAAACCTTGGAACCAGGATTGGTACGGTCCGGTAAGAATTCCTAAAAAAGGAGATGTGGTAGCTATTAATAACGAAACACTTCCAATGTTCCAGTGGATCATTTCCGAATATGAGCATAACAGCTTAGAAAAGAAAAACGGAAAAATTTTCATCAACGGAAAAGAAGCTAATCAATACACCATCCAGCAAGATTATTATATGATGGTAGGAGATAACAGAGATGCTTCATTAGATGCAAGATTCTTTGGCTTCGTTCCTGAAGAAAATATTGTAGGAAAACCAATGTTTACCTGGATGAGTCTTCAAGGAGCTTTTGCAGACAGTGGTTCAACCTATCAGGCCCCGTTTAAAATCCGTTGGGAAAGAATGTTTAAAGCAACCAATACAGGAGAAGCCAACAAAACTTCATACTGGTGGATCGCTGCAATGATTTTAATATTGTTCTTCGGATGGGAGTATTTTGTAAAATTATTCAGAAAGAAAAATACTGAAGACGAATTGTAAATAAAATTAAACTTAAAATAGAATGAAGTATTTGAAAAAATACTTCATTTTTGCATTATGAATATGAAGAATGTATTATTACCGGTATTTTATATGCCCCCGGTTTCATGGTTTTCAGTCCTTTTGGATACTGAAAACGACATTACACTTGAACAGTTTGAAAATTTTCCCAAGCAAACCTACAGAAACAGAGCTAATATCTATGGAGCCAACGGTAAGCTGTCACTGATTATTCCCATTAATCATAACGGAAAAAGAGAATTCAAGGATATCGAGATTTCTTACAGAGAAGATTGGAGAACCCTTCACTGGAAATCCATTCAGACCGCGTATCAAAGTTCTCCCTATTTCGAGTATTATGAAGACAAGTTCAGGAAAATATTTGATTTGAAAGAAAAATTCCTTTTGGATTTTAACCTTAAAGGGATAGAAATCATCCAACAGATACTGAAAACAGAAAAGGCATACTCTTTGAATGAAGAATATATCAAAAATCCCGAAGGGATCAGTTTCAGAGAAAAATTCTCAGCAAAGCTTCCTTCAGAATTTGGAATGGAAGACTATTATCAGACATTCTCAGATAAGTATGGATTTCTGGAAGATTTATCGGTTTTAGATCTTATTTGTAACAAAGGACCGGAATCTCTTACTTATATAAAAAGTATTAAATTAAAATAATTTGAAAAAATTGCCATTCAACAACAGTTAACAGATAAAATGGCAACCCGTTTCACTTTATAAAATAAATATCAACATATGAAAAAGGTATTATTAGCTGCTGTTTTTTTAGCAGGTTTTAGTTTCTCTTATGCTCAGGAATCCAAAGCAAAGAGTATTGATCCAAAAGAAGATAAAGATCTGATGACTTGGTATCATAAAGATTTTTCTGGTACAAAAGTATATGGAGTAAATACGGAAAACGCATACAAATATCTTGAATCTAAAGGCTTAAAACCTAAAACGGTTGTCGTTGGAGTGTTAGACAGCGGAGTTCAGGTAGATCACCCTGGATTAATTAAAAACGTATGGTCCAACCCTAATGAAGTACCTGGAAATGGTAAAGATGATGATGGAAACGGATACATTGATGATGTACACGGATGGAACTTCATCGGAGGGAAAAACGGAGATATCGATATAGATAATATGGAAGTAACCAGAGTGGTTGCTAAATATAAGCCGCTTTTTGAGGGAGATGACTCCGCAAAAAACAAAGCAAATCAGGCTAAAATGCCGGAAGATTTTGCGATGTACATGAAAGCTAAAGAACTTTTTAATAAGAAAAGTATTGAGGCAAAACAAGGTCTTCAAACCTATACAATGATCAATGAGGTCGTTCCGAATATGGTTAAACTATTAGGAGGAAAGCCGGTAACTGCCGAAACGATAGCTTCCATTAAAGCTCCGTCTGACCAGAAAGATGCTATTGCTTTACAGGTTTTAGGCCAGGTATCACAAAGCCCTGAATTTAAAGGAAAGTCATCAGCTGATTTTGAGAAAGCAATCAGAGAGCAAATGAAAGAAGCTATCGATTACTATTCTCCGCAGTCAAAACAATACGACTTAAGCTATGATCCGAGAAAAGAAATCGTAGGTGATAACTATGATGACTATTCTGAAAAAAATTATGGTAACAACCATTACGAAGGACCGGATGCAGAGCATGGAACACACGTAGCGGGGATTATTGCAGGACTTCCGCAAGGAAAAGAAGTACAGTATGGTATTGCATCCAAAGTAGCCAAAATCATGTCTGTAAGAACCGTTCCCAACGGAGATGAAAGAGATAAAGATGTTGCCAATGCCATCCGTTATGCAGTAGATAACGGAGCAAAAGTTCTGAATATGAGCTTTGGAAAACCCGTTTCACCCGGTAAAAACGTAGTTTGGGATGCATTTAAGTATGCAGAAGATAAAGGGGTACTTTTGGTAAAGGCAGCAGGTAACGAAAATGAAGACGTAGCAGAACATTTAGCATATCCTACCAACTTTAAAAATGTGGCAGATGAAAAACCATTTGTAAACAACGTTTTGGTTGTAGGGGCAAGTACCAATAAAAATAGTGCTTTGAGAGCAAGTTTCTCAAATTATAATAAGAAAATGGTCAACGTTTTCGCACCGGGAGAGGAGATTTATTCTACCGTTCCTAAAAACGAATACAAGTACCTTCAGGGAACTTCAATGGCATCACCGGTTGTAGCAGGAGCAGCAGCTGTTTTATTAGCGTATATGCCAAATCTGAAACCTTATCAGATCATTGAAGCGCTTGTGAAAAGCAGCAACCCGAGTACAGAAAATAGATTTACCGATTATTCCCAGGCTGGAGGAGTAATAGATTTGAAAAAAGCAGCAGAATATGCTTATAACAATTTCTATGACGGAAAATCTACAGCTTCAGGGAATGCAAAACCTTCGAAATCCACAAAAAAGGCTGTTAAAAAATAGTTTATCTCCCTGTGTTTAAGGAGAAACCATAAAGAGTCCGAATTTTTTCGGACTTTTTTATTTTTTATTTTCAAATTTGGCACGGTTTTTTGTAACTTTAATGTAACAAAATAATAAACAACAAAATGAAAAAGTTACTACTTGCAGGGATGTTGGGAACATCACTTTTTGCAGTGTCGTGTTCCTCTGTAAACAAAGCAGCTACATCTCAGAATCAGAGAGCTGATTTCCTTAAAATGAAAGGAGACTGGCAGATTGTAAGCATAGATTACGAAAAAGGATATAAAATTAAACCTTTCGATGAAGGAGCAGATGCACAGTGTTTTGTAGGAAGTCACTGGAGACTTATCCCTAACAACTGGACTGGTGCTTATACGTTAAATGGAGGAGGAAGTTGTCCGGCTATCACACAGCCTATCAAATTTGAAGTGAAAAACGGGAATACATTTATGTTTAAAAAAGTTTTAGATGGTACTAAAGCAAAACAAAACATAGCAGGGTATACATTGACATTAATTAACCAGACTACAGATCAGTTTTCACTTCAGCAAGATGTTCCTTTCGAAGGAGGAAGCGTAAAAGTTGTTTACAACTTTGAAAGAGCAGGAATGAAATAATTCAATAACATAAAAGATCAAAAAAAATGAAATTTACTAAAACATATGTAGCAGCCCTTTTCTTGTCATCAGCTTTATTACTGACAAGCTGTGAAGCGGTTCAGAATTCAAATCACCAGCAAAGAGGAACAGCCGTAGGTGTTGCTTCAGGAGCAGTACTTGGAGGTATTCTTGGAAATAATGTAGGAAGAGGTGGAAACGGAGCTATCGGTGCTGTATTAGGTGGTATTATCGGTGGTGTTGCAGGGAACGTTATCGGTAACAAAATGGATAAACAAGCCAGAGATATTAAAGAAACTTTACCAGGTGCTCAGGTTGAAAGAGTAGGAGACGGTATCAAAGTTACTATGAACGAAAGTATTGTAAACTTTGCATTCGATTCTTCAAACCTTACTTCTGTTGCACAGGGGAACCTTGATAAATTAGCTAAAGTATTAAGTGATAATCCTGATACCAATATCAACATCTACGGACACACAGACAGCGTAGGTAAGGATGCTTACAACATGGCGCTTTCTCAAAGAAGAGCGGATGCTGTAAAATCATATTTGGTAGGAAAAGGAATCGCCGGTAGCAGAATGTTCACAAAAGGTGAAGGTAAAAATATGCCGGTTGCGAGCAATGATACTGACGAAGGAAGAGCTAAAAACAGAAGAGTTGAATTTGCGATTACTGCCAACGAGAAAATGATTAATGATGCCAAGCAAGGACAGTAATTAATTTAACATATAAATATTTTCGTAAAAGACCGCCCCGGCGGTTTTTTTTGTATTTTTATGCAGGAAATTTTGAATTTATTACTTTTGCAATTGAAATAACATAAATGAAGAAATATTTAAAACTGCTCCGGGTGGAGCAATGGGTAAAAAACCTGTTTGTATTTGTCCCTCTGTTTTTCTCAGGTAATATTACCAACTTAGATTTACTTGCCAAAAGTATCTTTGCTTTTATCATTTTCTCACTGGCTGCCAGTGTCGTTTATATTTTGAATGACTACAATGATATTGAAGCAGACAAAAAACATCCTGAGAAACGAAGACGCCCTTTAGCAAGTGGTGCCATATCAAAATCAAAAGCAATTGCCATTTTAATTGGATTGGTTGTTGCAGATATTGCCCTTGTATTCTTTGCTCAACTTTATTTTCATGAATTTTTATGGAAGTTTGCTACCATCATTGGCTTTTATGTGGTGATGAACCTAGCCTACACATTCAGGTTAAAGCATGTTCCGATTATTGATATCTTTATTATAGCCATTGGTTTTGTATTAAGAGTATTGGCCGGCGGTTATATCACGGGAATCAGTATTTCACAATGGGCTATTTTACTGACTTTTGTGCTGGCACTGGTTCTGGCTATCGGAAAAAGAAGAGGAGAGCTCATCAATGCACAGGTTTCCGGAAAAACACGAAGAGCACTTGACGGTTATAATGTACAGTTTGCAGACATCGCCTTATCAATATCGATAACCCTGGCCATTGTTTGTTATCTGATGTTTACCCTGTCACCTGAAGTACAGGCCAGGTTTCATGAAAGAGTATTTTATACGGTTGTCTTTGTAGTGTTTGCTCTTTTAAGATATCTGCAGCAGACACTGGTGTACAACAGAACAGAATCTCCTACAAAAATTGTCTACAGAGACCGCTACATACAGGTTACTTTATTACTTTGGGTTGCCGCATTTTTAATTCAAATTTACTTTAAAAAATGAAGCCGAATTTTACACAGAAAGTTACAAACTGGGGTAATTACCCGGTAGTGGAAAAAGAAATGAGATCTGAGGACAGCTTCAAAAAAATAAAAGAATTTGTACTCAATCACAACGAAGTTATTGCGAGAGGAAACGGAAGATGCTACGGAGACGCTTCATTGGGAGAATCCATATTTTCTACCAAAAAATTAAATAAGTTCATTAGTTTTGACCGTTTAAACGGAATCATAGAATGCGAATCAGGTGTATTGCTTTCAGATGTTCTTGAAATATCTGTTCCGCAGGGATACTTTTTGTATGTAACTCCCGGAACGAAATTTATTTCCGTTGGAGGAGCCATTGCTTCTGATGTTCATGGAAAAAATCACCATGCAGAAGGATGTTTTTCAGAATATCTGATCGAATTTAAGCTAATGACAGAGAACGGAGAAATCATGACCTGTTCAAGAGAAGAAAATTCAGAAAAGTTCTGGGCTACGATTGGCGGAATGGGACTTACAGGAATTATCCTTACTGCAAAATTTAAACTTAAAAATATTGAATCTGCCTACATTCGTCAGGAAAGTATCAAAGCTGATAATCTGGATGAAATTTTCAGATTGTTTGATGAAAGCGAAAGCTGGACGTATACGGTAGCCTGGATCGATTGCCTTCAGAAAGGACAAAATATCGGGAGAAGTATTCTGATGAGAGGTGAACACGCTTTTCAGCACGAGCTTCCTCAACACCTTGGAAAAACCCCTTTACGATTAAAGAAAAAGTTGCAGCCTACAGTTCCTTTTTATTTTCCCGGATTCGTATTGAATGCATTGACGGTAAAAATTTTCAACTGGTTGTATTATAAAAAACAGACTAAAAAGGAAGTGAAGAATTTTATCGATTATGAAACGTTCTTCTATCCGTTGGATGCTATTAACGAGTGGAATAAAATCTACGGAAAATCAGGTTTTATACAATATCAGATGGTGATCCCCAAAGAAGCAGGGAAAGAAGGAATGAAAAGAATTCTGGAAACCATTGCTAAAAGTGGAAACGGATCCTTTCTGGCGGTGTTGAAACTCTTTGGAAAAAATAATCCGCAGGCTTACAATTCATTTCCTGTAGAAGGATACACGCTGGCACTTGATTTTAAGGTAAATTCAAAAGTAAAAAAACTGGTAGATCAGCTGGACAGTATCGTCCAGGAATTTGGAGGGAGAATTTATCTTACCAAAGACAGTATGAGCAGATCGTCTCTGACCAATTACCTGAAAAATATTCAAAGTCCTAAATTTGTGTCTTTACAGCACAAAAGAATCATAAACAACAACTCATAATGATAGTCCTGGGAAGTACATCTGAAGTGGCACAGGCTTTTGTGGAAAAAGCACTTCAGGAAGGAGAAAAATTTGAAAAAATCTATCTTTTTACCTCAAATAAAGAAACTACAGAAAGGTTTGCAAGACATATTGACGTCAAGTTTCTGCAGCAGTCTGAAGTGATTGAACTGGATCTGACAAAAGAAATTGATTACAACAGATTTGATTATGTCAATTCAAATGTATTATTTTGTGCCGTAGGATATTTGGGCGAAGGAACGGAGGAAGGCCTGTATGATAACAGAAACACACAGCGTATCATTGATATTAATTACTCAAAGCTGGTTCCGGTTATGAATTATTTTGCCCAGAAGTTTGAGAGCAGAAGGTCGGGAACGATTATCGGGCTTTCTTCAGTAGCGGGAGACAGAGGAAGGCAGAGTAATTTTATCTATGGAAGTGCTAAAGCTGCCTTTACAGCGTATCTGAGTGGTCTAAGGAACTACCTGTTTGATAAAAAAGTACATGTCCTTACCATAAAACCCGGATTTATGGCTACCAAAATGACAGAAGGTTTACCGTTAAATCCTAAATTAACAGCTACCGCAAAGCAAGCTGCTGCCAGTATTTATAACGCTTTCAAAAAGCAGAAGAATGTGGCATATGTTTTGCCGGTTTGGAGTATTATCATGATGATTATCAGGAATATCCCTGAATTTATATTTAAAAAATTAAAGCTTTAAAAAATGAAAAAATTGTATTGTTTTGATTTTGACGGAACCCTGACTTATAAAGATACTATGTTTATGTATCTTAAGTTTTACGATTCTACAAGATATAGAATACAGTTTTTAAAGCACGTTCCGCTCTTTATTTTACTGAAACTGAAACTGGCGGAAACTGAAAAAGTAAAAAAAAGTTTCATAGGTTCCATTCTCAAAGGACAAACCCAGGAAAAAATTGAATTAAAATCTAAACAGTTTTTTGAACATCATTATCCTAAAATTGTAAGGGAGAATGCATTAGACTTTATAAAAAATATCGATAGGAATAATACACAAAGTTTATTGGTGACAGCTTCACTGGATATTTGGGTAAAGCCATTTGCAGAAGAATTGAAAATGCAGCTTGTTTCTACACGGGCAGAGTTTAAAAACGGTGTTTTCACCGGGAATTTTATTGGCAAAAACTGCAACGGAAAAGAAAAACTGGTCAGAATAAAGGAGGAAATTAACGATTCTAAGTACGATAAAATTATTGCATTCGGTGATACTTCTGGCGATCGGCCAATGTTGAAGTGGGCAAATGAGGGACATTACCAATTTTTTCATTAATTTTGGATGATAAAAGTGTAAAAAATGAAAAGGCTGTTAATCGTATTCTCTGCAATCATAATGAGCTGTACAAATGTACCCTCTCAAAAGTCATCAAGCATGCAAAATAACGCAGAACTCCTTGCCTCTGAGTCACAAGGTGGAACAGAGCAGCCTGGTTTTAGAATCATTAAAGACGAGACTGATTTTCGTAATGTCATGAAGGCAGGCTTTCAATTGGTGGAAGAAGGAAAAGAATCTTCTCATTCTCCGGAATTCCCAAAAAACAAGAAAGTTATTGTCTATAATTTGGGAAGCTTCAGATCAGGAAGCCACAAGATTTCGCAGATCAAAAGTATATCGGTGAAAAATAATGTCCTGTACGTAGAAGTTCCTGCCGGCCCGCCATCCGGTGGAATGGAGATTCAGATGATTTCTAATCCCTGGTTTATGTTTGCAGTTCCTGCAGATTTTCAGTTTACCTCAGTAGAATTAAAATATTCAAAATAATAATGGATAAAATATATTTAGATAATGCCGCAACCACTCCGCTTGCAGATGAAGTTATAGATGCAATGGTAGGTACGATGAAGATGAATTTCGGAAACCCGTCTTCAACTCACAGCTTTGGCCAGGAAGCAAAAATCCTTATTGAAAATGTAAGAAGACAGGTTGCAGACTATCTTCATGTAACTCCTGCTGAGATCATTTTCACTTCCTGCGGAACAGAATCCAATAACATGATCATCAAATCTTCGGTAGAACACCTTGGGGTTGAGAGAATCATCAGTTCTCCTCTCGAACATAAATGTGTCTCTGAGAGTATTTTGGATATGAAAAGCAGAAAAGGAGTGGAGGTAAACTACATCCGTCCTAATGAAAAAGGAGATATTGATCTTAATAAACTGGAAGAATTATTAAAATCTTCAGATAAAAAAACTTTGGTAAGCTTAATGCATGCCAACAATGAAATCGGAAACATCATCAATTTAAAAAAGGTTGCTGAGCTTTGCAAAGAGAATAACGCGCTTTTCCATTCGGATACCGTACAGACTATGGCCCATATGAACCTTGATCTTTCCGGTATTCCGGTTGATTTTGCTTCCTGCAGTGCCCATAAATTCCACGGTCCCAAAGGAGCCGGCTTTGCTTTCATCAGAAAGGCAACAGGTTTAAAAGGTATCATTACAGGAGGTCCTCAGGAAAGAAGCCTGAGAGCAGGTACAGAAAACGTGGCAGGAATTGTAGGACTTGGAAAAGCATTAGAACTTTCCCTGAATCATATGGAAGATTATACCAATCATATGCAGTCAATCAAAGATTATGCTATTGAAAGGCTTTCTGCTGAAATAGAAGGGATAAAATTCAACGGACGCAGTGCTGAGAAAGAAAACAGTCTTTATACGGTATTAAGTGCATTATTACCCTATAAAAACCCATTGATCGGCCTTCAGCTTGATATGAAAGGAATTGCGATTTCCCAGGGAAGTGCATGTTCTTCCGGAGCCTCAAAACCTTCTATGGTGATGATGATGGTACTCAGTGAAGATGAAATGGATCATTGTACCCCTTTACGTATATCTTTCAGCCATATGACGGCACAATCAGATATTGATGCCCTGGTGGATGCCCTGAAAGAAATCTCAAAGGACTTTGCTATAGAAAAAACTAATGTTGAGCATAGATAGTCTTATGATGTAAAAATCGTAATTTTGACTGCTCAATAAGAGTAAACAAGAAAATAATATTAATTAAAATAAAAGAAACAAAATGGCTTTAGAAATTACAGACAGCTCATTCCAGGATACGGTATTAAAATCTGATAAACCGGTATTAGTAGACTTCTGGGCAGTATGGTGCGGACCATGTAGAACATTAGGACCAATCATCGAAGAAGTTGCTTCAGATTTTGAAGGAAAAGCAGTAGTTGGAAAGGTAGATGTAGACAACAACCAGG
Source organism: Chryseobacterium sp. UNC8MFCol (assembly GCF_000482305.1). Taxonomy (NCBI): domain Bacteria; kingdom Pseudomonadati; phylum Bacteroidota; class Flavobacteriia; order Flavobacteriales; family Weeksellaceae; genus Chryseobacterium; species Chryseobacterium sp. UNC8MFCol. The sequence goes on from NZ_KI535291.1 coordinate 262,784, forward strand.
AGATTTCAATGCAGTATGGCATCAGAAATATTCCTACAGTTCTTATTTTTAAGAACGGAGAAGTAGTAGACAAATTAGTAGGTGTAGCTCCAAAAGAGGTAATCGCTGAAAAATTAAGCGCTCACTTATAAAAAAAATAAGTTTGATAATGAATGCCTTCCAGTATTGGGAGGCATTTTTTCAAAAATAATTTGCAGATAACAAAAAAAGATGTAATTTTGCAACCACGAAAAAGAAACGACGTTCTTTAAAAAAATGATCCGGTAGTTCAGCTGGTTAGAATGCCGCCCTGTCACGGCGGAGGTCGCGGGTTCGAGTCCCGTCCGGATCGCAACTACAATATCAAAGTAGTGCAAAAAGCTTTAAAACATATGTTTTAAAGCTTTTTTCGTTTTATGTCTATTCAAAGAAAGTTAAAAAAGCACAATTTGAAAGTGACCTATTCAGTGACCTGTTAAAATAGGTTTAAAAAGGTCACTGAAAATTCAACAAACCCTGTTCAGTAGCTAGTTCAGGAACTGAATATCTTGTGATAAGTTTTTGCTAAGATTAATTTTAAATCTCAAACCCTTTACGAAATGAACAAGACATTCAATTTACTTTTCTATGTAAAAAAAGCTAAAATCAATTCTTTAGGAGAGTCTCCTATTTACTTACGAATTACAATTGATGGCAAGATATCCGAGATAAGCACAAAACGTACAGTAAAGGCTTCAAAATGGAATTCTGCAATGCAGAAGGTTAGTGGCTCTTCTGAAGAATTTAGATCACTTAATTTTTATTTGAAAACTTTTGAGCAGAAAGTTTATGATGCCTATCACGAATTAATCAGAGATAAGGAAACAGTAACTTGTGAGACTCTTAAAAATAAGTTAGTTGGTAAAGGTAAATTGACCAGAATGCTCATTCCTATTTTTCAGGATCATAATGATCGAATGGAGAAACTGATTGAAAAAGAATTTGCACAAGGAACATTGACACGTTATAAAACATGTCTCAAACATACAAAAGATTTCTTGAAATGGAAATATAGTATTACCGACATTGAAATTAAAAAGATTGATTATGCTTTTCTAAATGATTTTGAATTTTTTTTAAGAACCGAGAGATCCTGCAACAATAATTCTGCTGTTAAGTATATTAAGAATTTTGGTAAGATTGTTCGTATTTGTCTTGCGAATGGATGGATAGAGCGAGACCCTTTTATGAACTATCATTCTAAGTTTAATGAAGTGACGAGAATGTTTCTTAATGAACAGGAAATTGAAGTGCTTTTTACCAAAGATTTTACAAATGAGAGATTGTCTTTGGTTAGAGATATTTTTCTGTTCAGCTGTTTCACCGGACTGGCGTACATTGATACCCAAAAACTAACATATCAAAATATCAATTTAGGTCTTGATGGCTCTCAATGGATTTATACCAAACGTCAGAAAACTAAAACTACTTCTAATATTCCCATACTTTCTCAAACAGAGAAAATTATTAAAAAATACAAAAATCATCCGGCTTGCCTTAATAGTGGAAAACTTCTGCCTATTCTTAGTAATCAAAAGATGAATGCCTATTTGAAAGAAATTGCAGATCTGTGTGGTATCAATAAGGAATTAACTTACCATATTGCACGCCACACTTTTGCAACAACCGTTACTTTATCTAACGGGGTCTCTATTGAAAGTGTAAGTAAAATGCTAGGTCATAAAAGTATTAAAACTACGCAGCATTATGCGAAGATATTAGATAGCAAAGTTAGTGAGGACATGATGTTACTTAAACAAAAATATCTTGACAAAAGAATGTAAAAAGATTTCTGAGATAATTAAATTATCAGACAAAGATAGTTGTATAGAGGATCTATATTCGAAGTTGATATGCCTTGTAAAGTAATGATACAGTTTTTTTAAAAAGATATTGAAATTTGTCTGTTAAGATTTCAAAAATGTCTTGAAGAAGACAAAACTTAAGTTCGACATCCTAAAAAAGCTGCTAGTCATCTTTTGTTAATAATCTTCATATATTTTTTATTTATATATCTTTCGATTTCCAAGAGAGATCGTAAGATTTGAATTTAGCAAAAAACATCCTAATATTTTTCCTGTAGGGAGTTGTGTGAGGTTAGCGGAGTATTTTTTATTGAAAAAGAAATCCAGCTTAATGATCAGAAAGAAAAACATTTTTTTCCAGAGATATCCTGTATTTATAAGTAAAGTTGTGAGAGATATAGCATCCTTCTTAGTGTCTAATAATTAGAAACAAAAGGAATGAGAGCTTCACATTCATTTATCACTGGATTTATGCGAGAAGATTGTCTTTAAAAGTTGTAAAGAAAAAATTTTAGAAAATTATTAATAATGTGTATGATTTTGTCTCAAAGATGGTAACAAGTTCAAAATATAATTTTATAAAAAATAGAAGTTATATCCTGATACCTTTTTTAAATATAATTTGTAAAAAGCTATTAAATCTTTTTGTATTTCAAATTTAATATCGTAATATTGCGATATTAAATAATTAAGTATGGGGCTTACAAAATCAGATATGTTTTCAGATGAACAAAATAAATTAGCTTCTTTGTTTAAAGTTTTTGGACATCCTGCAAGGGTAGCTATACTTCAATATATTATCAATCAAAAATCCTGCATTTGCAATGATTTGGTGGATAAATTAGGTTTGGCGCAAGCGACAATCTCGCAGCATTTAAAAGAGTTGAAATATATGGGTATTATACAGGGTACAATAGATGGAAAATCAGTTTGTTATTGTATAGAAGAAAAGAAATGGAAAGAGATACAAGAGTATTTCAATCAATTCTTTGAACAGGAAGTAAAAGTAAATCAATGCTGTTAAAGGCATTTTTTTACATTCCTTAATATCGTTATATTGCAATATTATGTATCGATTAAATTTGTATATCAAAAATAGAATTCCAAAGTATAGAAAAATATCATAATAAAATAGAAGATTTATGAAACTATCAGACATCAAAGAAATCTTACCAACATTAGATAATGTTGAATTTCAATTAGAGAACGGAATATTTGTACCAGAACACTTTCACGTTACAGAAGTGGGTGTAATTACAAAGAATTTCATCGATTGTGGTGGAACAATCAGAAATGAAAAAGTGGTCAACTTTCAATTATGGAATGCAGATGATTACGAGCATAGATTAAAGCCGACCAAACTATTAAACATCATCAAGTTATCTGAAGAAAAATTGGGAATGGAAGATGCTGAGATAGAAGTAGAATATCAAAGCGGAACAATTGGCAAGTACGATTTGGAGTTTAACGGGAAAACATTTGTACTAAAAAATAAAACGACTGCGTGTTTGGCTCAGGATGCTTGTGGCATTCCTTCAGAGAAACAAAAGAAAAATTTGACTGAATTATCTGTAAACAATTCAAACGCTTGTACGCCAGGAGGTGGTTGTTGTTAATATCTTAATAAGTAAAACAAAATTCAAAACATAAAAATCAATAAAAATGAAAATTGCATTATTCAGCGACATTCACGCCAATCTACCTGCCTTAGAAGCATTCTTTGAAGATGTAGAAAAAAGAAACCCCGACAGTATTTATTGCTTAGGCGATTTGGTAGGTTATAATATTTGGGCAAATGAAGTTGTAAACGAAATCCGTAAAAGGAAAATACCAACCATTGCAGGAAATTATGATTTTGGCATCGGGCGTATGAGCAACGATTGTGGATGTGCGTACAAAACAGACGGGGAAAAAGATAATGGGAAAATCTCTATTTCATTTACCAACTCTATTATGAAAGATGAAGAAAGAGCCTATTTGCGTACACTTCCTGCACATATCAAAGTAGAATTTCAATTGAATGAAGATAAGCTCAATTTATTATTAGTACACGGAAGTCCAAGAAAAATAAATGAATATTTATTTGAGGATAGAGAAGAAAAAAGTATGCTCAGAATTATGGAACAGGCGGACGCGGACATTTTGTGTTTCGGGCATACACACAAGCCATACCACCGTATTTTAAATTCTGGTATTGACGGAAAAAATCATTTCAGACACGCCATCAATATTGGTTCGGTAGGTAAACCTAAAGATAATGATGTAAGAGGTGGCTACGTGATGCTTACAATCAATGAAGATAGTTCAGTACTAGATAAAGATAGTATCAGTGTAGAATTTATACGCTTTGATTATGATATTGAAAAATCAGCAAAAGCAGTTGAAGAAAGCCCACTACCAAACGAATACGCAGAAAATTTAAGAAGAGGTTATTAATCCTAAAAATGATAAAAAGGAACTTCCAAACGATATAAAGTATTCAAAAGAACATACTTGAATTAAAGTACAAGAGAATATTGGTACAATAGGCATCACAGAATTTGCACAAAGTGAATTGGGCGAAATTGTAAATGCAGACTTACCGAATGTTGGATATAATTTTCAGCAGGATGAAGTATTCGGCTCTGTTGAAGCGGTTAAAACGGTCAGGGATTTATTTATGCCCGTATCGGGTAAAATCATTGAAACAATCGACCTACTATTGAAAGCACCTACACTTATCAATGACAACCCATATAAAGATGGTTGGTTGATAAAAATTGAAATCAAAGACCTTACAGAATTAGAAAACTTATTGACAGCAAACCAATATAAAGAACTTACAAATTAGCAACGCTATGCAACCAAAACTAAAATTTCTTGACCGTTACCTTACCTTATGGATATTCCTTGCAATGGCAGTTGGTATAGGATTGGGACATTTCTTTCCGGGTATTTCAAAAATTACGGATGCTCTTTCAGCCGGCACCACAAACATTCCTTTGGCAATAGGTCTGATACTGATGATGTACCCACCATTGGCAAAAGTAGATTACTCATTATTGCCCCAAGCATTTAAGGATAAAAAAGTAATCGGCATATCGTTGTTTCTGAATTGGATTATCGGTACTTTGCTGATGTTCGGATTAGCCGTTTTGTTTCTACGAAATGAACCCGATTATATGACAGGCTTGATACTGATAGGTTTGGCAAGATGTATCGCAATGGTAATCGTATGGAGTGATTTAGCTAAAGCAAACAGAGAATATACAGCTATGTTAGTGGCATTAAATAGTATCTTCCAGATGCTTTCTTATAGCTTCTTAGTTTGGTTATTTATTAATGTGTTACCGAGTAAATTAGGATTGGCAAATTTCAATGTAAGTGTATCAATGAAAGATGTTACAATAAGCGTATTGATATATTTAGGCATTCCATTCTTAGCGGGTTTTATAAGCCGTTATGCATTGGTAAAATCAAAAGGGATAGAATGGTATAACAGGGAATTTGTACCCAAAATATCGCCCATTACATTATATGCTTTACTGTTTACCATAGTATTAATGTTCAGCTTGAAAGGCGATAAAATATTAGAGTTACCAATGGATGTAATAAAAGTAGCCATACCACTAATTATCTATTTTATACTAATGTTCTTCGTTAGTTTCTTTATCAATAAAGCCTTAAAAATTCCTTACGACAAAAACGCATCCATCGCATTTACAGCCACAGGAAACAATTTTGAATTGGCTATAGCAGTAGCAATATCTATTTTCGGTATCTATTCCCCACAAGCATTTGTGGGAGTTATTGGACCGTTGGTAGAAGTTCCCGTCTTGATACTATTGGTAAAGGTAAGTTTGTGGTTAAACGTGAGAGATAGTAAAAAAAAAATGAGTTAAATTTGAATAGTACAAAAAATTAAAGAGATATGTCATTATCTGATAGAAAAAATCATTGGGAAAAAATATACAATACCAAAGCTTTGGAAGAAGTAAGCTGGTATCAGCCTACACCCGAAACGTCATTAGCATTTATTAAAGAATTCAATGTATCAAAAACGGCCAAAATAATTGATATTGGCGGAGGAGATAGTTTTTTTGTTGATCACTTGCTTGACTTGGGTTATCAGGACATTACAGTTTTAGACATATCAGAGACAGCACTTAGTAAAGCTAAGCAACGACTTGGCGAAAAGTCAAACCGTGTAAAATGGATAGTTGAAGATGCCAGTACATTTAAACCCACAGAACAATATGATTTTTGGCACGACAGGGCTGCTTTTCATTTTTTGACAGAGGATAATGAAATTGAAAGCTACATCGATACGGTTAAACAGAACATTAAACCAACAGGAATTTTGGTAATCGGGAGCTTTTCAGAACAAGGTCCGATAAAATGTAGTGGTATTGAAATCAAACAGTATTCTGAAAGTTCATTGGAAAGTCGCTTTAAGGAACATTTCAATAAAATAGAATGCTTTACCGTAGACCACAGAACACCTTTTAATACCAATCAGAACTTTGTGTTTTGCAGTTTTAGAAGAAAAAGATGAGTTGGAATAAAAATATCGATAAAAAAATGAAATGGCAGATCTTATCAAAGTTTCACCATTCATTTTAGTTTGTTGATGTAGTAGACAGACAGCTTCACAGTATCATTAGTCAAAAATAAAACAGATGAAAAATCTACATTTGATTGTCGTTTGTTAATAGTTGCGAAATTTAAAAAGTTTATTAATAATAAGTTTTTGTTTTTCAAGAATTTTTATTTTAAAAGTTTTTAGAATATTTAGTTAAACTTTGAAAAATATATTTATATTTGTAAAGTGAGATTAGTTAAGTTCTTTTTAATTATTTATTTCATGGTGCTTGCCGTAGTGCCTTGTAATGATATCCATGCGCAGTCTCCAAATAATTCTAAAGATTCTTACAGTACTATCAGCAATTCTGAAGATTCTCATTCTAAAGACAAAGGAGATATTTGTTCTCCATTATGTACTTGTAACTGTTGTCAGATAACAGTAGCTTCTTTTAAAAGTGAACCTCTTCCACTTCAAAAAAAGGTCACTGAATATTTTTCAAAAAAGATTCATTTTCAGAAAAATGACTTTGCGTATTTGGTATACGACCAAATTTGGCAACCCCCCAAGATTTAGTTTTTATTGATTCAATGAAAGGTGCGTGTCTTTCATCAATTTGTCATGGATACTTTGCAATATGATTGCATTGTAATCCTGTTCATCTTTGTATTTCGTTTTAGGTTCATCACAATTGATGAACACATTTCGAATTTCAATAAAAACTTAAATTCAATGTTAGATAATATCATAAGATTTAGCATCAAAAATAAAATCATCATAGGCTTGATGACTTTGATGTTAGTCATTTGGGGTGCTTGGAGCGCCACAAAATTACCTATTGATGCCGTACCGGACATCACCAACAATCAGGTACAGATTATTACAGTTTGCCCGACGCTTGCAGGACAGGAAGTGGAGCAACTCGTTACTTTTCCAATCGAGCAAAGTATTGCCAATGTCCCAAATATTGAAGAAACAAGAAGTATTTCAAGGTTTGGGCTATCAGTTATTACCGTTGTTTTCAAAGAAGATGTAGACGTTTATTTTGCCCGTCAGTTAATCAGCGAACAATTAAAAAGAGCTGCCGAAGAAATTCCGAAAGGTGTGGGAACACCTGAAATGGCTCCTGTAAGTACAGGTTTGGGCGAAGTCTATCAATATATTCTTCACCCTAAAAAAGGCAGTGAGAAAAAATACAGCAGTAAGGAGCTAAGAACAATGCAGGACTGGATTGTCCGCAGACAGCTTAACGGAACTCCTGGTGTTGCGGAAATTAACAGCTTTGGAGGAGAGTTGAAACAGTATGAAGTTGCAGTAAATCCAAACCGTCTAAAAGCAATGGGAGTAAGTATTACAGATATATTTACTGCTTTAGAGAAAAACAATCAAAACACCGGAGGTGCTTATATTGATAAAAAGCCGAATGCCTATTTTATTCGTGGAATCGGAATCGTTACTTCGATTGAAGATGTAAAAAATATAGCTGTCAAAAATGAAACGGGTAGTGTTCCGATTTTCATTAAAGATGTAGCCAATGTTGGCTTAGGCCACGCAGTCCGTTATGGAGCTTTGACTTATAATGGCGAAGTAGATGCAGTGGGAGGTGTAATTATGATGCTGAAAGGCGCCAATAGTAATGAAGTCGTTCAAAGAGTTAAAGAAAAAATTCCTACCATTCAGAAATCGCTTCCGGCAGATGTTGTGATTGAGCCATTTTTGGACAGAACAGATCTGGTAGGAAGAGCAATCAGTACTGTAGAAAAAAACCTGATTGAAGGAGCATTGATCGTAATCTTTGTCTTGGTTATTTTCCTTGGAAATTTAAGAGCTGGTTTGATTGTAGCTTCAGCAATTCCCCTTTCATTGCTATTTGCTTTAGGAATGATGAATGTTTTTGGGGTAAGCGCCAACCTGATGAGTTTAGGAGCTATTGATTTTGGTTTGATTGTAGATGGTGCAGTGATTATTGTCGAAGCCACCCTTCATCATCTTGGAATGAGAAAAAGTATGAAGGTAATGACTCAAAATGAAATGGATGAAGAGGTTTTCCTTTCTGCGTCAAAGATTAGAAGCAGTGCTGCATTCGGAGAGATCATTATTTTAATCGTTTATATTCCGATTCTAACTTTAGTGGGTGTTGAAGGTAAAATGTTCACACCAATGGCTAAGACAGTAGGGTTTGCAATTCTAGGAGCTTTGATTTTGTCACTGACTTACATTCCTATGATGAGTGCCTTGATCTTATCAAAAAAACCTTCTCATAAAGAGACTTTCTCAGATAAGATGATGAACAGACTCCAAAAAATCTATCAGCCTCTTTTGGAAAAAGCTTTGAAAATTAAATATTGGCTGGTGGGAGTAACAGTTGCCATATTTGCCGTTGCAGTTCTGATTTTTGGTAGAATGGGAGGAGAATTTATTCCTCAATTACAGGAAGGAGATTTTGCTTTTCACTGTATTTTACCACAGGGAAGTTCTTTAAGTCAAAGTATAGAAACTTCAATGCAGGCTTCAAGAATTATCAAGCAATTCGATGAGGTAAAAATGGTTGTCGGAAAAACAGGAGCTGCAGAAGTCCCTACTGATCCTATGCCGCCGGAAGCCACGGATATGATTGTCGTACTAAAACCACAGGATGAATGGAAAACCAAGAAATCCTATGAACAATTAGCCGACGAAATTTCTGAAAAACTGGAAACCATTCCAGGAGTTTTCTTTGAAAAAAACCAGCCGATCCAAATGCGTTTTAATGAACTAATGACCGGTATCAGACAGGACGTTGCGGTGAAGATATTTGGTGAGAATTTAGATTCATTGGCAATTTATGCAGATAAAACAGCAAAAGTTATTCAATTGGTTCAGGGAGCAACTTCCCCACAAATAGAACGTGTTAGTGGGCTACCGCAGATTAATGTGGAATATGACAGAACAAGAATGGCCAATTATGGACTGAATATTCAGGATGTTAACAGTGCTGTAAGTACTGCATTTGCAGGACAGGCAGCAGGGCAGGTTTTCGAAAATGAAAGAAGATTCGATCTTGTTGTCCGTTTAGACAGTCTGAACAGAACTAATATCGATGATGTAAATAACCTGATGATCTCCACCAATTCCGGAGTGCAGGTTCCTCTTTCACAGGTGGCAAATGTCAGTTATAAATTAGGTCCCGCACAAATCAGTCGTGAGGCAGGAAAAAGAAGAATTGTTATCGGTTTCAATGTCAAAGGCAGAGATGTTGAAAGCGTTGTGGAAGATATTCAGAAAAAGCTGGATCAACAGGTTAAACTTCCGTCGGGATATTATTTCACCTATGGTGGTCAGTTTGAAAATCTAAAGGCGGCGAGCGCAAGGTTGATGATTGCTGTTCCTGTGTCGTTGCTACTGATCTTTATGCTTTTATATTTTACATTTCACTCTTTTAAACAGGCTGCGCTAATTTTTACAGCCATTCCAATGAGTGCTATTGGTGGTGTTTTCGCTTTAATATTAAGAGATATGCCATTCAGTATCAGTGCAGGAATTGGATTTATTGCTTTATTTGGAGTTGCGGTTTTGAACGGAATTGTTTTGATAGGCACTTTCAACCAACTGGAAAAAGAAGGCGAAACCGATATTCTAAAGCGCGTATTGGTAGGTGCCAAAACGAGGTTGAGACCCGTTTTGATGACAGCGACGGTGGCTTCATTAGGATTTTTGCCAATGGCAATTTCTACGGGAGCAGGAGCAGAAGTTCAGAAACCACTGGCAACAGTTGTTATTGGAGGTTTGGTAACAGCTACATTCCTGACATTATTTGTATTGCCTATGCTTTATATTATTTTTAATACAAAAATCAACATAAAGAAAATAGGTAATAAATCAGTTGCAACACTTGTGATATTAGGATTCTTATTTTTAGGTCAGACTTTTAAAGCACAGCAGGGTAATCCGTTGAGTCTTGAGGAGGCTACCAAGATGGCGCTAACCAACAATAACCTGATGAAGTCAAAAGATCTGGATATTAAGGCCACGGAAGCATTATTGCCTACCGCCAAAGAACTTCCTAAAATGAATGCAGATATGCAATTGGGACAGTATAACTCGAAAAAGTTTGATCAAATGTTTTCCATTTCTCAGACAATTCCATTTCCCAGCTTATTTAAAGCCAAAAAAGACCTTATTAACGAGCAGGTGAAAGGTAAACAAATAAGTAAAGAGGTGTCTGCAAATGAACTCGCTAAACAGGTTAGAACATATTATTATCAGATTGAGTACTTGCAGTACAATCAGACAAAACTTCAAAACCTGGACAGCTTATATACCGATTTTATTAGAATTGCAACAGTTAGGTTTAAAGCGGGAGATGTTAAAAAAATTGAAATTAATACCGCTGAAACGCAGAAAGGAGAAATTAATCTGTTACTCAAACAAAATTGGGTGTATTTGATTAATGCTTACAAAAACCTAAAGGCACTTTTAAATACTTCTGAGGATTTTACCATATTATATGATGAGAATTATCATCCTCTGAAAGCGGATTATGTTCTGGACAGTACTGTTGTTGCAAGACATCCTACGGTAAGGGCTTTTTATCAGGATATGGAGATTGCTGAGAAAAACAAAAAGGTTGAAAAGTCCCTAGGTTTACCGGATTTCACAATAGGTTATACAAATCAGTCACTGATTGGTTTTCAGACTGTAAATGGAATGGATCAATATTTTAACGGTGGAAACAGATTTCATTCTGCAACAATTGGAGTTTCTATTCCATTAACTTTTGGTGCAACCAAGGCGAGAATTCGTTCACTGGATTATCAAAAGCAAATGGCGGAGTCCAATGCGAAGTTTCAGCAAAAACAATTGGAAGCACAGCTTGAAAATGCTTTGAACCAATATCAGCAAAATATAAAACAGTATGATTACTATGTCAATCTGGCTATTCCAAATGCTGAGAAGATTACAAAAGCAGGGCAGTTGGGATATAAAACAGGGGAAATATCATATGTGGAATATCTTTTTGCTTTGCAGACTTCTACCAATATTCAGTTGAAATATCTGCAATCCATTCAGCAGGTCAATGAATCTGTCATTATCATTAATTCAATAATCAATCAATAAAATGAAATGCCTGTAATGCTATTAATTAATCAGTATTACAGGTACTTCATCTGACAAATAAATTTATAAAGATGAAAATCAAATATAGTATTGTATCTCTAGCTTTAATTTCACTTTTTGCTGTTAGTTGCGGAAAGAAAGATACAGCGGAAGCAACAACAGAAAAACCCAAAACAGAACAAGCTGAAGAGGGTGCTCACGAAGAAGGACCGAAAACTATTGCTGAACTTACAGAAGAACAAATGAAATCTGTAGGAGTCTTACTGGGACAAGTTGAAATGAAAGACCTAACGTCAACCATAAAAGCCAACGGATTGTTGAGGGTTCCTAATGATAAAAAAGCTACAGTGACCTCTTTATATGGAGGTGTTATTAAGACCATTAATTTTCAGATTGGTGATTATGTAAGAAAAGGGCAGGTGTTGGCAAGCATCAGTAATCCAGAATACATTCAGCTGCAGGAGCAATATTTAACCGTAAACAGTCGAATATCTTTTGCAGAGCAGGAATTCAGAAGGCAGAAAGAGCTATTTGACAATGATGCAGGAGCCAAAAAGAATCTACAGAGTTCTGATGCCGAACTGAAGAGTCTGAGAACACAAAGAGCATCTTTACAGAGACAACTTCAGCTGATGGGAATAAGCCCAGGAAAGGTTAATAACAGGAATCTACGTTCAGGATTGGTCATTACTGCTCCTATAAGTGGTATTATAAGTAATATCAATGCGCAGATAGGAAGTTATGTGGATGTTTCGTCTCCAGTTTTGGAAATGATTGATAACAGTTCGATTCATTTGGATCTTCAAGTTTTCGAAAGAGACCTTCCTAAAATGAAAGTAGGTCAAAATGTACAGTTTAAGCTGACCAATAACCCTGAAATGCTTTATAATGCAAAAGTTTATAGTATTGGTTCTTCTTTTGAAAATGAAAGCAAGACCATTTCTGTTCATGCCAATGTTACAGGAAATAAAGTGGGGTTGATCGACGGAATGAATATCACAGGTGTAATTAATCTTGAGAGTGCGACAACGCCTGCAGTTCCCGATGAGGCAATTGTAGAGGCTGACGGTAAGTTCTATGTATTTGTACAGACAGACAAAAAAGCTGAGGAGCATGAAGCTCTAGAGAAGGCAGATGATGATCATGGACATGGACATGATGAAGGAGAAGCTGAACACGGTCACAAAAATGAACAGGAAGCTGGAAATCACGCGAAAGAACAGGGGAAGAAAATGAATTTTGAAAAAGTTGAAGTGGCGAAAGGTTCATCAGAAATGGGCTATACCGCTATTACTCCTGTTACTGAAATTCCAAAAGATGCAAAGATTGTCGTTAAAGGAGCTTTCTTCGTGAATGCTAAACTATCGAACGCTGGAGATCATGGGCATTAGTAAACTCAAAGAGTGAAATTAACCTTAAGGTGTTTCACTCTTATTTAAAAATTAATGATTATGGCCTTAAAACAAGAACTTGAAAAACAAGGTAACTGGCTGTTCAGATACAGAAGTTTTTTACCGCTTATCATTCTTTTCATTGGTTTAGCAGTTTTTATTGAGACCAACTGGAACAGAAGTAGCTCTGAATGTAATGTTTATTATGAATTGTTTTGCCTCCTTATAAGTATTTTCGGATTAAGCATAAGAATTTACACAGTTGGTTTTACTCCAAAAAATACATCAGGCAGAAACACAAAAGCGGGTCAGGTGGCTGATGAATTAAATACAACAGGAATTTACAGTATTGTCAGAAATCCACTGTATCTCGGAAATTTCTTTATGTGGCTTGGTGTAGCTCTGTTTACTGAAAACATATGGTTTATAGTTTCATTCATCCTTTTTTATTGGATCTATTATGAAAGAATCATATTTGCTGAGGAGCAGTTTCTTGAAAGAAAATTTGGGGATTATTATATCAGGTGGACTGAAAGAGTACCTCCGTTTATACCTAATTTTTCATTGTTCAAAAGTAATCAGCTGAGGTTCAGTATCAGAAAAGTTTTGCTTAAAGAAAAAAACGGACTTTTTGCCATCTTTCTGATTTTTACTGTATTTGATCTTACGGCAGAAGTTATGAATAACCACCTTCATTTCAATAATGTTTTTATTACAGGTTGCATAGTGACTATGCTGTTATATGTGGTCTTGAAAATAATAAAAAGAAATAAAGGGTTTTCCCTCGAAATTAAAAGGTAGAAAACATATAAATATTAAATACAAAAAAACTATGTTACTCAACAAAAGAATTTCAATAGGATATTTTGTCCGTCAGATTAAGTACCAGATCATATTGATTGTATTTTTTGCTTTTCTTATAGGTTTTTTGGATGATATATCTTTATTTAAAAAAATATCTATTCCATTAAGCATCCCCGCTTTGCTGGGAACGGCAGTGTCATTACTTCTGGCATTCAGAACAGCACAGTCATATGAAAGATGGTGGGAGGCAAGAACCGTATGGGGAGCTATAGTCAATGACTCAAGATCTTTTATAAGATTAGTAAGACAGTTTGTTCCTGAACTACCTGAGGAGAGCAGGGTATTTACAGAAAGACAGATCGTGTGGGTGTATGCATTAGGTGAAGCGTTGAGAAAACAGGTATTTTCAGATAAAGTGAAGAATTATCTGCAGTCCCATAATATTACAGGAACAAATATTCCTAATGCAATTTTGGATAAGCATTCTGAACATATTAGAAAAATTGCTGCAGAAGGTCGTATTTCAGATTTTAAAGAAGTTCAGTTAAATGAGGTTCTTATGAGATTATGTGACAGCATGGGAAAATGCGAGCGTTTGAAAAATACAGTATTTCCAAGAGCTTACAGTATCCTGCTTCATACATTGATTTATGTTTTTGCTTTTTTACTGCCTTTTGGTTTGGAAGATTCTCAGTTGACTGTTGAAATAGCGACTACTATCATTGTCCCTATTATATTTATTACGATAGAGAAAACAGCTATTATCATGCAGGATCCTTTTGAGAATACTCCTGTTGATACGCCAATGACAGCTTTGGCTCACACGATTGAAATTAACCTTCTTCAAATGATTGGTGAGAAAAATATTCCCGCTAAAAGACAGAATGATTCCTATTTTGAAATGTAGTTTAAATACATGATAACATCTTGAAATTATGAATAATGATAATAAAAATCTTTCAGCCTCATCAAAGCACAAAAAGAATCTATTGATTGTACTTTGCTTAAGTGGTACATATATGATTGCAGAAGTAATAGGAGGTATTACAACAAAGAGTCTTGCGTTGTTAGCTGATGCAGCGCACATGTTGACAGATGTGGTAGGGCTATTTTTAGCATTCGTTGCTATCAAGATAGGTGAAAGAAAAGCAACTTCTCAGAAAACTTTTGGTTACTATAGAACAGAGATATTGGCTGCCGTTATTAATGCAGTTGTTTTATTAGGTATTTCTCTATATGTTTTGTTTGAAGCATATCAGAGATTTAGTAGTCCTCCAGAGGTACAAAGTACTCCTATGTTGATTGTAGCTGGGATTGGTTTAGTGGTAAATATCATTGGGATCATAATTATCCGTAAAGATTCTTCTGAGAGTCTAAATATGAAGGGCGCTTATTTTGAAGTTCTTTCAGATGGATTAACATCAATAGGAGTAATGATTGCAGGAATAATAATGTTAACAACAGGTTGGTATTATGCTGATCCATTAATTTCTGCTGCAATAGGTCTTTTAATATTTCCAAGGACTTGGAAACTTTTGAAAGAGGCTATAAATGTCCTCTTAGAAGGTACACCAAAAGATGTCAACATAGAAGATTTACGGAAATCTCTTGAATCCATAAATGGAGTCAAAAAATTACATGACCTGCATGTTTGGTCTCTTACTTCAGGTGTAAATGCAATGAGTTCACATGTCATTGCTGACCGTAGTGAGGATATGAATATTCTACTAAAAACACTTACAGAAATAGCTACTACTGATTTTAAAATTTCTCATACTACTTTTCAAATTGAAACAGAAGGACACAAAGAAAGCGAAGCACATCTTTAAAGATTTAAAATACTAATAATCAAAAATACTGGAATATGGAAAACAGATTTGATGTAATAATTGTTGGCTCTGACCTACGGATTATGAATCACTTCGGGAAGCTTGCTTGGCGGTTCATGGGATCGCTATCCACATTTAACTTTAAAATAAATCTATTCTCGGTATGAAACCTAAAAGTCTTTTTAAGAGCAGCTATGCATTGCTTACCAGATTTTTTCTATTATTTATCATAATGTCTTTTTTACTAAGGCTGGGATTTGTATTGTCCTCATTTCAAAAGGCTGAGTTTTCTGCAGTATCTTTTATTAGAGTATTTTTATTAGGACTTATATATGACATAGGGGTAGGTTTGTTTTTCATATTTCCATATAGCCTTTATTTGTTGATTTTGCCCCAACGATTGGTAGATTCTAGATTAAATAAAATCATTACCTACTTTTCTTTTTCTCTTGGTATATTGATTCTGTTTTTTTCCTTTTTTGCTGAAATAACTTTTTGGCAGGAATTTGAAAGCCGGTTTAATTTTATCGCTGTAGACTATCTTATTTACACTTACGAAGTAATTAATAATATCAATGAATCTTATCCCCTGCCCATATTAATTGCAGTGATGATTATTCTCACATTTTTTGTAATTTTTTTCTGTATCCGAAAAAAATATTTTTTTGATACTTTCAAAGGCACTACCATATTTTTGTCAAGGCTGAAAATAACGGTTGGAATTTTTGCAGCAACTCTTGTTTATGCTTTCTTAGTCGAAAACAATTTTGCGGATTTGAGTACCAACCGCTATCAAAATGAATTGTCAAAATCAGGAATCTATTCATTCTTTTCTGCTTATAATAATAATGAAATCAATTACGATCATTTTTATCAACTTATGGATAATAAGGATGCTTTTAAGATTATTAAAAATGATTTGAAAGACAGCAGTTCAATATTTCTGCAGAACAGTTTCTCAATCGAAAGAAAAATTAAACCTACCACAGCAACTATACAAAGACCTAATGTAATTATGATTACAATGGAAAGTTTCAGTGCAGATTTCATGAAAACTTTTGGAAATAATCAGGATATAACTCCGGTATTGGATTCGCTTGCAAAAGAAAGTGTTTTATTTACAAATATGTATGCTACAGGTACGAGGACGGTTCGAGGAATGGAAGCTCTCTCTCTCGCAATACCACCTACACCAGGTAATAGTATCGTCAGACGAAAAAATAATGACCAGCTGACAACAATAGGGTCAATTTTCAGTGAGCAGGGTTATGATACAAGTTTTTTTTACGGAGGGGACGGATATTTTGATAATATGAACAAGTATTTTGGGAATAACGGATATAACATTATTGATAGAAACAGAAATGCATTTGCAAGGGAAAACTATCTTGCGCCAAGAACTTCAATCGATGATAGAAATATTACTTTCGAAAACGCATGGGGGATATGTGACGAGGATCTTTACAATGAGGTAATCAGAAAATCAGATCAGCAATATAAAAGTGGCAAACCCTTCTACGACTTTGTTATGACTACGTCAAATCACCGACCGTTCACCTATCCGGATGGTAAAATTGATATTCCCTCTGGTTCAGGAAGAGAAGGAGCAGTTAAATATACAGATTATGCAATAGGAGCATTTCTGAAAAAGATAAAAAATAAGCCATGGTATAAAAATACTGTTATTGTTATTGTTGCAGACCACTGTGCTAGCAGCGCCGGGAAAAATGAAATTGATATATCAAAATACCACATTCCCGCGATGATTGTAAATCTTCAGGACAAGCAGTCTTTGAAAATCGATAAAATGTGTTCTCAAATTGATTTGTATCCTACTTTATTTAACTTTTTAGGATGGAAATATACAAGCAATCTGTATGGGAAAAATGTAATTAGCGACAACTATATTCCCAGAATATTTGTGGGAACTTACCAAAAACTTGCCTATATGGAGAATGATGATCTCGTCATCCTTTCACCCCAACAAAAAGTTGAGACTTTTAAATATATACAAGGAAAAAACGATCAGATTGCTGTATTACCTAAGCCGGAAATAATAAGAAGGGCAATTGCCAATTATCAAACAGCCTATTACCTTTATAAAAATAATGGTTTGAAGCAGAATAAAAAAAATAATTGATATGAATATGGATCTCCGCTTTGAGTTAATTATTGCAGCTAAACTCTTTTTGTCAATAGTATTAGGTTGTATTATAGGTTTTGAGAGGGAAACATCCCATAAAGATGCGGGAATCAGAACTTTTGGTGCAATTACCTTGGCTTCGTGTCTGTTTGTTGCAATTGCATCTCACCTTACAGATGATAAATCTGCTATTGCACGAATGCTCGCTGCGATAGCAACGGGACTCGGCTTTATCGGCGCAGGTTTGAGCTTTAAGGATAAAAGCAACAGTCTTATGGGGCTGACAACATCATCTGCCTTATGGGTTACGGCGGCAGTCGGCTCTGCAGTTGCTCTCAATATGTATGTACTGGCTATATTTTCTACCGTTTTAATTTACATATTATTATCTCTTAATAAATTCACATGGTTTAGAAAGATAATAAAAAGTAATATTTCAAACAAAAGTAAGCATGATGAAGGAAACGACGTTTAGCTTACTTTAAGATTTAAAAATGTAAACATTTAATCAAAATATTATGGAACACATTCACAAGTATGACGCAGAGGGCAAACAGCTATGCTGCTCTGCACAAGAGGAAAAGATTGATAAAAAGGCTGATAATCTCCTGGAAAAATCGAAACATACAGCGAACGACGGGCATGATCATGATCATAACGATGAAGACGGGCACGACCACGGAAGCACGGATAAGACTATTTTTCAAATGTTTTTACCATCAGTAATATCACTGGTGCTTCTATTAACGGGAATAGTATTTGATAATTACGTGAAAATTGAATGGTTTAATGGATGGATTAGGACAATATGGTATGTGGCTGCTTATGCTCCTGTTGGCCTTCCTGTTATAAAAGAAGCTATTGAAAGTATCGTAAAAGGTGATGTCTTTTCGGAATTTTTACTGATGACCATTGCTACTGTCGGCGCATTTATTATCGCAGAATATCCTGAAGGTGTTGCTGTAATGTTGTTCTATGCTGTAGGAGAGACCTTTCAAACTCTCGCAGTTACAAGGGCTAAGAGTAATATTAAAGCTTTACTTGACCAGCGCCCAGATGAGGTTACAATTTTGGAGAATAATATTCCTAAAACTATAAAAGCTGCACAAGCTAAAATAGGAGAGATTATTCAATTGAAACCTGGTGAAAAATTAGCGTTGGACGGTGAATTGCTAAGTGATTCGGCATCCTTTAACACCGCTGCTTTAACAGGCGAAAGTAAACCAGATACGAAAAGCAAAGGGGAGTCAGTTTTAGCAGGAATGATCAATCTGACGAGCGTCGCACAAGTAAAAATCACTACTGCTTACGAAGATAGTAAATTAAGTAAGATTTTGGAATTGGTACAGAATGCCACATCACAAAAAGCACCTACAGAACTTTTTATCAGAAAATTTGCTCGTATATATACACCTATAGTCGTCTTATTGGCAATTTTAATCTGCGTTGTACCATATTTCATTGTTGATGATTATGTATTTAGAGATTGGTTGTATCGTGCGCTGGTATTTTTAGTGATCTCATGCCCTTGTGCATTGGTAATATCGATTCCTTTAGGATATTTCGGAGGGATTGGTGCCGCAAGCAGAAATGGGATTTTATTTAAAGGAAGTAATTTTCTCGATAAAATTGCTGAGATACAAAACGTTGTAATGGACAAAACCGGAACAATGACTGAAGGTGTTTTTAAAGTTCAGGAAGTTAAAATTCTGCCAGGTTTTGACCAGGACGAAATTCTTAAGCTGGTAAATGCACTGGAGAGTAAGTCAACGCATCCTGTCGCAACCGCTATTCATGAGTATGTTGGAGAAATTGATAGTTCTATCAATCTTGAGAATACGGAAGAAATTGCAGGTCACGGTCTTATAGCGACTGTGAACGGAAAAGATTTGTTGGTAGGTAATTTTAAGCTAATGGATAAATTCAATATTAAATATGATATTGACCCTTCCACAATTGTTTATACTATCATCGCAATAGCATATGAAGGAAAATTTGCTGGCCTTATTACTATTGCAGACAGCATAAAAGAAGATGCAGGGATTACAATCAAAAAACTTCATAATCTTAATGTTAAGGTGACCATGCTCAGTGGGGATAAGAGTAGTGTGGTTAAATATGTTGCGCATAAGATAGGAATTGATAATGCTTTTGGAGATTTACTTCCGGAAGACAAAGTCAATAAAGTTAAAGAGATTAAAGCAAGAAAAGAGAGCGTTGCATTTGTTGGTGACGGGGTAAATGATGCACCAGTGGTTGCATTGAGTGACGTAGGAATTGCTATGGGTGGATTAGGAAGTGATGCGACTATTGAAACAGCCGATGTCGTAATTCAGGATGATAAACCGTCAAAAATTCCTATTGCAATTAATATTGGCAAACAGACAAAAAAGATAGTTTGGCAGAATATCATCCTAGCATTTGTAGTGAAAGCAATTGTACTTGTTCTGGGAGCCGGAGGGCTGGCAACGATGTGGGAAGCTGTTTTTGCTGATGTAGGAGTTTCACTTATTGCTATTCTGAATGCCGTAAGAATTCAGAAAATGAAATTTGAATAATTACTTTTCAGATTTTTTTAAATACTGTAATTCAATAAATAAAATGAAGTTTTTAAACCAGCCTCCAATATCTAACTAATCTTTAAATCAATATAATTCTATTGTTTTTATTCCGATTTTATATCGGAACAGCAATAACTATGTTCAGAAATAATTACAGAAATTAAATCAAAATGCATATTCCCATGACAAATTTATTCAAAAAATATATGCTCATAATATTGATGCAGATTTGTTGTTTAGCCTCAGCACAAGACAGTCTGAAGTTAAATACTGTAGATTACTATGATTCTTTAGAGGTATCTGATCTGAAACATCATCAATTAAGTTACAAGAAATTAATTATCCCGGCAAGCTTGATTACAGCCGGAGCCATCAGTTTTGCTGTTCCTCAGATGAAAGAAATAGATCGTGATGTTAGGGGAGAAGTGAACGAACATAATTTGTCCAATTCAAAACTGGATAATTATACACAGTACGTCCCTGCTGCAATGGTGTATGCCTTGAATTTAGCAGGGATGAAGGGTAAACATAATTTTAAAGAAAGAACAATTATTTTTGCAACCAGCCAGGCTTTGACAGCGGCTATTGTACTTCCAAGTAAGAAATTAATCGGAGAAGAGCGACCTGATAAATCCAATAATATGTCGTTTCCTTCGGGACATGCTGCTGTTGCCTTTTCGACTGCCCACTTTTTATTCCGTGAATATAAGGACACCAATTACTGGCTTGGAATATCGGGATATTCATTTGCGGTTTTTACAAGTGTATACCGGGTAATCAATAACAAACATTGGGTAACTGATGTATTTGCAGGTGCTGGAGTTGGGATATTGTCAACAGAACTAGCTTATTGGTTATATCCCAAAATCAATTCTTTGTTTAACATCAGCAAGGGTAAGTCTGCTTCGATGATTTCGCCATTTTATCAAAAATTTGATAAAACGAATATGATGGGGCTAAACTATCAATTGTCCTTTTAAAAGTAATATAATGAGTTTTAAAAGGACATTAAAAAGAAAAGCAATACGTAATAGTAAACATAGGGTTTCCTCAAAGGATATCTTTTATCTGATATGTTGTGCCCTTTTTTTTCTTTTGCTAATAATACATCAGACTTATAAATTTAGTGTTAAGTATACAAAAATTCATCCCAGACCATCTAACCATCAAACACACTCTAAATAGTTAAAATACAATGTATCATTTTCTGAATAATACTTAAGTATTCTCCAAACAATATTTTCCAAACAAAAATTCATTCAAACAACTTTTATTAACCTTTTATTTTTTAACATTAGCATGAAAAAATTATTACTAAATCTTTTGACGGGCTTTGTATTTTGTACAATCTCTGCACAAGCACCAACGAATTATTATGACGGAACAGCAGGTCTTTCTGGAGCAACCCTAAAATCAAAACTTAAAACAATAATTACCAATGGGCACCAAGACAAAGGGTATGCAGGATTATTAAATGCATTTCAAACTACAGACCGAGATTATTTTTATGAAAACGACGGAACTGTAATGGATATGTATTCAGAAAATCCACTTGGATCAGATCCATACAACTATAACCACGGTTCTAACCAGTGTGGTAATTACAGCAGTGAAGGAGATTGTTATAACAGGGAGCACGTAGTACCACAAAGCTTATTTAATCAAAACTTACCAATGAGATCTGATGTCCATTTTGTGACACCAACTGATGGCAAAGTAAACGGAATGCGATCAAATTACCCATTTGGAAAAGTAGGAACGGTTTCTTTTACTTCATTAAATGGCTCAAAATTAGGAAGTTCGGCTTCCGCAGGCTACGCAGGTACTGTTTTTGAACCAATAGATGAATTTAAGGGAGATATTGCAAGAATGATTTTATATTTTGTAACAAGATATGAAACACAACTTTCTGGTTTCAGCAATGGAAACATTTTAGGCTCTGTGGCATTTCCAGGTCTTCAAACTTGGGAACTCAAACAATTACTTGCGTGGAATGATGGAGATCCAGTCTCAGCTTTTGAAATAGCACGAAATAATGCAGCTTTCACATATCAGGGAAATAGGAATCCATATATAGACCGCCCTGAATTTGTTGCGCTGATTTGGGGAGCTTATATGGGTGTAGATGATGTTTCATCAATATCTAAAAATCTAACCATTGTTCCAAATCCAGTTAGAGGAAATGTCTTAAGAGTAACTGGCGAAAAAGATTTGAAAAAATTTAAAATTGCATTAATTATTAATTCTGCTGGACAAAATGTTCAAACAATTGAAAAACCATTTGAGAATGGGAATACAGTTAATTTGAAAAATCTACCAAAAGGAGTTTATTTTCTTAAATTAGATAATAGCAATACAAAATTTATTATAGAAGATTAAAAAAGCAAAAGGAAGTGTCCTAAAAGTCAGATAAACCTTCTGAGAATCAAATATTCATATACTCCTCCTGTATTGGGGCACAAATAAAACCAGCAAAAATTGAGGCTGTCCAAACTTTTCGGACAGCCTCTTTGCTTTTTTAATCTAGTAATTAATTGTATGCGTCGCCAAAAAAAGTTTGGACAGAATTATACCTCCGTTTCTTACACTATAAAAATCTTCTATTACGATTACTCTGAGTAGAACTCTTTTAAAATTTTTGGAATATGACTCTGTGTTAAATAAGATAAAAGTTCAAAAACCGAAATCCAGATTAAATATCACAGTAAAATTAGATTAATATAAACAAATTGTTAGATTAGTCTAACAATTTATTTATATTTGTAAAAAAAATAATCGTGAGTAAAAGATATTTATCTGTTTTTGTACTTTGCTATCTTGTTTTTATTATCGTGCAGGCTTGTGATAACCTTCATCCGGAAGCAATAGACGAAGGTGAATTACTAGATGGTCCAATTGAGGGTTTGTCTTATGCTGAAAACCAGCAATTTTTAAAAGGAGATATAGCTTTTAATGATGAAATTTTCACAGTTGAAAAAGGGCTTGGGCCTACATTTGTAGCAACAAGTTGCGGCAGTTGTCATGCCGGTGACGGAAAGGGCACACCTTTTTCTACGCTGACTCGTTTTGGGCAGGTTGACGAAACAGGTAATTTATTTTTACATTTAGGTGGTCCCCAATTACAGAATAGAGCGATACCGGGTTTTACTCCGGAGACAATTCCTTTCGGAGCGACATTTTCCAAATTTACTCCGCCTGCAAATACAGGATTGGGTTTTATTGAATTGGTATCCGATACAGATATCTTGGCAATGGCTGATCCTTTTGATGCAGATAATGATGGGATTTCAGGAGTTCCAAATTACATAGTGCTTCCAGGGTATCAAGCGCCATTCCCCTTTGCTATCCCAAAAGAAGGAAAGTATATTGGACGATTTGGTAAAAAAGCATCCACATACAGCTTACTTCAACAGACTGTTAATGCCTATAATCAAGATATGGGCATTGCTTCAACATTTAATCCTCAAGATGTTTATTCAGGAATGAACATTGACCCAGAGGTCTCTGACAAAACCATTGCAGATGTCGTATTTTATCTGCGTACATTAAAAACGCCGATTCAACGAGATCCAGAAAACAATAGTGTTAAGCAGGGGCAGGCTCTATTTACCCAAATAAGTTGCATTAAATGCCATGTCCCGGAATTAAAAACTTCATCATCTTCAATTTCAGCATTATCAAATAAAAAGTTTTACCCATACACAGATCTATTGCTTCATGATATGGGCAATGCTTTGGATGATGGATATACAGAAGGATCTGCAAAGACCTATGAATGGCGTACTCCTGCATTGTGGGGACTGGGTTTATCACCAAAATCACAAGGGGGGCAATATTTCTTAATGCATGATGGTAGAGCAAAAAGTATAGAGGAAGCTATACAACTGCATGGTGGAGAAGCTACAAATAGCAAAAATAAATACATGCAGTTATTATCTCAGGAGAAAGAAGCTATTATTAAATTTTTAAAATCATTATAAAAGTGGACAGACTTGAATTTATAAAAAAATGTGGTTTTGCCTGTTTGGGGCTTACTGCACTTCCTATCGTTCTTTCAGGGTGTATAAGCAATAAAATAGTTGCTGGAACAATTGAAGAAGATTACATTATATTGCCTTTGGTAGATTTTGTGGAAGCAAAATATCCAGATAAAAAACGTTCTTATGTCATCATTCAAAATGATATCCTGAAATATCCTATCTGCGTATTTCGTTTTTCAGAAACCGAATATGAGGCACTATGGATGCAATGTAGCCATCAGGGAAGCCAATTACAAGTGTTTGGAGACAAGCTCCAATGTCCTGCACACGGTAGCGAATTTACCAATAAAGGGCATGTACAAAATGGCCCTGCTGATAGGGCACTAAGAAAATTTCCGGTGTACATAGAATTCGATTTTTTGAAAATTTCTTTAAAGAAACCCGTATGAAAAAAATCCTCTACCTTACTGTATTTTTAATATTTCAAACAACCATAGCACAGGTCGATACTGAGCTATTAAAAAGAATTCCTGCAGACAGCGCCCAATCTTTAAATATGGATGCTGTCTACACACGCCCTTTCTTAGGCCTAGGAAAAGTACCTGTCTCTATCGGAGGCTATGCAGAAGTCAACTGGCAGCACATCAGTACCGACGGCGTATCAGAAGGACATCAATTTCAATTACGAAGAACGACACTTTTCGTATCTTCTTCAATTTCGTCCAAAATAAAATTTCTTAGTGAACTAGAATGGGAAGAAGGTGGTAAAGAGATTAATATTGAATTTGCTGCCATTGATGTGGAGCTCAATCCCCTGCTTAATTTGCGAGGAGGAATTATCATGAATCCAATTGGGGCTTTCAACCAAAATCATGATGGTCCGAAATGGGAATTTACTGATCGTCCTATATCAGCAACACAAATGTTGCCTGCAACATTTAGCAACGCCGGCTTTGGGTTATATGGAAAAATGTATAAAGCAGATTGGATGATTGGCTATGAAGCCTATCTTTCCGGAAATTTTGATAATTCAATTATTGATAATAGTCAGAACAAAACTTATTTGCCCGCTGCCAAAAGTAATCCGGAACGTTTTGAAGAAATCAACAGTGGCATCCCTCTTTTAACCGCCAAAATTGCTACAAGACATAAAAAAGCAGGAGAGATTGGAGTTTCTTATATGGGAGGTATTTATAATAAATTTCAGGATGATGGTCTCCAGATCGATGATAAAAGAAGTGTAAGGGTATTTGCATTGGATTATAATAATACACTTCCAAATTTGGGAACTTTTATTACTGCGGAATGGGCATGGGTAAAAGTAGATGTTCCTGAAACTTATACACAGCAATATGGGGATAGACAATATGGAGGATTTATTGATATTGTGCAACCCGTAGTTAAAAGAAAAATTCTAAGTTGGGAAAAAGCTGTTGTTAATGTTGCTTGCCGTTTTGAATATATAGATTGGAATGTAGGCCACTTTAGAGAAAATAACAGCAAAATTGGAGATGACCTATGGAGTGTAATGCCTGCAATTAGTTTAAGACCAAATGCACAGACTGTTTTTAGAATTAATTACAGATTTCAGAAACAAAAAGATGTTTTTGCAAATCCTTCATCAACCACGACAGGCTTCAGTTTCGGAATTTCTACCTATTTTTAATTTTTGGGAGATATTTTTTACGCAAAAATATCTTATATATAAAAGATAAAATGAAATAATAGGTGAGGAATTTAAGTATGAGAGTTTCAATTTTTTATTGGATAATTTAAATTTTTAATCAAGAGCATTGGGTGAAATTTTACTAAGAAGTTGAAATATATATAGCTAAGCTGTTGAAAATATATTTTTATTTGTAAATTTGTTATGTTGAAAAATTTAAGAATATATACGAGTGTGATAACACTATTTTGTTTGGGTTTCTTTTTGATACCCTTTCAAAGCTATGCCTGTTCCAAAAAATCAACAAGCACTGAAAAAAAATCCTGCTCAAAAGAAAAATCTGAAAAATTGCACTACAAAGACAGTTGCAAGTACAAGTCAGATAAAAAATGTGACGATGGTAACAACTGCGATGGCAATTGTAAACACAGCTCTTGCAGATGCAGTACTACTTCATCTTTTGTCAGCTTACTAATACCATTTGATTTAAATATAACAGACCCTTTTGCTGAAAACAAAAAGCAAAAATTCGGGTTTGAACAAGTCAACTATTCTTTAGGTTACTCATCCATTTGGCAACCACCTAAAATAGGCTAAAACGGAGGCTTTACAGCCAAAGTTATGTCTTGTCGAAAACCAAATCCGGTTTTCGCACCCCTTTTGTATTTCTTATTAAATTAAAAATTTTCAAAATGAAATCATTATCAAAAATAATGGTGGTAATCGCCGTATTACTATCATCAATAAACAGTTTCGCACAACTCAAGAATGCGAAAACAGAAACCGTGAAAATTTACGGCAATTGCGGTATGTGTAAAGCCACTATCGAAAAAGCAGGCAATGTGAATAAGGTAGCCAGTGTAGAATGGAATGAAGACACAAAAATAGCTAAACTCACTTATGACAGCGGTAAGACCAATCAGGATGAAATATTGAAACGTATTGCTTTGGCAGGCTATGACAGCGAAAAGTTTTTAGCTCCGGATGATGTGTATGCTAAACTTTCAGGATGTTGTCAATACAGCAGGGAATTAAAACCGGTCGCAAAATCTAATGATGCAGGTATGGATATGAAAAACGAACACGCAAATCATAACGAAATGGCAACAACAAAAACTGCCGATGCCCAAAATGCACCACAATTGAAAACTATTTTTGATAATTATTTTTCAGTGAAAGATGCTTTGGTAAAAACTGATGCAGGCAATTCATCCACAAAAGCTGCCGAATTGGTGAAAGCCATCAAAGCGATAGAAATGGTAAAACTTTCTACCGAAGAGCATACCGTTTGGATGAAAGTAATGAAAGACTTGACTTCAAATACCGAAAAGATTGCTGCTTCTAAAAATGTTGCACAACAAAAGGAAGCATTCGCTTTGCTTTCTAAGAATATGTATGAGTTGGCTAAGGCATCAAAGCAGGAGATCCCTGTATATTATCAGCATTGCCCGATGTATAATAACGGGAAAGGAGCAAATTGGCTGAGCAAGGAAGAAGCGATTAAGAATCCATATTATGGCTCTAAAATGCTTACCTGTGGCAGCGTACAAGAAATCATAAACAACAAATAACCACGGAATTATGGAAGGTATTGAAAACAAACACGAAATGCAACCTAGTATTAAAAATGAAGTACATAGTGTTAAACATTCTTTGGCAATGTACAAACGCTTTGCAATTATGGCGGTTGTTATGTTCGCAGCAATGTATTTTATAATGTATGCAATGATTGATGGATTAAACAATCTTATACCCAACATTAATAATTTATATATGACTTTGCTAATGGTTTCTGCAATGTTGATAATAGAATTATGGATAATGAAGGGTATGTACGAAAACACGAAAATCAATTGGAGTATTATCATACTTTCAGCTGCAATAGGTATCTTTTCATGGTTTGGTATTCGGAAGCAGTTATTTGTTGGTGATAATGAATTTGTAAAAGGTATGATCCCACACCATGCAGCGGCAGTATTAATGTCTGAAAAAGCAAACCTTACTGACCCCGAACTGATACAGTTGCAAAAAGACATACTCAAAACCCAAGCAGAAGAAATCGAATTTATGAAGCGAAAGCTTAAAGAATTTGAAAATAAATAACAAAAAAATTACACATTATTATTTAAAATCATTAAAATGAAAAATTTAATATTCTCCATCATAGGAACGGCTACAATTGCAGTTGCCACAATTTCGTGCAACGAGTCATCAAATAAAAATACGGAAACAAAAGCTAATGATACTAGTATTAATTCCGAAAATCTACCAGTTGAAACACAAACGCTAAGCGATACAGCAAGTACAACTGCATCAATTGACACGATGACGGAAAAAGTTGAAAAACAAGATGTAAAAGACAAGGTTCAAAACTTCTCTATAGCGCCCATAATAAAAGATTATTTGGCATTAAAAAATGCACTTGTAGGAGATAATGATAAAGCAGCAGCCAATGCAGGTAAGCAATTATTGGTAACATTTAATCAGATAAATATGAAAGCCATTCCTGCCGACAAGTACAAAAAATATATGGACATTGCTGACGATGCCAAAGAACATGCCGAACATATTGGTGCCAATGCCGGAAAAATAGGTCACCAACGAGAGCATTTGGCATTAATGAGTAAAGATATTTCAGACCTTATCACATTGTTTGGCTCTACTCAAAAATTGTATCAAGACTTCTGCCCAATGTATAATGATGGTAAAGGAGCTGTTTGGATTAGCGAAGCAAAGGTAATTAAAAATCCTTATTACGGTAGCCAAATGCTTACCTGCGGTTCTGTGAAAAAGGAATTCTAAAATGAAAAAAGTATTAAAGATAATTTTGCCTATAGTGCTGTTTATTTTTATTGCTATACAGTTTTACCAGCCTGCCCTCAATGTAAACAAGGGGCAGGTTTACGAAACAGATTTTGAAAAAGTTTATGACGTTCCATTAAATGTCCAAAGCATTTTACAAAATGCATGTTACGATTGCCACAGTAACAACACAAGAAATATTTGGTATTCGGATATTCAACCTATGGCATTGTTTATGAAAAGGCATATTGGTAGAGGAAAAGAAAAATTAAACTTTAGTGAATTTGGCAATTTAGGTAGGCGAAGGCAAATAAGTAAATTGGAAGGAATAGCAAACCAAATTAAAAACGATGAAATGCCGTTAGCTTCTTATAAAATATTGCATAGCAATGCAAAGCTTTCACGGGGGCAAAAAAAAATCGTCATAGATTGGATTAGCAAGACAGCCGATAGCCTTTCGACCATAAATTAAAAACAATGCGTAAAATATAAAGCAGAAAACCACGCAATGTTGCCATAAATGCAATTTTTTTAAAATCAATAAAAATAATCAATGAAAAAGATAACACTAATATTATTCATCCTTTCTGCATTTTCCTGTTTACAAGCACAAGATATGAAAGCTATGGATATGAGTAAAGAAAAGTTTCAGCA
This sequence comes from Chryseobacterium sp. UNC8MFCol, assembly GCF_000482305.1. Taxonomy (NCBI): domain Bacteria; kingdom Pseudomonadati; phylum Bacteroidota; class Flavobacteriia; order Flavobacteriales; family Weeksellaceae; genus Chryseobacterium; species Chryseobacterium sp. UNC8MFCol. The sequence goes on from NZ_KI535291.1 coordinate 292,095, forward strand.
AATAACTTATACTTGCTCAATGCATCCCGAAATACATGCCACGAAACCAGGTAACTGCCCAAAGTGTGGTATGAAATTAATAAAAGAAAAGGCTAAAACGGTAAAACAGTCATCAAACAAAGAGAACGTTGGAATGCCGAATCTCACAAAGGAGCAGCCAAAAAAGGTAGACAAAATGCAGAATATGTCGATGCCTATTGAAATGCCTCGAACTCTAAAAAGAAGGGTAGAAGCCACTGCACCAAAAACTGTTCGCTACGATTTATTTGTTAAAGATACCCTTGTAAACTATGCAGGTAAAGAAAAAAGAGCCATCTCCGTAAATGGTCAAATTCCAATGCCTACATTAACATTTACTGAAGGCGATACAGCCGAAATTGTAGTACATAACCAATTAAAAGAAAGCACATCATTGCATTGGCACGGTGTGTTCTTACCCAATAAGGAAGATGGCGTGCCTTGGCTTACTCAAAAGCCCATTAAGGCAGGTACAACTTATACTTATCGTTTCCCAATTATCCAACACGGTACACATTGGTATCATTCACATTCGGGCTTGCAAGAGCAGATTGGGATGTACGGAAGTTTTATAATGAAAAAGCGTGATGATGATACAACCTTTAGAGAAGGAATAGATGATTTGCCAACTGTGCCCATCATTTTAAGCGAATGGACAAATTTAAATCCCAATAACATTAATAGAATGCTGCATAATGCCAACGATTGGGCGGCTATAAAAAAAGGAGCAACACAATCTTATGCGGAAGCTATTAGAGAAGGACATTTTAAAACAAAATTAACCAATGAATGGAAACGTATGTTGGCAATGGACGTAAGCGATGTCTATTATGATAAGATATTAATCAACGGTAATCCTACTACCGATTTAAAAACCGTTGATGGAAAAGCACTAAAAGCCGGAGATAAAGTAAGACTAAGGGTATCAAACGGCGGGGCTTCATCCTATTTTTGGTTACGATATGCAGGAGGTAAAATTACAGTAGTCGCCAATGATGGAAACGATGTAGAGCCTCTGGAGGTTGATAGATTAATCATTGCAGTTTCCGAAACTTATGATATTGTAGTAACCATTCCTGATGACGGCGTTGCCTATGAGTTTTCGGCCACTACCGAAGACCGCACACAATCAGCAAGTTATTTTGTGGGTAATGGTATCAAACAATTAATATCACCGCTTCCAAGATTGAAATATTTTGAAGGGATGAAGATGATGAACGATATGATGAAGATGAATGGTGATTTAGATGATATGGGAATGAAAATGAGCCTGAATCAAATGGATATGAATGTTGTGATGTATCCTGAAATTACGGGATTGTCAGGGAAAAAACCAGACCATAGCAAGCACGAGAGTATGAATATGGATAACGACCCCAACCGTTACAATGCAAATGCTTTAGGAGAAATCAAAACCCTGAATTATGCAATGCTACAATCGCCCTATAATACAGAACTTCCCAAAGATGCTCCGGTAAAGGAATTAAAATTTACACTTACCGGAAATATGAACCGCTATGTGTGGAGTATGGATAATAAAATTCTTTCAGAAGTTGATAAAATACCTGTCAAAAAGGGTGAAATTCTACGTATTACCATTTATAATAATTCTATGATGCGACATCCTATGCACTTACACGGGTTCGATTTCAGAGTGATTAACGGTAAAGGCGAAAAATCTCCACTGAAAAATGTGTTGGATATTATGCCGATGGAAACAGATACCATTGAGTTTTTAGCGAATGAAGAAGGAGATTGGTTTTTTCACTGTCATATCCTTTATCATATGATGTCCGGAATGAACAGAGTTTTTGCAGTGGACGATTATCAAAATCCTAATTTACCTGACAAAGAGAAGGCATATAATATGTTGCAGCGAGAGAGTAATATGCCTCATTTTATGGCACAGAATGATTTTGCAACCAATGGAAATGATGGTGACGCAATGCTTCAGAACGCAAGATGGAGTTTAGGTACAGAATGGCGTCTAGGTTATAATGATATGCACGGTTATGAAGTAGAAACACACTTAGGTAGATACATTGGTAAAATGCAATGGTTTATGCCATTCATCGGTTATGATTGGCGTTACCGAAAAATGGGTATGGATGAGCACGAAACAAATTTATTTGGACAGAAAAATGAAAAAGATACACGCAGAGCTTTTAGTCTAGGTTTTATGTACACTTTGCCAATGTTGGTTAATTTTCAGGCAGAAGTCTATCACGATGGCATTGTACGTCTGTCATTAATGCGTGAAGATATTCCGATTTCAAAAAGATTAAGAGCAGGCTTTATGGTAAACACTGATATGGAATATATGGCAGAACTTAGATACATCATTACCAAAAACATTGGTATCCGTACACATTATGATAGTGATATGGGTTTTGGTGTAGGAATGGCATTTACATACTAAATAGCAGCTGGAAAAATGAACTATTAAAAATGTTTACAATAACAGAACCTTAATTATACTAATTCAAACAATGCATAGTTATTTTCAGAACAAATAACAGTTTCAGAAAACCGCTGATCTGTGTGCATTGTTTGATTTAAAAAAAAATCAATGTTTCGGAACTAAATGAGTTGATTTCATAGTTAAATATTGCAAAATTAGAAACAGAATTATCGAGATTGATAGCTGAAGACTGTTTCTTAGCTTGAGTAAAAGAGATGTAGGTTGTATATAAGTAATCTAGGTATAGATATAAAAACAAAAAGATGTATTAGTGTTTTGATATCATTACTTTGTGATGTTTTTATTAAGATATCTGAAAAATTGTTGGTCTTTTAGGACAAGATATTTTTTTTTTTATACAAATATCTAAATTTTTACAATCAAAGCGACCTTGTTTTTTGCATAGAATGCAAAGAAACTTCTTAACTCGTTTTTTAAAATATAATAAGATTTCAAATTAACTGCAAAGCTAATTCGATTATCTTCTTATAATGTAAGGAATAATTTTGATATAAATCAGTTCAAAGAGAATTTCTACAATGGTCTGAGTTACAATTACCACTCCAACTAATTGATTATCGGGGGAAGGAAGAGAAAGTGCTAGAGGTAAAACAACTAATGAATTTCTCGTACTTGTCGAAAAAGCTATTGCCCTTGTTCCATAAAGATTTACCTTAAATATTTTGGATGATAGCATACCAATAAATGGCGCACATATGGCAAATGCAATATAAATAGGGATAACAGTTAAAATCGGTTCAGGATTATTGTAAAGTGATGAAATTTGAGACGCAGTAACAACAAAAAATGTCAACGCCATAAATGGAACTGGCAACCAGCTCGAAAAGTCCATTATTGTATTTCCTATTTTATTGTTAGCTTTTGAAGCTGTCTGCGTTAAAACTGATAATATAAAAGGTATAATTATCAAGTAAATAAAAGATTTAACAAAAGGAGTAATTTGGATTATGTTGATTACTTCTCTTCCCAAGAAAATCCATAGAAATAAGGGTAACAACAACATCTGAATGATAAATAATAAGGGTGTTGAAGCTAGGACAGATTGAGAATCACCTTTTCCTAAGAACGTAAATACAATTACATAATCTATACAAGGTGTCAAAAGAACTAAAAGAACGCCAACACTAATTACAATTGTTACAGGAAATATATTTATTAAAACCCAAACAAGTAATGGTATCAGTACGAAATTTCCAAGTAAAAGAGCTTTAAAAAAAGACGGATTTTGAAATGTTTTTTTTAGTTTCAAAAATGGTATCTGACAAAACATACTATAAAGCAAAATTCCAATAACTGGTTCAATTGTATAGTGTCTCAAGAATTTTGCTATTACCCCAATTCAGTCCAATAATAGCACTTATTAAAAGTGTGGCTATATATATACCAATTTGTCTTTTTTCGAGTATTTCTTTAGTAATCATTAGTTATAGCAAATTTTTTTAGATTGAATACTAAAATTCAATTCTGTTTTAATACCGTCAACAACTTTAGTTTTTAATTAAGTTTTACCTTTTCATCCATTGACAGGTATTGCAAAAGTATAAAAATCAAAGCATTCTATTCAGTTTAATAACTTTGTATGTTCCAAGGAATTTATATGCAAAAACTTTTTTTAGTTCTCTCCTCTCAATAATCTTATTAGAAAATATACACGTTTTAAATTAAGATTTATCCAATTTAGTAGGGTAGGTAAAATAACATCAAATTAACTTCGGTTTTGAATAATTGTAATTTTCTTTAGTAGATAAAATTGACAAAATGGAATTCTTAGAGATTTTTTTTAATCTTTTGTGCTAAATATACTTTCGATAGGAATATGACTCGTATTTGCCAGCTCAAAAATGTTTCCAGTTTTAAGTTCATCGATTATTTTCATATATTAAGATAATTATTGTTTTTTATTCAATTAAATTTAAAAATTGCTTCAGGTTTGCTAATACATATAAATAATTCATTCATTTTTTTTAGCCTTCCATAAACTCGAAACTCTCATTAAGATTCAATTATCTAATTCTGAATAATATTCTTTAAAATCAAAAACTATGTCAAATAGCTCCTTAGGATGAATACGTAAACCAGTTGCTATTTCAATAAAAGTGCTTAATTGACAATCTATCTTATCATTTGACACATCACTAATTCGCGCCGCGGTAATATTGCACTTGGCCGCAATTTTAGAATAAGGCATATCACCTTTAATTTCTTTAATTCTTTCAGCGACTAATTTCTTGATTTCGTTAGTCTTAAATTCACTCATAATTGCACTGTTTATTGCAATTTCACATTTATTACAATATTTATCATTACCGAATTCGGTAATGATAAATATTTTTATTATATTTGGAACAAATTACTTATTAAAGTAATTTTGCGATACTTCAAAGAATTATAGAAGCTATTGCTTAGAACCTCGTACTAGAAAATCGCCAATTTTCAAAACAAATGCAACGAGACCATAAGTAAAGTAGCTCACGCTTCGGCGTGGGCTCACTTACGGAGTTTGTTGCAAGGTGTTTGGCGATACCTCTAGTACAAGCGATGATGTAGTGAGTCCACGCTGTTTTTAATTCCAATGCTGTTCGTTCACTCTACATTACAATCTAAGCCCTGCTTACAAAATAGTATCATGCACGATACAATAGGAGGGTACAACCTATTGAGGCAATAAAATGCCAACTTGGGACACAGATTTCATTCATATTAAATTCTTTCCGGTGCCTTGCGGTCACTGCTTGCAGAACCTCACCAGTCCTTTTTCATACCAAAAGGCATTAGGAAAGTCTTTACATTATCCACATGAATCAACAATAGCAAAATTAAAATCAGAAGAAAAAAGAAAAAGCCCCTTCCCATACAGTTTGGAGACCTAAGGGAAAGAGCTGAAATCAGTTATTAATTAAATTAAAAACCTTTACAAATCTATGAAAAAATCCTATTACAATATAGGAGGTATTTTCTTTGGCCTTATGCTGACAACAGTAAGTATCAATACACAGGCTCAAACACGCACCATTTCCGGTACCGTAACTTCGTCAGACAAACCACTTTCGGGAGTTGTCATTTCTCAGGAAGGAAGCGACCAAGTAACCATTACCGGCAATAACGGAACCTACCGAATGGAGGTTAATACAGAAAATCCCATCCTATTGTTCAGACATCCTGATTATGCAGAAGTAAAAATTACAGCAAATAATCAGACCGTCGTAAATGTCAGCTTAGAACAGAAAGTAAAGGGAATCGAAGAAGTTATTCTCAACGCAGGCTACTACAAGGTTAGAGACAGAGAAAGAACCGGTAGTATCGCCAAAGTTTCAGCAAAAGATATAGAGAATCAGCCAGTCACCAATGTTCTTTCAGCGGCGCAGGGTAGAATGGCAGGGGTTAACATTACTCAAAGCACAGGAGTTGCAGGTGGCGGTTATGATGTACAGATCAGAGGAAGAAACAGTCTCAGAACCCTATCCAATAGTCCTGTGGACGGAAATCAGCCTCTATATGTTTTAGACGGAGTGCCTATGGCCACATCAGTTACCTCAACATTTTCTGCACAGATCTTACCATTCAGAAATATCAACCCGTTGAATAGCATAAGTCCCAATGACATTGAAAGCCTGGAAATCTTAAAAGACGCTGATGCCACTGCTATTTATGGAAGCAGGGGAGCTAATGGTGTGATCTTAATTACAACTAAAAAAGGAATTAAGAATAAATCCAGTATCACGGTTAATTCAAGTCTGGCTTTCAGCAGTGTAGCATCAAGGATGAAAATGATGAATACCGCAGAATACATCCAGATGAGAAAATCTGCATTTGCCAATGACAATATTTTAATGTTGCCGGCTACGGCTTACGATATCAATGGTGCATGGGATCAATCCCGCTCTACCGATTGGCAGAAAGAATTAACAGGTAAAACAGCAACAACGTCGAATACCAATGTGGGACTATCGGGAGGCTCAGACGGATGGACTTACCGGATCAATGTTACCCATAATGAACAGACAACGGTTTACCCAGCTGATTATCAGTATAAGAATAATGTTTTATCAATGGGATTTACCCACAGATCGAAAGATAAAAAGCTGAATATTGCTCTTGCAAATAATTTTTCGCAGCAGTTCAATAATGTCATTAATGAAGATATGACCAATATCGGTTTGTCTTTGAGCCCCAATGCTCCTACGCTTTATAATGTTGATGGCTCATTGAATTGGCAAAATAACACCTTTACCAATCCCATAGCATCAACATTAGCTACTTATCAAAACGATACCAAGCAGATCAGCAACAGTTTAAATGTGTCTTATCAGCTTTTTCCAAACATTAATTTTAACATTAATTCAGGATTCAATTATCAGAATTTTGAAGAATTTAACCTGCGACCTCATACAAGGTATAATCCTGCCTTTAACTTTACGAGTTCAAATGGGTCAAGTACCTTCACGAGTTCATTTTCCTCATTTTCATATAACGTGGAACCACAGATTACCGGGGACTTTGTGTTGGGAAGAAATAAAGTCAGTGTTCTACTGGGAGCTACTGTTAATTCTTTGGAGTCAAAACAGTCTTCTATTCAGGGTTCAGGATTTGAAAGCAATGCATTAATGATGAATATTAATGCAGCAAAAACAAAAATATTCTCGGATATTATTTCCACAGATTATAAATATATTGCAGCCTTCGGAAGAATAAACTATCAATTTGACAGTAAGTATATTGTTAATCTTACCGCAAGAAGAGATGGTTCCAGCAGATTTGGACCCAATAATAGATTCGCCAACTTTGGAGCCATAGGAGCAGCCTGGTTATTTTCCAAAGAGAACTTTTTGGCAGACAGAAAATGGTTAAGTTTTGGGAAACTGAGAGGCAGTTACGGTATTGCAGGAAGTGATAATATTGGTGATGCTCAATTCAGAGACACCTATTCAGTAGCTTCATCAAGTATTTATAATGGAGTAGTAGGGCTTGTACCCACCAGGCTGTTCAATGGTAACTTTAGCTGGGAAAAAACAAAAAAGCTGGAATTTGCCCTTGAAACTTCATTTTTTTCTGATGCTATTGGAATGAATATCTCCTGGTTTAGAAACAGATCAGATAATCAACTCGTTGGACTTCCATTGCCGGCTACTACGGGCTTTACATCCGTTCAGGCTAACTTAGCGGCAACTGTTGAGAACAAAGGTTGGGAGTTTGAATTCAGAGCTACACCCATTAAAACCAACAATTTTACTTGGGAATCCAATTTCAATCTTACGATCCCCGAAAATCGTCTTCTAGCATTTCCTAATCTGGAAGGATCCACTTTTTCCAATCAGTATGTAGTAGGTTACAGCACATCTATTGTAAAACTGTACAATTTTACGGGCGTTAATCCACTAACGGGACTTTACTCATTTACAGATGTTAACGGAGACGGTAAAATCTCAGCCCCTGATGACAATAAAAGTATTGAAGATCTTTCAGTGAAATTTTATGGAGGGTTGTCTAACAGATTACGATATAAAAATTGGGATTTGTCCTTCTTATTCCAGTTTACAAAGCAGAGAAATTATAACTACCACAGCTATATGTCAGTTCCCGGAACGATGAATAATCAACCGCAGGTGGTTTCTGATGTATGGTCTGTGAATAATCCAAACGGTTATTACATGCCGTACACCACTGGTGTAAATGCAACAAAAAATGCTGCGCATACCAATTTTATGAGAAGTACAGCAGCTGTTGGCGATGCATCATTGATAAGGTTAAAAAATATCCAGCTTAATTACAGGCTGCCCCTTCAAAATTCTGTTATCTCTGAAGTGATGATTTATGTTCAGGGTCAAAATGTGATTATATGGACAAACTATTTCGGTCTTGATCCAGAGTTTGTTGCCACAGGATATTTACCACCCTTAAGAACATGGTCCATAGGAACTCAGATTAATTTTTAAAATTAAAAAAATGAAAAATAATATATTCAATACATTGAAAAGTGTTTCAATAAGCTTAGTCCTGTTGGGATCGATATCATGTGAACAGTTTATCAATACAGAACTTCCCTATAATCAAATTGGAAACACGGAAGTGTTTGCAGATGTCTCATCAGCCAATGCCGCCCTTGCAGGACTGTACGCCGAACTTTGGAGCAGCTCGATGATTTCAGGAGATGCGACAGGTGGAGCTGCTATTCTTGGAACGTATACGGATGATCTCAACTGTTATTCCCCATACGTTCAGAATGGTCTTGTTGATATTTACAACAATGTACAGATTCCAAGCAATACGATTATCTACAATTTTTGGTCGAGAGCATATAAACACATTTATTATGCAAACTCAATTATTAAAGGTGTAAGGGAATCAACCTCTATTTCACAGGCAAACAAAGATCGATTAATTGGAGAAGCTACGGTTATACGCTCGATTTTATATTTCAACTTGTCACAGATTTTTGATGACATTCCGTATACCGATACAACGGATTATGTTTACAACAGTCAATTAAAAAAGATGTCGAAGAGCCAACTTATGTCATATCTTGAAAATGATCTGAAAGGCAGCATTAGTATTCTGAATGACCAATATGCTAATCAGGAAAGAATCTACATCAATAAAAAAACGGCGGAGCTATTACTGGCAAAAGTTTTAATGATGGATGACAAATGGAGTGAAGCAGAAATTCTGTTATCCCAGATTATTCAATCACCGCTTTACACTTGGGAATCTGATTTAAGTAAGGTTTTTATTAAAACAGGAAAGCACATTTTGTGGCAGTTAAAGCCGGCGAACTCAACGGATGCGACAAAAGAATTTATCATGTTCAATTTTACAACAAGTCTGCCAACATCTTTTTCGCTGTCAGATGCTTTAGTCAATTCTTTTGAAACAGGAGATTTAAGAAAGCAGGCTTGGATAATTTCTACAGTAATCAATCAGAAAACCTATTTCCGTCCATTGAAGTATAAGAATCCTGTCAATGCCAATTCGACCGAAGACTCCGTCATCTTTAGAATTGAGGAAGTGTACCTTTTATATGCTGAATGCATGGCTCAACAGAATAAACTATCTGAAGCTAAAGCAGCTGTTGACAAAATCAGACAGCGAGCAGGACTTAGTCCTTTACCTTTTGGTCTTTCAAAAGATGGGCTCATTGATAAAATGATGGAAGAATCAAGACATGAGTTTTTTGCAGAAATGGGTCATCGATTCTATGATCTAAAAAGATTTAAAAAATTAACCTTGCTTCCTCTAACAAAACCCAGCTGGAAAACTTTTCACAGTGCTTTTCCTATTCCGGAAAAAGAACTGGTCATTAATCCAAATCTTAATCCACAAAATTTCGGGTACTGATGAAAACTTTTTTAATATTCGTATTGTTTTTCTTAATCCAGCAAGTATTTTCTCAGGAGAAAAGTGAAATGGCATCGAGAGAAAAATATGATAACTATGACATTAATCTGAAAGATACTTCATTAGACGGCAAGTGGCTGGCATTTTATAAAGTGTATGATGACAACAGTGATACTCTTGTGATCGTAAATCGGAACAATCCCGACAAGCAATATCAGAAAGTAAAAGTACAAGATCACAAGTGGAGTAACGACCGACTAGTGCTGAAGTATAATGACCATACAGAAGTTTTTGATTATAATAAAAATAAACAATGGGAATTACCTGCATGTAAAAGCTTTGGAATGATTCCTAAAGATCATTTATTGGCACTATACAGTTCTGACACAGTTAAGGTCTATGATTTGAAAAATGAACAGTTACTGGATAAGATAGGATTAGTTTCTAACGTTTTTTTTCATGATGATACAATTTGTATGCAAGTTAAAAATGGAACTGAGTATGACCTAGTTGACTTAAAAAATAATGGCATCGTATCTTTGTACAAAACACCTAATACTATATTTAGTGTAAAGTTTCTCAGAAATCATTCTTTACTAATTTTTGAAAAAAAAGATGGAAACATTCAAGACATTGTATATTATAATGGGTTTTCAAAAAAAACATTCAAGTTTGCGCAAGTACTAAAGCCTCAATTTAATTCTGCTACCGGATACCAAAGAAATGATGGAAGCATAATAATCACTACGGAAAAGACAAAGGTCAAAAGACAATCTTCTGATCCTGAAGTTTGGTTAACATCAGATAACAATCTTATACAGAAATTTAAAAATACTGTACCAGGTCAATTTCTTTGGCAACCAGAAGAAAAAAAGATTCTTAAGTTGGGAACTAAGAACCTAGAGAGAGTCGTAGATATCAATAATGACAACTATTTTTTGACGTTCAGCTTTTCCCAAATGCAGGATTATACGACAAAACAGGTTTCATCAAAAGTTTACAGATTTGATCAAAGAAACGAAGAATTTAAATATGTTGATACGATAAAAGAAATCGCTTTTTATTCGCCGGGTGGTCAGTATATAATTTATAAAAAAAATAAATTTTGGAAACTATTAAATATTAATACGTTACAGTATACAGAGATTAAAGATAACTCTTTTGCCAATGTCTATTTTACAAAAAATAACAAGATCATATTTGACGGATCGGAGGGACTTTGGGAATACGATATAAAAACAGATCATCTTAAACTCAGTTACAGAGATGAACCGGGAATTTACAAGATTCTTACCTATGACTATTCAGGCAATTTTCTAAATTATCTTTTAGAAATCAATTTTCGTAGTCGAGGGCTTAATGAGAATAGTTTTATGTTTGAAGTTTATGATCCATCTACGTTAGTGAAATCATTTTATGAGAAAACCAATACAAAATATTTACCTCTGATTAAAACTACCACTTCAAAACTGGTTTATCAGAAAACTGATATTTCAAAAAACAGTTACGTTTTTACAGAAGAAAACTATAATCTGCCTAAGCAATTGATCACTTTGAGCAGGTCAGAAAAAAAGAAGGTAGTTTATCAGTCAAATAGAGGGGATAAAGCACAAGCAGATTTTCGAATAGAAACCATTCATTATCAAAACAGTGAGCATGCTAATCTTAAAGGGACATTGCATTATCCTCTCAATTATATTCCATCTAAACGCTATCCATTGATCGTCCATGTGTATGAGATACAAAGTGACAAACGCAATGAATACCCGGTATTCTTGGAACAAAATATAACTGAAGGCTTTGATATCCGATCTCTTTTGGAACAAGGATATTTCGTTTATATGCCTGACATTGTTTTTGATAAACGGGGAACAGGCATATCGGCACTGGACTGCGTGAATAAATCTCTTGATGCAATAAGTGGTTACAATTCAATAGATTTTGATAAGATAGGGATGATTGGTCATTCGCACGGAGGTTACATCACCAATTTTGTTGCAACCCATTCAAATCGATTTGCAACCTACATAGCAGGTTCAGGATATAGTGATATTGTTCGCTCCTATTTTTCAATGAGTTTTCATTATATGAGTCCGCTTTATTGGCAGTATGAAAACGGACAATTTAATTTAAAAACTTCTTTTTTGGAAGATAAGGAACTTTATTTCCGCAATAATCCAGTTTATTATGTGGAAAATGTTTCAAGACCCATCTTGTTATGGACAGGAAAAAAAGATCTGAATGTTGAGTGGGGGCAATCGATGGAATTTTATATCGGGCTTAAGCGAAATAAAAAAGAGGCTACATTGCTCATATATCCAGAGGAAGGACATTATATAGCTTCCAGGTCGAGTTCGAAGGATCTTTTTCAAAAAACGATGGAATGGTTAGGACACCATTTGAAAGGAGAAGAAAAACCAGCATGGACAGAATAAAAATAAGAAGGATGCCGAAAGGCATCCTTCACTTTTTAATTTCTATATAATGTCTGTCCGCATTCCGTATCGCTGAGATATGACTGCATTACTTTTGGTGAACCGTTGACCAATTCGGTGCAAACTGTACCACCAATGACATCACAGTCAATTTCTCCAAATGGAATACATTTCTCAGCTGGAGCAGCTGGGTCAAAATGATAAGCAAAAATACTTGCTTTCTTCTCTGTTTTTGCTTTGTTTGTAGCAAAAGCACTTCCGACACCAAACACTAAGATGGCTACGGGAATCATGATTGTTTTAAGATTTCTCATAATAATTGTATTAAGATGTGCCTACGATTAAAACAGGTTTTCGGCTTTACCTGTGAAATTGCTCAAGTATCGGTTGCGCAAAATGATATTTGACAATTTCATTTCCAATGAGGATATATAAGTACTCACCAGCGATAAACATGTCCTTTACTTTCTCACCATGGCGATTGGGTACCAGAAAGCTCCCGGAATAATATTGCTGATTAATCTTATAAAGGTCAATAATGCTCGACTTATTCCACTGCATGGTTCCATCATGGACAGCTTTGGAATTTGAATTGACAAACAATAAATTATTGGTGACAAAAGCATTTTTTACACTTTGCTGAAGGGGATTCTTAATTTTCGTTGAACCGTCAGGAAGTTTTACGGTTTCGGTTTTCTGCTCTTTTTGAAAACCAATCATTTTTAATCTGTTACTATTTCTACTTTTTGCATGATCAAAAGCAACAAACTCATTTTTGTAGTAATATAAATACACTGACATTTTTGTCTGCAGGTCAGAAAGTAAAAGACCATCATTGTCAATATATCCTGCTTCATCAGTTCCCAGAAGATCATATTCCAATTTAACAATGTTGTTTTGATAATAACCCAATACGAAATTTTTGAATTTTGAGCTTTGTGATCTAAATAAATAGTTTTCTTCCGAAAGAACATTTAACTGATCAAAAAACATCTCATTTTCAGTCACTTTATGTAACGGGTCATTATTTGAAATCGTTCCCTTAAAAATCACTGGAACAGTGCCGTCATAGATATAATAAAAGGGAGCTTTCCATGCTATTTTCAGACTTTTAAATTGATATGATTTAGTTTCTAAAGGTATTCGATACTTTGAGAAACCGCTCAGATCTTTTTTTACAACAGTAATATTTAAAGGTGCGGTTGTGTTGCCGAGGTAAAGATTATGAGAATCATCTCCCATAAAATAAAAAGAATTATAATCAATATTGAGATGAGTTTCTTCTTCTACTGCATGCGGTATGTATCTTCTTGTGAAATTATTATTTTTTCTTATTTGTTTTTCAGACTGAAGATATAAAAGGCTAACAGACAGTGAGCTGATGAAGATTACCACTACAGGTCTTGAAATAAACTTAATTGCCTTCTGACCTTGGTGTCTTTCAGCCAGTACAATGGCAAAACCTGCAATAATTACACATATCCCATTAAAGATTAAATGGGATTTCCATCCCATATTTTCCAAAATTCCACCACAGGAGCACGGAACAAACTCACTATACTCGAGAATTAGGTAAATATACATCGTAAAAGCAGACATCAGTCCAAGCGAAAAGTATAAGCCTAAAATTCTTTTTGCAGGAATCATTAGAAAAAACACCGCTATAAATTCTATAACTATTGTAAAATAGGATATGCTTCCAGCATAGACGCTAAGCAGAGGAGACTGGGCAATCTGTGACTGAAAGTTTTCAAAATCCAGTACTTTACTCACACTTGCATAAATAAAAAGGATGGCAAAAAAATACGAAACAGCAGTAATACAATAAATTTGAAAATTTTTCATGATATATAGTTTTTTTGATTACTGTTCAGTCAAAAGTTTCCATCGAACTTTATGACCGCAATAATCCGGCATAAGCTCGCCTTTAAAAAGGGCAATGGTTGTTTTAAAATTCCCCATACTTTCCCAAATGCCACTCGCCGGACATGGTAAGCCTGTTGCAATTGATATATAGGTATGAGGAATCATAGGTTGTAAATTGATTAATTGCTTGGCTTTATTCTCCAATTATCTCCATCTCTTACTGGGGGATCAGGATCTATTATTTGTTGTACTGTTTTTGCAGAATCATATCTCATCTGTAGATTAGTTTTTATTTCAAATTTTTCATTATTAGTTGAGATGATATCTTCATCTCTCTGGACACAGCTTTGAGATAAAACTGATCCAATCATTATGCTCAAAAATGGGATAAACTTTTTCATTTTATAAATTTTTGTTGATTATCCCGACGTCGGATTATGTAGAATTCTGAAGCCAAAGTTATCTGGCAAGTGCCTAGAAAAAAACTACATTACGGTACTATTTTAAAATAGTGACGTCACTATTTTAGAATAGTACCATGTGATTTTTAATGATAATGTATTATTAATCAGACTTATGTACGTTTTGCGTTTAAAATGCTTGTAAACTGCTAAAATAGATAGTGTTTATAGGCAAATTGCGTAATTTTGGAATGGTGAGGCTCTAATAATAGCATATGAAAAAGTTAAATTACTTTCTCGTCTTCATTTTTGCATTTTCTCAACACATATTTTCACAGCAAAAAAAAGAGAGAACCTTCTGGGAAATCAGAAAAAATTATCAAAAAATGACCATTGACGACATTCGCGCAATGCCATACGTTAAGGACTATATTCAAAAATCTAAGAGACAGAATAACTTGCCAAAACTCATCCAAGGATATAGGGACGGTAGGCAATTTGATTTTGCTAACAAAATGAAATATGCCGACAGCGCGTTGGCGGCAAGTATTAAATATAAAAACAACGATGATATTAGCAAAGATTACTTAAGCAAAGGAATCATTTATTACTTCTATCAAAAAAAATATAAACTGGCTTTGAATGAATATTTAATGGCATATAAATATTCAAAGGATTCAAAAGATGAGTACCATTATTATAAAGTTTTATATCATCTTGGAATAGTTAAAGAACATTTAGGTTATTATGACGAGGCTTTAGAACATTTTTCAAATTGCGCAGAGTTCTACAGCACCAAAATGAACAGTAAAATGCACGAGAATATACTTTTCAACTATAAAAAAGCTTATTATAACTCACTGCATCAGATGACAATAGTAAACCGATATCTGAAAAATTTTTTGAAAAGCGACAGTTTAATCGATCTCGGATATCATCTGACAAGAAATGATGGTGATTTTCTTATTGAAAATAGTTACTTTCTTAAGTGTAGGGGAATTTCAAAATTTCATAAAAAGGATTATTCGGGAGCAAAATTAGATTTAGAGCAGGCACTTCCGATATTGTTGCAAAGAAATGATTTTGCATGGACCTCGGTAATTTATTATTATCTTGGAAAGATATCAGAAGTAAGAAACCAGTTACCCAATGCTATAAAATATTATGGCGCAATCGATTCAATATTCGAAAAACAACAATTTATATTTCCTGAGATTTACAGGGGTTACAATTATCTAATTAGCTATTATAAGGATAAGGATCTTAATAAGCAGCTTTATTACACAAATCAGCTTTTAAAAGCTGACAGTTTGGTTACAAAAGATTATCCTTATTTATCAAATAAGTTGCATAAGGATTACGACCGAAATACTCTAATACAAGAAAAAGAAAATATTGAGACAACTGGACGAAATAATATGTTGTTTGCAAATATTCTTATTGTAACGGGATCACTTGCATTTACAATTCTTTCCTACAAATATATAAAAGACCAAAAAATAAAAAAGCAGTATGATTTACTTCAAAAGAGAATTGCTGAAGGTAACAATGTGCTTTTGGACAAAAAAGTAGATGAAGCAGATGATAATTTGTTAAAAAAGAGTTTACTCACTCCTGAATTGTCCCATGAAATTAGAATAAAGTTGGACAAGTTTGAGAAGGAACTCCAATTTACCAAGCGTTTAACTCAAAATAGCTTAGCCGCTAAACTCAATACTAATTCACGATATTTATCGGCTTATATTAATGAGAATAAAGGTGTAAATTTTAATAAGTATATTGCTGGATTACGGATTAATTATATTACAACTTTATTAAACAGTAATAATAAATACTTAAATTTTACAATAGAGGCTTTAGCAGAGGAGTGCGGTATTGTGGCTAGACAAAACTTTTCAAAGCTTTTCTTCGAGATTAATGGGATTCGTCCAGCGGATTACATAAAAAAGCGAAAACAAGAGCTCGGTTTAAGTTGAAAATGGCTCCAGTAAACGTTTTTTTGTAAATTTCTAGAAAAAGGACATGGTAACAAATACTATTTTTAGAGAAATTACTCAATTACATGATGAGTTAGAATCAGAGATTAATAAAGTTTATAAAGAAGATAATGATGTTGTCAAACTCGCTGAAAAATCTTTGATTCTCATTGATAACGCTGTGCGAAAAGTTAAAGGAATGATTTCATCCCATCATTTTGATACAATTGCTCAAGAAATACATTTTTTCAAGAAAATAAAACCGCAGTTTATTTCAAAATTTATTTATCATTCAACAATCCTTGATATTGAATCTCATAAGCCTAATGCAGGCATTAAAATTATTAAAGAATATTATGAAGCTGAGCAAGAAAAGTTAAAAAATTTTTATACTGAACAATCCGAATTTTACAGTTATTATCGTCGTGATGCCACCTATTTGGATCACAAGATATTTGTGAGGAATTCTTATGATTTAAAAATGAAGCTATCTTTTGGCTTTTACAATTTCGATACAAGTTTTACAACATCTCACGATCATCTAGTAGCAAGATTTATTGCCAATCAGCTATTTGATGAATATTTGAAAGAGTCAATAGCAAATTTAAGTGAAAACCGCAGCAATAAAATTTTATCACCACTAGTATGGTCTGCATCGAAAGTGAGTCTAACTGAATTACTATTTGCCTTACATCTAAGTAATTGTTTTAATTCGGGTCACACCGAACTATCGGAAATTTTTAGATGGGCAGAGAAATCATTTGATATTAGTTTAGGTAACTATCATAAAACTTTAGGTGAAATAAGACTAAGAAAAAATGATCGGTCAAAATTTCTGAATTTACTCCGACAAAATCTTAATCAGTATCTGGATGATTTAGATATCTAAGTAATTTTTCGGTAGTACGACAAACTACCGAAAAATACCCTAACACAAATAATCAGAGAATTTGTAAATATTTTTGGGAAAATATCCGCTTAATTACGGAAGTTATATGTTATACACCTATTGCTTGGAAAGTTTGAACAACTTTTTTATATAAAAAAAATCTTTCGGTAGTACCGAGAAACTACCGAAAGATATTTTGCGTGATTTTGAAATTTTGTCAAATAAAACAATTTTAAAACTATGGCAATATCCATTATCACCAAAGAAGACCTTCAGCAGTTTAAAGTTGAATTGCTGGAAGCTATCAAAGAACTATTACAAGGTAATACTACAGAACAAAAGTTGTGGCTTCGCACCTCTGAGGTCAAGAAGATGCTTAATATTTCTTCAGGCACATTACAGAACTTAAGAATTAATGGAACACTATCTTACAGTAAGGTAGGAGGGACATTATACTACAATTACAAGGATATTGAGAAACTACTGAAAGATTTCAAACATTAATTGGTAGTAATAATTATGGAGAAATCTAAAAATATCATCAGTTTCTTAGGCTCTTTTATTCAGGATAGCCGGATGTATCCTTCACATCTCAGCTTATATGTTTCAATTTTCCAATTGTGGAGTTCAACCAAATTTCAAAATCCCTTTCGTGTTTGTCGCGAAGAGTTAATGAAGCTAAGTAAAATTAAATCTTTTGCAACCTACCATAAATGTATTAGGGAGATACATAATGCAGGATTTATTAATTATTCGCCGAGCTATAATTCTTACGAAGGAAGCTCGATTGAAATTATTGATTTTGAAAGTGTAGATAAGAACAAAAATGAATTAAGCTTGGAAGAAAAAGCCTTGCAAGAGGAAATATTTAATTTTTCTGTACCAGCGCTATATGAGATTGAAATGTATTTCAATGAGCGGGATATAGTATCTGAAGAAGCGTGTCAATTTTATTCATTGTATCAATCTAAGGATTGGAGTTTGACAAATGATAAACCAATGAAATGCTGGAAATCAGCTGCAAGAAATTGGATTTCGAAAATGAAAAACAGCAATCAAAACCAGAACCTATGAAAGAAATAAATCTTAAAACTCCAATGTGGAAATTAACTGTTGGAGAGTTTTTAGAAATTTCAAAAGACTTCATATTTCAACAAAAATACGAATATGGATTAAAGGGATTGGCAAAAATTCTGGGATGTTCCATTTCAAAAGCTTCTGAAATAAAATCATCTGGAATATTGGATGAAGCCATTATCCAAAAGGGTAATATAATCATTATTGACATTGAGAAAGCTTTGGAGCTTTTCGCCCAGAAGTAATATGTATTACCTTGAATTAATACAACGATTTTGGGATTTTAATAAGATTGTCAAAATAAGTCCTACTGAGATTGCTTTGTATTTGTACTTGCTTAAAATTGGTTATGAAAAAGACCGCTATGATTTTAAAATCTCTGATGTGGAATTAGCAAGAGAGTTGGGTCTGACGAGAGTTACCATAAAAGCGTCAAAAGATAAGCTCAAAAATAGAGGACTAATACAATTTCAGACCAGCAATGGGCTTCCTTGCTACTATCGTTTACTTTTAGATTATTCTTTTGAGATTAAACCGGAAAAAGAAGGTATAAAAAAAGATTCTGATACGGAAAACTTACAAAAAAGAGCAATTCTAGAAATCCCTCAAATCATTGACAACTTAGCCAATGAAAGTACCATCATCCCTTCTTGGGAAGAATTTATCAGTTATGCAAAGACGTTGCAAAGCTATGATTCGCCAATGGATTTTTCCATTGAAAAAAAATATAAAATCTGGGTTGATAAAGGATGGAAAAATGCATTTAATCGTCCAATCAGTAATTGGAAAGCAACACTAAAAAGTACACTGCCCTATATGAATAATTCAAGTGAAGATAATCCAATTTCATTAAAAGATATTCCAAATATAAAGCGCCCCTAACTCAGAATTAAAAATCATTAAATCAAATTTCAAAAAGTAATGGGTAAAAAAGAAATTACAATATCCGATTTAAAACTTGGACAAAAGGTTATTATTAATGGTATGCTTGCAGAATATAAAGGCATCCAAAAAGTACGAATTCTCAATTTGGGTAAGGCTGACAAAAGAGTTTTTAAAGCAGAAGGAGTTAATATTTTTAAATATTACAGCTTAGCTGATGGCTCGAAAACGCTTAAAAGTGAAAAAATTAAATTGATTTAGTCCTTCCAAGCAATTTGAAATATAATTAGATTAAATCTTACAATATCTTAAACAATAGAATGGCTAATCCAGATAAGGATTTTCGATTAATCCGTAACAAATTTGAAGTTAAGAATGAATTCAGTCAGGAAAGAATAAGAATAGGAAATCGTTTTGTAGATGACTTTATTTTCGATGACAACGAGGCTGCAGATATTCCAATTAATGCTTTGCGTGTTATTTTCAATATTATTTCTATAATCAGTAATGAACAATTTCGTCCGCAAGACCGACCTAAACAATTATCGCTTTTTGATGAAGAGTTTGAGACGGACAACAATATTTTTGCGTCCATTAGAATCAGAAACAGTAAAATTTCACCAAGTGGTTCAACACAACAAGTCGTTGATGCATATGAGTTTCTTGCACGATTCAAAATGGGTTGGTATAAATCTTTGAACTCAAAAGGAAAAGAAATTAAAACTTTCGGTGGATTGATTTCTACACCCAGTTATGACAAACGTGGTTATACTACATTTTTAGTCAGCAGTTATTGGCTTAAGAAACTGTTGGTCATTCCTGAATACAACTACATTTTATATAATTTGGTCTACAACGTAAGAAACAACAAACATATTATTTTCGCCATCTGGCTTTCAAAAATACCTGAAAGTGGAACAGTTCTAAAGTTATCGACTTTGAACAAAAAATTTGGACTTAACTATAAAACAGCCAATGATTTCTGTTTTAAGTTTCTAAAGCTTGCAAGAATTAGCTTGGATATACACAATAGTTTATCTTTCAACTACCAATACAAAGGGGATTCTATCTTTATATTTCCTTACAAAGCTAAAATTACTTCAGATGTTTTGATGTCCGAAGACTTACAAAAAACACCTGAAATCACTAAAAGGTTAAGCTATTTCCGGAAAAGATTTGGCTTACAGGAAAATGAAATGAAACAATTCTTTCATCAATACAGAAATATTCCCCAGACCCGAATATTGATAGAAAAAGCTTTTAAAAGATTCATCAAAATCTGCAGATTGAAAAAAATACAGTCTGTCATATTTCAAGGGATAGCTTTTTTACAAGAAATTCAGAAGCTGGTTATACAAATATATCAGGAGAGTAGAACCGGAAAATTAATTCCAAATGGTTACCCGATAATATTGTGAATTCGGAATTGCGCTCATTCGGATTTCGGAATTGCGGTAGCTGGAGTTAAAGAAATCTTAAAAAATGATAGCTTCAGTCATTGTTTTCGGAATTGCGCTCATTTCATTTTTTCTAATAGAGTTAAAATTATTGGTTATCATTAAAATCGCGAATAATTGAGAGAATCTATAAACAATTAAAAAAGGCATTTCGGAATTGCACTCATTCCAAAATCTGGTTTTTTTCGGATTTGTGCTCATTTCAGTTTCGGAATTGCACTTATTTTAAATTCGGAATTGCACTCATTCGAAAAATAATGGAAATCCTTTGTGGTAATACGATATGGCGATTTACTAAAAGTATATTAAAAGTAGATAAAAGTTTTTTTTTATCTAAAAGGAAAATGAAGATGAAAAATTTGCTTTAAAAAGAAAAAAAATGAATTGCGAAGAAATTAAACAAAAAATAGGAATCAGAACTGTTCTGGAATCGTTCAACTTATTTCCGTCCAAAGAAAACCGAAGAACGGCTTTTTACTTTGCAATTGACAGAGAGGAGAGGACACCCAGTTTATCTGTTGATTTTGTGAAAAATAGAGCATTTGATTTCGGGACTGGCAAAAGCTATGATGTGATTTCAATTGTGCAGCAAATTAATCAATGTTCTGTTTCTGATGCTTTGAAATACTTGGCAAGGTTTGGCTTTTCTGTCCAGAATGATATTCAGAAAGTTGATTCTAATCAAGAATTGGAATACGAAATCTTAAAAACGAGTGAAATTAGGCACTTTGCATTAGTTCAGTATTTAACATCACGAAGAGTTTATGAGCAAAAGGATTTGGTCAGAGAGATTCATTACAAAATGAATGGAAAAAAGTATTTTGGAATAGGCTTTTTAAATGACTCTGGTGGTTTCGAAATACGAAACAAATATTCTAAAATCTGTTTGAGTAAGAAAGATGTTACATTAATAAAAACTCAAAATAATAACTTTGATGAAATTGCAATCTTTGAAGGCTTTTTCGATTACCTTACTTACAGAAATATGGAAAAAGAACAAAGCTCAGATTATCTGATTCTCAATTCTACATCAATGCTTTTTAAAGTTGAAAACGAATTGAAGAAGTATAATAAAATCTCACTGTTTTTAGATAATGACTCCAATGGAAAATCTGTCAAGTCTAAAATTGAAAAACGATACAAAAATGTAGAAGACTGTTCCGTGATTTATGAGTCGTATAATGATTTGAACGAGTGGTACTGCAACATTTAGAGGGTGTTTTTTATTTAAATATTACGAGAAAAAATGATGGAGAAATAAAATTATTTCAAATATTACTGAAAATGAATTCGCATCTTTTGTCGATATTTTCCTTAGGAACTTCAATAACTTTATAACCAAATTTTGTATAAGTCTGTTTCATTAAATCAAAAGTATATACTGCCTCTTTCCAAGTTTGTTTTCTTTCATTATCTGTTTCGTAGATGTCTAACCAAGGTGGCAGGATAAATACTTTTTGATTATATGGATTTGAGCGTACAACAGCCACTATCTCATCGGATACAGGAATATTCTCCATTTCCATATAACAGATTGCACCCAAAATTCCTCTATCAAAGAAAACTGTTTTATCCAAAACTTCGCTTGTTACTTTTTGATAAGTTTTTAAAGAAGCCTCAAACATCAACTCCGCATATAAAATTTTATTCTTCCACGGCAGTCCTTCACCATTAATCTGCATCTGTTGTTTAATAATTTGGCGGGCATCTTCAGGAATGACACGTTTTCCCTTAATTTCAAGTGCATTTAGTAAAGTTGTCTTTCCAGCTCCAGGTCCGCCGGTAATAACAAATAGATGTTGGGATTTATTTTTGAGCATAGATTTTTATTTTGGTATTCAAAAACAAATCCCAACTGAAAAGCTGGGATTTATTTTTTATCAATTATTATTTCTTAGATTCTTCAACAGAGATTTTTCTAAAGTCTTTAAATAATTTACTTAGTTCCAAAGCAGATTTTCTTGCTCTAGTTCCAGCTGCTTTGTTTCCTTTTTCAACTTGTTGGTTTGCTTCTGTAGTGAACGCCTCAAATTCTGCGTTGATTTTTTCGATAAGTTCTTTCATAATGTATGTTTATATATTTAATAAGACCGCAAATATAAATTTTTATTCCTTTTTATAAGCACTTTTAAGCCTATTTGCAAATTTTTTATAGAATGATAAATCATCAAACTATTTGAATTTCATTTTACAAAAGTCAGAATGTGAAAAACGATTTTTTTCTAATGGATTTTCCTTTGTTTTTCGTTGACAAAAACTTCATTGAACCAATTCATAACTGTGGTTTGTGCTTTTTACTATTGCAAATGTAGGATAGCATCATTCACTCAAAAAAATCTTTTTGGGTTTCTACAAAAATTCTTTCCACTTCATTCCAATAATTTTTCCAGACACTCCTAAATCCTTCGGACAAAAAGATTTCAAGCCCGATTCACCACTGTAATCCATTACGGGAAGTGAATCGGGTTTTGTGTGCCTGATGCTTTCCTATAATCATAGGCAAAGAAAAAGCCGGAACCTCAGTTATACTAATCAATTCAACTCAAGACGCTCTTTGACATCAACGAAAAAACAAATAGAAAAACAACAAAATATACTGTTTTTCAAAACTTAAATATAAAAAAGAGAGCCGAGTGTCCTCGATACCAAATCAAATCACTCAAGATTTTAATCATTAATAAAATAAATAATTATCAACGAAATCATTAACAAAATAAATCGAAACATTATGAACACAATTATCGGTAGAGTTACCAAAAACGCAGAAATCAACATCTTAAAAAACGACAAGCAAGTTGTGAATTTTTCAATAGCCATCAATGACAGCTACAAAAATAGACAAGGAGAAAAGGTGGAGCAGACCACTTATTATAATTGCGCATATTGGCAAAGTCCTAATGTCGCAAAATCTTTAACTAAGGGAACTTTGGTTGAACTATCAGGCAGAACGAGTTCAAATGCGTGGATAGGTAAGGATGGAGAGATAAGGTCTGGATTAAACTTCCATACTTCAAATATAAAGTTTCACGGAGGAGGAAAACGAGAAGATGTACAAAACTTTGTGACAGAAAAAGCGCAAGACAAAAAAACATTTGCGGAAGATACAGACGACGATCTACCATTCTAATTAGTGAAATTTATGGAAGCACAATTTAATTTTCAGATAAAGCAGAAAAAAGACAAACGAGGATGGGAAGACATAGAAGTTTATTATCTCACCGAATGTGACAGAACTACAGCAGTACGATATGCAAGAAAGATTTCCAAGATCTTTAAATCAGAAATCCGATTAACACAAGGGGCAGAACCTCTTAAAGTAAGTGGAACTTATATCTACGAAACCAATTAACAAGAAAAATTAGAAAATGAAAAAATCAATCAAACCAACCGAATATTTTTTAATAAAAGCAAAGAGCGAATGGGACGACTGTGATTTTGCAATTATACATATCACCGAAGAATGGAAAAAAATCCAAAAGAAAAGATTGGAAGTTGTGAAAATTGTGAAAAATGATTCTGATTTGAAATGGCTCAACTATGAAGATGTCAAAGTTGAGTTTTTCAAATTCTCTAAAGAAAACTACCCTCAAATTGAAGAATGGCTTTCAGAAAAAAATCAATTTTTCGTCGAATTGGAAAAAGATGATTTGAAACAACTTTTACAACCCGAACACGATTTGCACAACCGTCAAATGCAAGTTTTTAAGAGCGGAAATGCCATCTACAACGCATTCGGAAAACACACAAGCGAAGAATTTTTTACAGAAGAATTTTCATTGGAGGAATTCACAAAATAATTTATAGATTCAAAATTTCACATCATAAGAATTATGCAGACCAATTTTTTCAGACATATAGCAAAAATGGACTTAACAGGAGATTTGCAAATCACACTTCGTCCAACGACTGAAAATTGCTTTGTTCTTTCCATACTGCTCAGTAATGAGCAGTGTGGAGACGAAGCAAGGAAATTGATTCCACCTCTCAATCTTCGTGGTACAGCAGAGGAACTCGATAACGGTTTTTTTGAACAAATAACGACACCATTGCAAACCGCTTCTGGATTGATGGTGGATATGGAAGCTTTTATGAAGCAACTTGAAGAAGTTAAAAAGAAATCGGCAATGGAAAAGGAAAAGACGGACAAGGAAAAAAAGGAAAAAGATACCAAAGAAAAAAAGTATAAAGAAGCATTGCAAAAAGCCGAAGAACTTGAAAAAGAGGGAAAATATAAAGATGCTTGGACAGCACTTCCAAAAGCATCAGATTATCCCGACTTCGCCGAAGTTATCCGCGGTAAACAAGACGAGTACTCCAAATTTCTTGCCCCCAATCTTTTTACTGAAAGCAATGACAACAATGTACCAACTGAAACTACCTAACCTTAAAAATCTTAAAAATGTTACTTGCAACACTATTAGAACGAGTTTTTGTTTTGAAACACAATGGACACGAAATAAAACTTACAGACCCCGAACCTAAATGGAGTGTAGAAGCTGTGATGAATTTTTACGCTAATACTTACCCAATATTAACCACTGCAAAAGTTTCAGCACCGCAGATTAAAGATGATACTATACAGTACAAATTTGAAAGTGTAATGGGGACTAAGGGATAGATAAATATTGCGACTTGTTAAGAGCAAATAACTTTAAATCCAGTCCTCATTTTTCAGCAACCAACAACAAAATAAAAATGAATGCAACAAAAAATCATATCGGGAAAAATCAAGTTACCGGAAGAAAGACAACAAGAAGAGTTACATCAACAATTGGGCAGGTTCGCTCATTGGCTTCAAAAACCAAAGACCTTGAACGAAATTCGGAAAGACAAACAGAAGTCTGTACCAATAGCAATGCTTCCAATGGTTTTCTGAAATGTAAGTTTCTACCAAAACAAGAAGAAGTTTCACATTTTCAAGGTAGCAAGAAAATACTTAACACAGAAAGGGACTTTTATAAGTCCCTTTCTAAATTTTCCAAACAGTATGGAGTAGAGCCAATGCAAACAAAAGACTTTGGTTTTCCATATAATTTGGCTTTGGCAATGTGGGATATAAAAACGAAAATGAAACAGGCTAATGCGGATTGGAATCAATTCAAACTCATACGAACTAACAAAAAGTTTCATTTTGCAAAAGAAGAACAGTTCTGCACTAATACATCACTTTATTTTATTCCCGTTGTACCACTTTTTAAAATGCTTCACGACAAAATGTGTAAAAAGAATGCTCAACTTTTACTTTCGGTTTTTAGTTACCTTTATCATATTGCCAACGTTCCATATTATAGACAACAAGCTAGTTATCTGTATTGGATATACGAAATGCACGAAGGATGGATGGAGGAGGATGAAGCAGGAGAGGATTCACATCATTATTGCAGAGAGTTTGAAATGTCAAAGAATATAGGAGACAAAATAGAACGAAAAATTTTTAATATTAAAAATTTGGATTTTTTTGAACAGCGTTTGAAGTGTTTTAAAATCCAAAATGAATTTGACATCATTTGCCACAAAGTTGCTTCCGAAGCTTTTGCTCTTTATTCAGAATATCCAAATACAACAATTTTCAGAAATAAACCATCATCTGAAGAAAACCCGCACGATGACGATTATTCCAATAAAGCTATATCAATGGATATGTACATTTCATTTGTAGCTAACACCAAAGGCTGTTTGTACAATAATATTGAAGATAGCATTAATGCGGAGTTCAATGAATACGGAAGCATTGAAGAGCCAACTATTTACTTACCTATTAATGGAACAGAAATTCCAAAAGCGGATTTTGATTTTGAATATCGTTTATTCGCTTTAATGGAAAAATTACATCAAGTATTAACCTGTAAAAAATTAGAATGAATAATGTAATTGACACCAACAAATATTTCGGAATACTGTACGAACCAAAATCTGCATTGGTTTTTTACGAATCTTTAGATAAAAATGAAATGTACGTTGAACATTTTGATATGGACAGAAATGGAAATCCAGTCAATGCACATCCGTTAACTGTTAATGAAGCAAAAGCGTTAGCAAAATCATTAGTCATTGATGAAGAAATCGAGAAAGCCTTTTTAAAATCTAAAGGAATCTTAGCCAATAACATTTTGCATATTAACCCAAGCCAAAAAGGTTCAGTGATTTGGTACACCAAAGCACAAGAACGACAAATGTATTTTGTGAAAAATCTGGAAATACCCAGCGGAAAAGCAAAAGTTCCTGCAATGCTATGGATTGCGGATAAAGAAACTCTTTCTGTTTTTGCATTATCAAACGATAAAAGACCAACAGAAAAAACACCATTGCATTATGCTCCATTTTTCAACGTCTATAATGACGGTGATGTTTGTATGGGAACTGTAGATATAAAAATTAAAAACTCAGCTTCGGTCGAAGAATTTATAGAACAATGGGAGAACTACTTTTTCAATTCTTATTTCAGCCATTTGGTAGGTAATCATAATCCTATTGATGGGAACTTAGTCAACCTTTGGAAAAAATTGCTTGAATCAAATGAAGCTTTTCCTGTCAAAATGTTAAAGAAAAACAATAAAACCCTCAAAAATTTATTACGATGATTGCAACAAAAATAATGGTTCATTTTGCAGACAATTCTTTGCTTAGTCCGACCAACCCAATTTCATTAAACCTAATTGGAGGAGGAGGGACAGGTTCTAAAGTTTTAACAGCTTTAATGGAAATGAACCACAGTCTTATTGAATTAGGACACGCAGGATTACAGGTTCGTCTTTGGGATGATGATATTGTCACAAATGCCAATATAGGCAGACAACGGTTTGCAGAATGTGAAAGAGGATTGTATAAATCCGTTGCGTTAATCAACCGCATCAATCGATGGGCAGGAACCAATTGGAAAGCCGAAACACAAAAGTTTGAAAAAGATAGCTTCGGCAGATTTTCAGAAGATGCTAAAGCAACGATTACAATGACCTGCGTAGATAATGTACAGGCAAGGTTTGGTGTTGCAGAAATTTTAAAAGAGAGAGATGATTATAAAAGTTTCAGCAATCAACCTAAATATTGGATTGATTTTGGGAATGGTAAACATACGGGGCAAGTCTTGTTATCTACTGTTGGAAGCTTAGCACAACCAAAATCCGATAAATATGAAACAAGAAGTAATCTTCCATTTATTACTGAGGAATTCGGAGAACTTCTAAAACAATCCGAGACTGAGGACGATACGCCAAGTTGCAGTCTGGCAGAAGCTTTAGCAAGACAAGATTTGTTTATCAATTCAACTTTGGCTCAAATGGGATGTTCGCTTTTGTGGAATTTGTTCTGTGATGGATTAACTGAGAACAGAGGTTTTTTTCTTAATCTAAAGAACTTCCATTCTCAAGCGATTAAATTGTAGATTTTGCTGTCCGATGAAAGTCGGGCGGCAAAAATGCAATTCCTTCCTGAGGTCGGAAACGCATTTTTGCAAAATAAGGAGCAACCCTATTTCAAAAAAATTGCCTTGTTTTGGCTTTAGATATTTTTGAAAAAAGGATGCGGAGTATTTTATTTTTTTGAATTATTAAAATCAAGTAGATTCAAAAAATCTTGTTCAGTCATCTTAGTTCCAAACAACTTTTAAATCTTTAAATTCTAAGTTTGATTTCGTTTTCTCAAATGTATTTCTTTCAGGCTGTGAGGTCGTTTTGAATTTAAATATTTTGATAAACAATGGCTCACCTTGTATATCTTTAAATGAAAAATTTAGTCTGAAAGGAACATTTTTGGCCAATTCAGGAAATGGTTTGCTGGATTTATACAAGTCAATTTTGTGTTCATTACCTTCGATATCCACAATACTAATATCTTCGATTGTCATTTTTTTATTCTCATCCTTGGACATAATAAGGAAACTTATTTCAATGTTTTTCCCAGCTTTATTACCTGTAACTTTTGTGATTCTATAAGAAGAATTTTCTGTTTCTGTTTCAAGAATTGGCTTATTGATTTCAAGCACTTTTTTTAGATAATCGTTTTCAGAAGTCAAAACTTTATTGGTTGATTGCAAAGCTTCGTTTTCTTTTTTTAGAGCTTCACAGTTCGTTTGGCTAAATCCTGATATTCCGATTAAAAGTAGTGATAATATAATTAGTTTTTTCATAAACCCTCTTTAATAATGTGTTTGTTGGATATTCAAATATACAATTATTGATTTTTATTTCTTGTTTTACAATCGAAAAAGGGTTCTAATTCTTATGCTTTTTTTCTGACTACATAGGTTGTTTTCAGTTTGCAAAAGTATAAATCCTTTTCTGCTCAAAAAATCTTTTTGGGTTTCTAAAAAATTCTTTCCACATCGCTTCAATAATTTTTCCAGACACTCCTAAAATCCTTCGGGCAAAAAGATTTCGAAGCCTTCATTTCATTTTTCCATTCCGGTTTTGGCTGAAACTGGATTTCTATCGTCAAAAAGCAATGAAAAACAACTCCATAATCAGAAAAAATTAAAACACAGCAATCTGTGACTTTTCCGAAAAATAAAACAAAATACAAACATTTTTAAAATTTCAATTATGAAAAATCCAAACATTTCAGCCAATGATTTTTATGACAGTTTTATGGGAACAGAATCTTATTACTCCTACATAGGAAAATTGTTATTAACAGATGGTGTCATAACTATAGCTCGGGAAGAATCTTGCTTTTGGTTTCTTGACTGCATTGCATCCTACCAATATTCAGAAAAATTTCAAAAAGAAGAATTCCAAGTCTGGAAAATCGAAAGAATTGAAGCGAATAGATTCAACCTTTCTGCGACTGACGGAAATGATAATGTTCTGGCTACACAAGATATTGAGTTTTCTGATTTCTTCTTTAATGAGTTTACAATCTGGAAAGAAGATAATGTTTTACTCCTACCAGTGAACATTAATCAAAAAGAACCTCACGATGTACAGGCAATCGTATTTTTTTAAATTAAAAATATTTAAAATGGGAACTTACTCGATAATATATTTGAAAAAACCAGAAAAAGCGATAGAGGTAAATGAACTTCTCAAAGAACAATATAATCTAAAGTATGAAACTTACAATGGGATAGATTATGGTCTATTCTTTTCGCAAGAGATGTTTAATGAGGACTTACGATTTATGAATGAAGATGAGGAAGGTATAACTAATTTACCACATTTTAAACGTCCTATTTCCAAAGAAACTTACTATTCTCTTCTTTTTGGTTTAGGAAATTGTTTTGGAGATATAGGAACTGTCTGCATTAAAATCTCAAGTATTTCCGACAAAGACATAGATACTATTGCGGCACTTCAAAAATTTTCAAAAACTCCGGAGTTTAAAAAGTTGATTAATTTCAGAAAATCTAAAAATCTTCAACGATTATTGCAGACTAAAATGTAATTAGTTATAATAAAGCCAATTGGGATAAATTCCAATTGGCTCTTTTTTTTGTAAAAAGTTGTCAAAAATGCAATTGCTCCCTGTGGTCGGAAACGCATTTTTGAGACGTCTGAAGCAACCCCATTTCAAAAACATTTCCGTGCAAAGACTTTAGATGCTTTCGAAAAAAGGTTGCAATCTTTTTGAAAGAATTTCTAAGATTTATTGTAATATAATTTGACCGCTAAATCAAATTCTTTTAATATTTCATCATAACTGGTTCCTAACAACTTAAACTCGGTTGCGAGCTGGGACTTATATTTAAGAATTAAATTTGATGGAATACCGTAGAATGTATTTCTAAATATCTCAGAAGCATATCTGTTTTTATCATTCATAGATAATGAATTGATTAAATATAGATGCTTTAGAAATTTAATACAAGTATTAATGACTGATTCATCACCGTGTATTGTAAACTGTAGATTCTCTAATACTAAAGGGTAATAGTTCTCTCTACCTGCTATAAAGTCATAGAATTCGTTTTTTAAGGTGTCAAGTCCTATTCCTATTCCCAAATATTTTGACTTCAGAAGAAATCTGTAAAACTCACTGTTACATTTTTCGGGATAATAACTGAGCAAATATTTTTCTGGATTTATATAATTATAATATAGGTTTTGTTCAGATTTTATTCTTATTAAAGAACTGTCACTGCTTATCAATCTGTACTTATCATTAGATGAAAAATACATATTGTCTACCATTAAATTTGAAAAATTACCTGTGAAATCAGATTCATTTTGTTTTAATTTAGGAAGAACATTTAGCTTTTCTTCAACATAATCGATTTCACAATTTTCATTTACCCAATCTAAAATCGATTGAAAAAAGGTAGTTCTTTTTTCATTGTAATCTTCAGGAACTGGGCTTGGTCTGACACCATCCATAGTTATCTGAACATACATAAACGTTTTGTGAGAACCTTTTAATTCTAAAATTTTATTTTCAATATGTTCCTTTATGTAATAAGATATTTTAAACTTATGAATGAATTTGAAATCAAGTTCTTTTTCCAAGAAATAAAAAAGCATCAAAGAACTAAAATCCAATGCGAATAGAATGTCAGGACTATCTGTGATTGACCTGACTAATCTATTGGGAAGTGTAGTGAACTTACTACCAGAGTCAGTTGTTAGATGTAGATAGGCATCTATAAAATTATCTTTGAATACAGCTCTTACAACTTCCGTATATCCAATTTTCCAGCTGTAATAATTGTTTAGTGATTCTCTAATTCGTTCATTTTCTTGGGAACCACTAATGCCAAATTGCTCAATAAGCATTTTCTCAAAATCCTTAGGATTTGTAGGTGTCTGAAAAGATTCAAATCCCAGATTGTTTAGCGGATTATGTGCCTCTTCATTGATTTCTCGGAATAAGTTTACAGCATCATTGAATATCTCAATAATCACTACAGAATTAATTCTATTGGTCATTGGGGAAGGTATAGACACTTGATCTCCAATTTTTTTCCCAATTAAATTCTTATGAAATTCATTACCTGGAGAAATCTGTTCGCGAAATTTTTGATCACCAATTGTATACACCACATAGTATCCAAAACAAATCTCGTCATATCTTTCAAAAAATGAATCATATAGAGTAGATCCCACCATATAGTTTTTTCTGGCCATTGTATTACTAGGATTTTTTGCCAGGTTGTAAAGTATATCGAATCCCTTTTTTGGATTAATGTCATTTCTTCCCAAGATTCCAGAAATAAAAACTCCTACCTCTTCATCATTAAAGATCTCAGACATACTGTCAGAAATATCTTTGATTTTATCAAAATCACTAGATCTCTCAAGCGAAACTAAATAAGAATACAAATATCGTTCGTTACTTGGAAATTTAATATATAGAAATTCACTGATTGTTTTTAGCTTTGGAAAGTCATTAATTGTTAGATAAAGATTATACTCGATTTTACAAAGGTGTTCATCTACAAAACTGCTGTTTAACCTCCAAAACTCTAAAAGAGTTAGTAATTCTTTGTAACGAAACTGTTCTGAATCATTTTTATCAGAGAGTTGTTTATCAAGTAATAATATGTAAAGTCGTAGGGTGCCAGAAACTTTTGATTTGTCTAAATATGAATCCAGATATTGTATTGCTTCGTTGGTTTTCCCTATAAAATCTAAATCCTCAGCAATAAGATTTTTACAGTTAATATTTAACTCCACACTATCTTTTATGCTATTCAGGGATTTATAAACTTCTTTTTCATCATATTTCTCAATATATCTTAAATCTACAATTGTTTTTAATAAAGTCTTAATCTCGTTTGGATAAAAGTTTTTTTGCAGGGCTAAATCTAGATATTCAACATATTTGTGCTTATTTCCGATTTGCCTTTGAACATTGAAAAATGCACTGATAATGTTGAACAAATGTCGTTCATCAAGAATATCTGTCGATTCCAAATAATTTTTATACAATTCATCAATATCATCATTCTTTTCAAGAAGATAAAGAACGATTGATTTGAAAAGGTAAAATTCAGAATGTAGTTCTTCTCCTGATTTTTCATATAGATTTAAAGAATCCAATGCCTTTTGGTAATGCTCTTGGTGATTATAAATCTGGCATATTGCATTAGTGAAAAACCATTTAGGTTTTTCTATTTCATTGTATAAACTTTCTAATATCTGTATATCTTCAGGGCTATTGGATATTAAGTATTTTAAAAAATGGAGATAAAATTTTTGATTTTTGGTGGAATCTGCGATTTCTGAGTTTTCTAGACCAACTACATATTTCTCGATGAGGCTCAAACCACTATTCAATTCTGGAAAACGTTCAATAGAAAAATGTTTTCCGTTGATGTATCGAATAGGATGGTCA
Source organism: Chryseobacterium sp. UNC8MFCol (assembly GCF_000482305.1). NCBI lineage: Bacteria > Pseudomonadati > Bacteroidota > Flavobacteriia > Flavobacteriales > Weeksellaceae > Chryseobacterium > Chryseobacterium sp. UNC8MFCol. Next base: position 325,174 of record NZ_KI535291.1, read on the forward strand.
TTGAAAGTTCTATTTACAAAAAGATCTATAGCAACTAAAAATGAGTCCTTGTTCTGAAAATTAATTTCTTTGTACTTCTCGAAATCAAAAGTTAGCTTAAGATTATATTGTCTCAAATCTTCTAGATAATTAAGTTTCTCGACTCTTATAATGTGATAAATTATACTGTGACGAAAACCGTAATCGTTGATTATTACATTAGGAACAGTTTTTAAAAATTGTTTGATATTACTGGACGTTATTGTCTTTACTATCCAAGCTGTAAGATTATACTCATCAATACTTAATAATTCGTCTGCTAATATTACAGCTTTTTGAGAATCTGGAATATGAAGATATTCTATGCAGGCTTTGGTTTTTAAAACTTCATCCTCTTTATTGAGATTATAAGCGTGAATGAAATCTTTTGCAGATTCTTGACTTGTAAACTCAGACAATTCTCTTTTACAAAGAGCTTTTAAGAATAATAACTTGCTTTTTGTTTTATTATCTACTGTAGTCTGGCTGTCATTTATTCTTTTTTCAAGAGCTTGAAGTAAAACAAGAGCTGTTTTGGGTTTGAAAGCCAGAATCAGGTGGTTGATTTCATCAAGCTGTTGCTTATACTCTGTAAGTAAAAGACCTAATCCATCTATAAATTGAGTAATATTATTATAAATTTTATCTCCAATCTCAACGCTTTCAGCATCAATATTTCCAGTGTTTACATTTTTATACTCCATAATCGTCGCCTATCCTAAAATTACCACCTTGGGTATTTACGTCACCAGTATTTACGTTTTTACTTTTGTATATAGAAGTTTCTGTTTTTGGAACTTTGTTAAGAATTTCCTTTAGAAATTTGTCATTTTCAGGATTATCTTCAATAGAATTCTCAATTATTGCTTTAATGACATTTTGTCTTTCTTTGTCTTCAGGAGCATCAATTAATTCTTTAAGTGCATTTTTTGGTTCATTATTTTTGAAAAATAAAGACTTTAACCAATCAATGCTTCCTTCGGTTAGTTTTTCACTTGATGTATCAACAACTTTCTCAGCACTTTTCTTAGCTAATTCAATTAAAAATGGGTACAATGCAGCAATGGCTGCTGTAGTAATTAATGGCATAGTTTAAATATTAGTAGATTATCACAAGCAATGTACCAATTTGGAATGTGTCAAATTGACAGTGAGTATTGTAGCGGAGTTTAACTAGTACACAACTAAAAACTTCTAATATGGCATTGTTACCTTAACCTGCATAAAATATTTGCAGCCAAAAAAATCTTATAACCTAGCATTTTACCTGCAATAAAATCATAAATATGAACCGCAATCCTGTAAAAGTAATTTACAGGTTTTGTTAAGACCTCAGTAGAAAGTTTACAGTTTCACTCCAAACCTGAACAAAAAAGTGTGTAATAAGATATCTTCATTTTATTATTTTTTTTGATTGCATAATAATGTCTTTTAAAATATTTATAATCAAATATTTATATTGTTTTTTTGTTTCTCTAAAAAACTCGTGCGTTCTGATAGCAAGATGTGTCTTTGTATATACAAACTTTTCAAGTTTGATACACAAAGACTCTCTTGCCTTTTCTTCAAAAAGGGTAAAAAACTGCGGAACTTGTTTTTTTGTTTTCTGTGAAATTAGGTTTAAGATTCCAGATTAATCCAGATTATTCTTTTTTAATCTCCAGAGATTCCAGAATCATCCAAATTCATCTTATTTAGCCCAGCTCCCATTAACACTATTGTTTTCAAGGTTTTGATGTCCCAACTTTGCAGAAGAAATGTTAACCAAAAAACGAAATGAGAATACCTTTTTATTTTTTTCTGCTATTTACTGTGATAACTATGCGAGGGCAAGTCGGAATCAATACCAAATTACCAGAAGCTACTTTGGATGTTGTAGGAAAACCAAGTGATTCTAATCATTATGATGGCGTAATTCCTCCTCGTATTACAGGCGACCAGTTATCTGCTAAGGTATATACTTCAGGTAAAAAGGGTGCTATCGTTTTTGTGACATCTCCTGCGACCAATTTAGTCGGTCAGGTTAAGTCTGTTGTTGAAACAGGATTATACTGTTTTGATGGAAGTTTTTGGCAGCTACTTTTACAAGATAAAGATCCAATCGAATATTTCATTTTACTGACATTCGACCCAACCAGTACTGCAGGTCTTACTGCAACATCAACTTGGTCAACTCCGAGAAATCAGTGGGGTAATACAAACGCATATTTGACTTCATCGAAATCTTACTCTGTAGGAACAAAAAATTTTGGAGGATTAAATGGAAATATATCTTTTAAAAAAATTAATGGTATTGTCAATATCCGTTTTCAGTTATACAGATTAGATAGTGAACCAATCACAGGAAATACTTTCATAAACATTGGAGATATATGCAGTGATTTAGGGTTTGTTCCGTATCAAATCGCCCTACTGCATCGAGAAAATTCAACACAATATTTTCCAGCCTTGCTTGAAAATTATGGTTTTCAAATTCCGCAAAGCACTTTAAGTTCAATGTCACCCTCATTTTATACATATGGAGAAGTGCAAAGTTATTCTAACTGGAGGAAGCCATATCTAAAATAGAATTTTCAAAATTGAAATTCTGATACAAGTGATGAAAGAAAGCGATTCTATAACCAAATGAATTTAAATAAAAACAATAATAAAATGAAAACACTTATTTATCTTTTTTTGTCCTTTTTTGGTATAGCGGTTCACGCTCAAGTCGGAATCAATACCCAAACACCAGAAGCAACATTAGAAGTTGTAGGCAAACCCAATGATACTAATCATTATGATGGAATTATTCCACCACGTATCACGGGAGAGCAACTGGCAACAAAAACTTATTCAACTGCGAAAAAGGGAACAATAGTCTTTGTCACATTACCTGCTACAAATTTAGTTGGCCAAGTCATTCATATTACAAAATCAGGTTTATATTATTTTGATGGTAGTGCGTGGATACCTTTTATTCAGGAAGACCCTCTAAATAACGTTGCTCTCAGAGGAAACTCCTCAACTGTCGAACTCGTTGTCAAAAGTAATCTCCATCTTGATTTTGATAGTAAGGAAAATTATACACTTGGAAATTCCCGAAGTCAAATTACAGGCGAGTATAATTCCATCGTTGCAACAGATTCGAAGATCACTTCAGGAAAAGGAAATTCTGCTAGTTTTTACGCAATGTCTCAGGGAGAAATAACCGGTAAGTTAAACTATGGAGCAGGTGTATCAGCACTAAATGGAATTGCAAACGGAATAATTTCAGGAAACAGAAATATTGGAATCGGAGCAGGAGCAATGTCATACATCACTTCCGGAAATGATAATATATCGATAGGATATTTGTCAGGTACAGGAAACCGAACAGGTTCAAACAATGTATTTATTGGTGTTGGAGCAGGTAGTCCAGCTTCTGGAAATAGAAGCGTCAGCAATAAATTAGCTATACATTCAACCCCCGTTACAACAAGTTCAACCAACTTCTGGGATAGTATCACAAATAATTATACTGATTACAAATTCGCGTTGATTTCGGGGGATTTTTCTGAAAGATGGCTCAATATCAATGGAAAATTAAGTGTCACTCCTTCACAAATGCCAAATGCAGATAACGATTCTTCATATACGAAAAGAGTGGTGGCTAAATCTGATGGATCATTTGGTTTTGCTACTGAATTAATTCCTCAACCACCACCTGTAGGAACGTATGTTCTAAAGAGTGTAAATGGTGTGGCAAACTGGGAAGCACTTTAATGCATTGCAAATTTAATTGAACTTAAAAAAATAGAGTGATGAAAAATTACCAAATATTTTTAATTCTGTTATTATGTATTTCATTGACCTCCTGCAAAACCATAGTAGCTAATCCTGGGAAACCATTAATTGAAAGTTCAATAGAAGTTGGCAGAAGCTATGAAGTTCAAGATTTTAATGCAAAAGTACTTAATCTAAAAATAACGGGATTTGATAAAGATTGTATCTATGGAATTTCAGCTAAGAAAGAACAGATTAGCCTTGAGAAAGCAGGCATTAGGCAAATGAAGAAATGGAAAGTATTGAATTCTGTTTTTGTTGGCGCTTTAGCAATTGCTGCTCTAATTTTTATTCCAATTTAGATATACCAGAATGAAACTATTTACTATTTCAAATGAGTCCGATTGAAACCGAGAATAAGACTATCATTTTTAGAATCAGTAATCAGAAAAAAGAAAAGTGGAAAAAAATATGCGACACAAGAAATATTTCTCTTACAAGTTTAATCATCAATTCTGTCGAAAACAGAATTTTGGAAGATGAAAGAAGAAAAGTTCTGGAATTCATTGAAAAACAAGATAATGTTTTTGTAAAGATCGAAACCAATATCAATCAAGTTGCCAAGATTGTAAATGCCCAAAAATTCATTAGTTCTGAGGATTTAAAAGTTTTTTCTGAAAAGCTTTCAGAAGTAATAATTCTAAAAAAAGAGCAGAACAAAATATTTGAAAACATTTATTCTTTGCTATCTAAATGATTGTTAAGATAATGAATCCAGCAGGATCCGACTTTCCAGGAGTTAATTACAATGATAAAAAAATAGACAAAGGAAAAGGGGAGTTGATGATGATGAAAAACTTTCCGTCCTTCATTAATGAACATAGCAATAAGCAACAGGTAAGAGATTATTTAAAAGCTATTTCGGCTGGAAATAAAAGAGTAATTAAGCCTCAATTTCACGCAACAATTTCAACCAAGTTCAGGGAGCATTCCAAAGAAGAACTTACAAAAATTGCTGATGACTTTATGGATGAATTGGGATATGGAAAGCAACCATTTATTGTGGCTTTCCATAATGACACAGAGAACAATCACATTCATATTGTTACGACTCGAGTAGATAAACAGACTGGAAAGAAGATTAATGACAGTTACGAAAAGTTAAAAGCTCAAAAAGCTTTAGCTAATACTCTCGAAAAACTTTACGGAATCAAACCGGAGGAAGTATTGAACAAACTGTTGAACTACAAAATGAGTTCCCTCCATCAGTTTGAAACTTTACTTAACAGAAATGGCTATAAACTGGGCAAAAACACAAATGATGCGAAATCTTTGACCATTTTAAAAAACGGAGTAATCCAGCGAACATTATCAGGAGACCAGATTGTTTATGATAATAGAAAGAATGAAAGAAGAACAAAACAACTGAAAGCCATTTTTTCCAAGTATAAAGAGATTTATTCCAACAAGGTTTTCAAAGTTGAGGATTTTAGAAAGCAGGAAGCGATGCTTCCTGAAGAAAAGCAAAAAGCTGATTGGACACCGAAAATTGAATTTGAAAGTGAACTTCAGAAGAAGCTAAGAGATGTTTTTGGGATTGACTTGGTTTTCCACCATAAAGATGAATTTCAACCTTTTGGCTATACTGTAATTGATCATAAAACAGGCGCAGTTTGTAAAGGAAGCGAACTAATGAAAATGAATGAGTTGTTTGAATTCACTTCGGCGAAAATGGACAAGAAACTGTTTGAAAGTCTCAAGGATTACAATATTCCAAATGATGAAACTAAAGCAGTACTGCAAAGGTTTTTGAAAGATAGAAACCCAAAAAATGAAATACAATACTTTATGCTTTTTGAGAATAAAAAGCTGAAAAATAAGGACACATTCACAGCTATCAGAAACGATGTAAAAGAATACGTGAAAATCCAAAATAATAAAGATGTTAATATAATTAAGTCGGAGGAAGGAAAATATTACGTCATTTATTCGAGACTTCACTACATCGGAGAATTGAAACCGATGATTGGAGAAAAGCAATACCAGGAATTCCTAAATCCTCAATTAGAAAGTACCAAGGAAAATAAAGAAGGAAATGAATTGAAAAAAGCAGTCAATGAGATGTTTTTTGAACTGATGAGAAGCTCAGCCAATTCTAAAGACCCGGCAGAAAATGAATTGAAGAAGAGGAGGAAAAAGAAAGGTCGCTGAAATGACTGGCTTTCAAGAACCTGTAATCAATGTAAAATTATGATAATCACATTTGCAACGCAGAAAGGAGGAACAGGTAAAACAACGCTTGCAATTGCTTTTGCCAATTATGTTTCTGCTCATTCTAAAAGAATGATCAAGGTCTTCGATTTCGATTTTCAAAAATCGTTTTACCACAAATGGAAAGAAGATGAATTGCTGGAAATTCCAAAAATATATGATGTTGAAATCATTGATGAAGAGAATGAAGAACCCTTCACGGATTTTGATAGTTTGATAGCATTGAAAGAAAGTGAAGAGATAAACATATTCGACCTTGCAGGAACATTGGATGTAAAGTACAGCGACCTTCTTATTTACAGTGATTTTATTGTCATTCCCTTTGAATATTCAAATGTCTCAGCAAAATCAACTTTGGTCTTCATTAATTTTTTGGGATTGTTGGAAAGTCAGGCAGAAAGGGTATTCATTCGCTCACGATTTGATAAAGGCTATGTATACCAGAATCAAGAAGGAATGGACGCCGAAATCAGCAGGTATGGACTGCTATTGAAGAATCCTGTATTCAAAAGAAATTGTCTACAAATTCTTGATACCAGAAAATTAACGAATCATCAGAGATATGCTGTGGAGAAATCATTCAACGAATTAATTGACCACATTAACAAATGCCTTGAAATTACATTATAACGGATCACTATAAACTCATTACAAAATATGATTAAAATAATTACCTCTATCATAGCCATTTATCTGCTTTATTATGCAGGGAATGTATTGTATGATCTTTTTTTGAAAAAAGACAGTTCAAAAAAAACGGATGAAACTGAAGAGTATTCTTTAACGGAATTTTCAGAAGAGAACAAAAACGAAGTACAAAGAATAGAGATCGATGATGTAGAAAATATCAATACTCCTAATTCTTTTAACAAGAAAGAGCTATTTCGGGCTAATCAGGAAGAGCAACAAGATGAAAGCCGTGACCTTGATCACTTTCGAAAGAAGTTTGAGTCTGAGCAGAATATTGATGATTTTTATAACGTTCCCGAAATACAAGAAAAGCCAAATGAAAAAGAACAAAAGGAAACTGTTTCACTTGATTCCCAACAGGAAAACATTATTCAAGAGCAAGAAAAAAAAGAGATTCCATCCCCAAACCTCGACGCCTTACATAAACAGTTTAAAGACTTTCTAAATCTCGCCGAAACAAGCGTTCAGGTTATTCTAAACCAAGATGGACATAAGGTCTATCAATCAATGATCTAAGAGGTTAATCAAAACTTTTCACTACTAAAATGATCCGCCTATAAAAGGCGGATAGCACACCCCTTATGCATAATTCTAAGCTAAATAAACACAATTCTAAACATAAATCCTTAATCATTATGAACTACAAATCGAAACATTACAAGCTGTTTAAAAAGTTATTGACTGCTTGTGTAATCCTCCTTGCTGTAACCCCAGCATTTGCACAGGGTGGTGCAACAGCAATTTCCAATGCAGCCAATGACATCAAAGATTATTGGGATCCGATCAAGCTTATCCTCAAAGCTGTCGGAGGATTGGTCGGTTTCATCGGAGGTCTGAGAGTGTACAACAAATGGACAAATGGCGATCAGGATGTCAACAAAGAGATCTTGGGCTACGGAGGTGCTATGATCTTCTTATTGGTAGTTCCGGAATTCGTAACAGCATTCTTTGCTTAATATGGGGTTCTATCTCTACAAGGGGCTTAAAAAACCCCTTGTATTCTTCGGGCTTAAAGGCAAATACATCTTTTATGCAGTAGGAGTCATTGGAGTCGGTGTCATCGCAGCACTCATATTATCCAAATTCGGATTGCTGGGTTCTCTTTTAGGACTCGCAGGTACAGGAGGAGGCGTCTATTTCATCTTCAAAAGACAGGATAAATATGGTCTGTACGCTAAGACCAAAAACTTCGATCAAGTTTTGATTTTCCCCAAAAAAATAAACAATAAAACACTTTTAGGTTATGTCCAAAATAAAGAAACAAGCATTTGATATTCCTTTTATCGGTTTTGATATTGGAAAAGATTTCGGATGGGACTTTGATGTTTTATTTGGGCAGTACGGAAATCCTATCATCGGAATCAAAATAAAAAATCCTGTTGAGCAATATTCGGCAGATCCTGACAATTATCTGAATTTCCACACGGTTTTAAATCAGGTTGTATCTATTATAGGAGAGAGTAGAATCGTACAAAAGCTTGATATTTTTTCAAAAAAGAGATATACAGCCGAACAATCCAATCAATTTCTGCAACAGAAGTATTCGGAGCATTTTGAGGGGAGGCTTTTCAAAACTATTGAAACCATACTTTTCTTCACAGATATTGTCGATGATAAGCTGAAAAAGAAAATGAAGCACTACCATTTCTCTGACAAGAGTTATAAAGAGCTTCGTGATAAATGTCAAAAGGTATTTATGCTTTTGAAGCAAAGCGATTGCGAACCAGAATTTTTATTTGAAAAGGAGTTTGAACATTATATATCCGGCGTATTGTCGATGCAGTTTTCAGATGTTCCCACTTTTGATAATATTAAATCAACCAATGAATATCTGCAGATAGGAAATAAGTTCGTTAAGAATATTTCATATGTCGATGTTGAAAACATTGATCTGCCTTCTGAGATAGAGCCTTATTCCATACTTGGTGGAAATGGCGCAGCTGCAGAAACGGCTGTTGATAATTTCACATTCATCAATGATTTGGAGGATTACGAAACCATCATTTACAATCAGGTAATTACGATTCCTCTTCAGGCACAACAACAGAGAGAACTCGACAAGAAAAAGAAAAAGCACGAAGGTGCAGCCAATAATTCTCCTTCCAATGCCATTATAGCGGAAGAAATACAAACTCTTCTGCATAACATCGCTATCGATGGGCAATTGGTTGTCAATGCGCATTTTTCCCTACTATTTTCAACAGACACATTGGAAAAAATGGAGGGAACACAATCCCTGATTGAAAATAAGCTATTCACGAAAGGGATCATCGTTTCCAAGAATGCCTACAATCAACTGGAACTCTTCCGGTCTGCCATTCCAGGGAATGCCACAGAGCTCAGGGAATACGATCTTTTTATGACGACAAGCGAAGCGGCCTTGTGTTTTTTTTTTAAAGAGAGTTACCCCCTGAATGAAGAATCCAATTTCTATTTGAGGTTTACAGACAGACAAGGAGTTCCATTAAAAGTTGATCCTGCTGACGTACCGATGAAAATTGGCAGAATTAACAATCGAAACAAATTTGTTTTAGGACCAAGTGGTTCAGGAAAGAGTTTCTTAATGAATAATATAATTGAGCAGTACCTTACCTATAATTATGATGTCGTCATCGTCGATACCGGAGATTCTTATTCAGGAACCTGCAAATACAAAGGTGGGAGATACATTCAGTACACTGAAGAAAAGCCGATCACAATGAATCCTTTTCTGATGGATAAGAAAGAATTCAATATTGAGAAAATAGAATTTTTGACCAATCTGATCTTCCTTATCTGGCAAGGTCCGGATGCGTCAATGTCATCTGCCCAGAAATCAATATTGGACAATGTGCTGATGTCCTATTATCATCAATATTTTAATTCGGGAAGTGAATGGTATGAGAATAAAACTTCAGAAGAGTTAATTCTTTATTTGAATAAATACAACATTCACGAAGAAGATATTTACGCTCAGTATGAGAGTAATGTTAATGAACGGCGGACATACTACGATGTTTTAGGAATTGCCTTCAATGCAAGTACTGAAGAGATCAAGGATGCAGGAAGAAGACTATTAAAATTCTATCATCCTGACAAGAACATCAATAATCCTGATTATGACAATGAAAAATTTTATACAGTTTATGAAGCTTATGAAACGCTGGGTGATGAAGAGAGAAGAAGAATTTACAATGAAACCCAATTGATTCTTATCAGATCCAATGAAATCATCAAAAAGGACAAAACGGAAGAAAACTGGGATGAATCATTTAGGAAAGCCATTATCATAAAAATCAAAGAACTTGAAGAGAAGTTGGATGCAAAAGAACTTTCCTTTAATGGTTTCTATGACTATTGCGACAAATTTCTTCCTCTTTATCTGAATAATAAGAAACACAGCATCACAGAAAGAGAATTTAACCTGAGAACTTTTCTATTCGTTCTGAGGGATTTTTACAAAGGTGGACGTTATGGAACAACGCTCAATGAAAATGCAGATAATACTTTATTTGATGAGTCATTTATCGTTTTCGAGATTGATAATGTTAAGGATAATCCCAAGCTTTTTCCAATCGTGACACTCATCATAATGGACACGTTCATCCAAAAAATGAGACTCAGAAAAGACCGCAGAAAAGCTCTGATCATTGAAGAAGCGTGGAAAGCCATTGCAAGTAAACTGATGGGTGGATATATTTTGTATCTCTATAAAACAGTAAGAAAATTTTGGGGAGAAGCGGTGGTGGTAACACAGGAGTTGGATGACATTATTGGCAATGCTGTTGTAAAAGACAGTATCATCAACAATTCGGATACATTTATTCTTCTTGATCAGACCAAGTTCAAGGACAACTTTGACCGTATTGCAGCTTTGCTTTCATTAAATAAGGTGGAGCAGAACAAGATATTCACAATTAACAACCTTAACAACAAATTCGGACGTAGCAGATTCAAAGAATTTTATCTGAAACGTGGTTCCAAAGGAGAAGTTTACGGTAATGAAGTTTCAATAGAGCAGTACCTTACCTATACAACAGAGAAGCCTGAAAAGTCAGCAGTAGAGTATTATGTGCAGAAGTACGGAAGCTATGATGAAGCCCTTATTAAAATTGTATTTGATTTAAAAATTTTTGGAGACAACCTTGAAAATCTTGTTTCACTGGTCAATCTGTATCAGAATCCTCTAGACCAAAAGATTGTTTCCTATTACAACAGGATGAAAAATGAGAACAAAGGCAAAAATGTTTTCAAGGTCATTTCACAGGAGCTTGAAGATCATCAAATCAGTTTTTCAGAATTAATCAATAAAAATTATCTGTATGAAAAAGTTTAGTCTCCTATTTCTAGGATTCAGTAGTTTTTTATTTGCACAGAATACCTACATCGATCCTACGGTAACGGCTGCAATGATTCTGTATTCAGAAAATCTGAAAGCCAAGCAGAACGAGGTTATCGAAGAAACATCAAAATTAAAGGATGCACAAACCTGGGTCGGAACCCAAATGGTAGCCGCCAATGATATTCAGAATAAAATATTAAAAGGTTTGAAAGAAGTTTCCGGAACACTACAAAACGGTATTCAGGTACAACAGATCTACACTGAGTTGAACAAATGCTACGATTATTCTGCTCAGGTTGTCCAATTGGCTTCGCAGCATCCGCAATATGCCATATTCGGTACCAAAGCTTCACAAAAAACCTATGAGCAAAGTCTGAAAATAGTCACCGATATTACGGATATTCTGGCATCTGGAGAACTGAATCTGGCTACTGCAGGAGATCGATATAAAATCCTGCATAATATCTCAGGAAATGTAAAAAATCTGAAACTATGGCTTTTGGCAATAAAGCTAAGACTGGAAAAAGCCAATCGATTGGGATTTTGGAATTCCATCAATCCTTTTGCTGGATACATCAATACCGATAAAGGCATTGTGGAGAACATAATGAATAAGTACAAGAGAAATTTTTAAAAGTCAAAAAATGAAAAAGATTTTTCTAATGCTGACCATTCCTATTTACATCTTAATCACTTCTTCAAGCGGTGGTTCTACACCTGCGTGGCAACAGGAAAATGTTTCTTTTCCAATGATGGATCTGGAGATCAATGCAGCGATGAAAGAACACGACCGACAAAAAGAAATGAGACAGAAGCAGACTGCAAATGCCACTGTGGAAACAGTTAATCAATCACAATGGAAAGATTTCAAGGATAAGATTACCAAAGTACAGGACAGGTTACGAATTGTATCATTTGCTGTTCAGGCAATACCAACAGGAATCGCTATGAGCAGAGAGATAACGAAGATTACGGATAATCAGACCACTATTATTAATGAAATCATTACTGCACCATATTCAATCATAACTGTTCTGCCATCGCAAGTACAGTTTGTGGATGACCTCCAAATGGTCACTCGATTAATTACAGGAATCATCCTGTCTTATGGGGCAATCAACCAAATGGAAAAATCGGAACGAAAAATTTTGCTGGATTATGCATTGGATGAAGTCAAAGCAATAAGTAGAAACTCTACCCATATGCTTTTAAAGATAAGGGACATCAAAGCAAAGGTCTTACGTAACAAAAGAGCATTCCAGTACTATGTCAACAGAGATAAACAAGTTGTGGAAAGTATAATGAATAACATCAAATCTTTTTAAAATGAAAAAAATATTAATACTTGGAGTCGTTGCGTTATCTAGTATTTTAGTAAAAAGCCAGCAGATTGTTATCAATGATAAACTGTTATCACAAATCACGCTTAATCACGGTGTTCGACTGGCAAGTGAGCAGGCTTTTTTGGATTCCTATGAAAAACAAAAGGAGCTGTATGACGAAATCAACAACAAGACAACTCAAATTATTGCGATTCAGGAATACATCTATCAGCAGCTTAAAAATGTCAATTCAGCGCTTACACAAAGCAAGAAATTAATCTATCTGTATCAGTATTTAGGAAAGATTGCTACCAATTCCAACAAGATGCTGGATCTGTCGGCACAACATCCTGAATATGCAGTTCTGGTTTCAAAGTACTATACTGAAATTGGTAAACAGGTTATTAAACTCCAACAGGAAGTTACCCAAGATGTCTTGAACGAAGACAAAGATTTCCTGATGGATGCAATGGACAGAGAAATGCTGATTGAGAAAGTTTTTACAAGGGTAAGAAATATCAATGGGAATATCCTTTATATCATTTTACGATTAGAGAATGCCAAGAAAATCCCATATCTGTTCCAAGTCCCTGTACTAAGAAATTACCTCAATGTCGATAAGGCGATTGTCGGTGATATTATTCAAAAATACAAACACCTATTCAACTAAAACTATGGAAAATCTACTTAAAAAAGGAAAACTTTTTCTCTTACTACTAGTTGCGGTAAATGGCTTTGGACAAAGTGTGAAAAGATTGAATGACCCTGCAATTGTTGCGCAGCATAAAAGGATGACTTTTGAAAGCTGGGGTGATTGGCGTCCTTATCCTAAATATTTTCTGGGTATTCAAACCAATTTTGCTTATGCAACAGTTTGGGGAATGTGGGCTCCTAAAATTAACAGGGATTATAAAGATGGTGATGATATAAGACCTCTGAAACCAACCGGAGAACAGAATATACGATTTGCTCAACTGAAATTTCAGGAAGAAGAAGCGAAGAAGATCAAAGCTGCTTCCGATACAATTTATAAGAGAAGTGTTCAGGATCTTGCCCATTGGACTTCTGCTACGGTCGATGCAGACCCGCTCTGGCTTTTATACTACAAGCGAATGCTGAAACCCATCACAGAGTTTCCAGACACACCACAGAATTTTATTGAATGGAGACTGAAAGATCAGCAGACTTATGAAACACTCAATACGACTGGTACATTGAAAAGACTGCAGGAAGAACTTGATCTCATTAAAGATAAGTATTCTATGTCCCGCTCAATGGATATGCCAAGAGGAAAACGCTTTGTAATGTATCACGAAACGCTTATGAAATGGAGAAAATTTGTTCAGGAATTAAGAAAGCATAATAACAAAACGACTTTGCTTCTGGATTACAAAAATATACTGAATAGCCATTTACCCACAGCTTTACCGACGCAATGGGCACCTGCTTCAGATAGACAGATTGTTCAAAATGTGATGCAGCAATACAAACACAGATACTAATATGAATAGAAAATTGACATACTTTTTTTGCCTCTTTGCAATAGGATTACCAATAATGGGCTTTGCCCAGACCGATAGTGATTACAGCAATCTGTTGCAGTTTTTAAAAGGCGACGGTGCTTTTGAAAAATGGTTTATGGAGGTGTTTACTAAATTGGACAACAGTGTACAGGATAGTGCGGAAGGTTCAGCTTTGGTAGGACGGGCTATAGGCGGATTGGGAGCATTGATGTATCTAGGATATATGGGATGGCAGATGGCAGCCGGAGATCGCGAATGGGAAATTGTACCAATGCTAAAACCTATTTTAATTGGATTCACACTGATTTACTGGACTGGATTTGTCAATCTAATTCAGGCACCTTTTGAAGCCATTGCAGAACCGGGGATAGCCATCTTTAGTGACATCGAATCTGAGGTAAACGATTTGAGAATTGAAAGGTTCAAAAAACAACAGCAATTGTTGGATGCAGTCATCAGGTTAAATGCTGAAGAGGATGCCAAGCAGGAAGTAATCAATAATACCAGCGAGGATGTGGACGATTCGTGGTATGATATCAGCGAAGGCATTGACAAATTGTTACAGCCTATCAAGGAATGGCAAATCAGGATGGAATTCCAGTTACAAAAATTGGTTGCGGAAGTCATCGAATTTATCTGCCTTTCAATTCTAAGAATTTGCGTTTATCTCATCTTCTTTATTCAAAAAATCTGGGCATACATATTAATTATCCTTGGTCCAATAGCTATTGGGATGTCACTGATTCCGGGATTTGAAAACTCTTTTTATAGTTGGGTTTCAAAATTCATCAACATCAATCTTTACACTTTTGTTGCCTATACCATTATCAATATCGGTCAACAGTTGATTGCATCGGGCTATACTATGGAAATAGAAAGATATGATACGCTCCTCACTAATGGAACCATTACCAATTTAGATGCTTTGATGGTCTATGTTTCAAATTCCGGAATGATCTACAATCAGCTCTTTACCTGCGTGGCTTATATCGTTACAGGAATCGGAGTTCTAATGACCCCAACTATTGCCGATACAATTGTAACTGCGGGTGGAGCAGGAGCGATGACGAAAATGAAGAGTGCAGCAGGCAGAATTGCCAGCGGAGCAAAAACAGCAGTTTTGGCAGTTAAGACAGGCGGAGCATCCGCAGTGAAGTCTGCAGCGACAGCTTCTGCATCCAGAAGGGTAAATGATGCAATGAAAAATAAAAAGTAATCAGATTAAAAATATTTAAGAAATGCTTATAAAAAATATAGAGCAGAGAATCAAGATCAATAAAGTAGTGTCATTGGGAGCAGTTGCATTTGCTTTCTTTATCATCATTGCAGGTTTTTTCTTTGCTTACAGAATGATTCAGGATTCGAGAAAATCAATCTACATTCTGGATAATGGAGTTCCGGTTCTCGCCAAGCAAACCGATGTACTTCTGAACAGACCAGTCGAATATAAAGCACAGATCGAACTATTCCATAGACTATTTTTTACGCTGGCTCCCGATGATTCTTATATCAAAGAGAATATCCAAAAGTCATTATATCTAATTGATGACAGTGGGAAAAAGGAATACACCAACCTAAGAGAAAAAGGATTTTATAATCAGATCGTCGCTTCAAGTTCAATGGTCAGTATCCACACTGATTCCATTAGCCTGAATATGGAAAACAAGAAGTTTCAATTTTTCGGAAAACAGATGATAACAAGAAAATCTTCTGTCATTACCCGAAAGTTATTTACTGAAGGATTTTTTGATGACATCATTAGAAGCCCTAACAATCCTCACGGTGTACTTCTTAAAAATTGGCGAATCATCAACAACGAAGAACTTTCCAACCAAAATAAAAACTCATACTAAAATGAATGCTTTTGTTAAAAAAAACGGACAGAAATGGTTTGGCTGGGCAGTCAGAAATCCTAAAAAGTTTTTTATGTATTCTATGGCTTTCTTATCTGTTTCCTTCATCATATCCATTGTGCAAGGCGTCTTCTTTCCTTCAGATATGACATTCAAAATAAAGCCTCCTGTTATTTATTCTAAAAGTTCAATTACTCAAAACACATTGGCTAACAACCAAAAAGAAATGGAAAAAATAGTAACTGAACTCCAATCACTGAAAGTAAAAAGAGACAGGCAAAATCTTAGAAAAGAAGACAGTTTGAGAATAGAATATCTGTTTAACCAATACCAAAAATTAAAGAATGGACATTAAGAAAATCAACTTTAAAGAAAAGAAATATGTTCTGCCTCTCCTTGCGTTGCCGTTCATTTTTCTGTTCGCATATGTAGGAGCTCAGTTTGTGAAAGAAGATAAACCTGTAGATAAACCGAAGGAACTTTCCATAACACTTGGTGAATCGCAGGATTCCATTATGACTAAAAATGATGCGTATGATGCATTCTTCAAAAAAGATGATAACAGAACAATGCTTGGAGGATTAGATAAGGAACAAGACAGTCTGCTAAGCTATGACGACCAATTGTCCTTAGCTCAAAAAAGAAGGATTGATTCATTAAAAGCTGTCAATTCAAGGCAGAATCAATATCAGGCTACAAAAAATCCTTCATCCTATTATAATCCTAAGCAGGGTAAAGAAGATCAGGACTATAAAAGATCAACTGAGATTATAAAGATGCTGAATGACAAATCCTACGGAAAAGCAGAAGATAATTATCAGACTGAAAAGCCTAAAACAAAAGAACAAAATACGCAGCAAGATCCTGTAAAATATCTGAAGCAGCAAATGCTGGTAATGGATTCATTGGAGAAAGCAAGAGATCCTGAATATCAGAATAAGCTGGCAGCGGAAAACAAACTCAAAGCCAATAAAGAAAAAATGAGTGAGTTTCTCAATTCTACTTTTAATGTGAGCAAATCGGGTATCAATACTGACTTTAATGCCGTTTATAAAGAGAAGGAAAACAGTTTTATCAAGGCAGTTATCGATGAAAATAACAAAGGGTTTTTAGGAAGCAGGATCAGATTTCGATTGTTGGAAGACATTTTTGTTGGAAACAGAAAAATCGGTAAAGGTTCTATTTTATATGGACAGATTTCTGGATTTACAATGCAACGTGTTGACTTGAAAATCATTTCAGTATTTGCTAATGGAGAGATCTTTCCCATCAACCTGTCTATCTACGATGTTGATGGTATGAAAGGATTATATGTTCCCCAAAGTGTATTTAGAGATATGATCCGTGAAATGGGAAGCAACTCTGTTCAGGGAACTCAGATGGATATGGGGGGAGAAGGATTTTTTACCACCATTGGTTCCAAATTATTTACATCCACTTCTAAGTCGCTCGCGAATCTTATTAAAACCAATAAAGCTAAGCTGAAATACAATTCTTATGTATTTCTGATCGACGAAAAGCAATTGAAAGATTCACAAAACCAACCAAAACCTTAAAAGCAATGAAATCATTTTTATATACACTTTTACTATTTACAGCGACTCTCAATGCTCAAACAGCAATCAAAGAGCAGATTATTTCTGAGTTACCAGAGATAGAAATCACAGAAGGAATCAACCTGCATATTATTTCTCCGGAACCTATTCAGTATGTTGATTTGTCTACAGAAAAACTGACGGGAGATTTACCAACAACCAATATTGCAAGAATCAAAATTACAGACAGTCAAACATCTGAAGAAAAAGATAAAAAGAAAAAGAACTCCATCTTTTTTAATGGAGATAACGTGGGAATTATTACCGTTGTCGGACAATCTTTTATTGCCCAATATAAAGCGGTTTACAGACATTCTGAAAATTTGAATACAATTACCAATATTCACATTCAGCCTGAAGCGATGCAGCCTATTGAGTTTGACAAAATGGTATTTTCTAATCTTGAACTGAGAAGATTTGCAATGGGCATCATTCAGAAGAAATCTGAAAATAATCCAATTAGAGAAGAGAAAAATCTTAAAATCAGCTTTCAGCTCAACAATGTGTATGTCATTAGCGATTACATTTTCCTCGATATGACCTTTAAAAACAACTCGAATCTGAGCTATGACATTGAGGCGTTAAAATTTTCCATAGAGGATAAAAAAATACATAAGGCTACGAATAACCAAAGCATCGAGATGATGCCACTTTTTCAGCTTAATCTTCAAAAACATTTCAAGAAGAATTTTAGAAATATTTATGTCTTCAAAAAATTCACTTTTCCAAATTCGAAGGTAATGATGATAAGATTGATTGAGGAGCAACTTTCGGGTAGAACCATTGAGTTGAAAGTCAATTATTCTGACATTCTTAAAGCTGATACTTTCTAAGCGGAAGTTCCGCTTCCAATTTAAATGAAACAATAATAAATTATTATGCAAGAGCAACAACATCAAATCAAAATCTATGGATTCCTGCAAAAGGTAGTCTATGCTGTGGTTGCATTGGATTGTGCTTCGCTGTTTTATCTGAATGCTGATGTCCCTGTAGTTTCCAACTTATTGAAGAACTTTTCAAAGATGAGCTTTATATATCCGCCCATCAATGCAAAATTTGCTACAGTGGTTTTGATTGGATTGGTTGCGGTTGGAACAAAAGCTAAGAAAAAGAAAGATCTCAATATCTATACAGAGATTGGAATTCCAATGGTTCTAGGATTATTGATGATTTTCTCATCCTTGATCTGGCAAAATGAAGCTGGAAATAGAGAGCTTCCGCATATCTTTCCGGGGCTTAATTTATACCAAATCATTTATGCCGTTCTTTCTTTTTTAGGAGCAGTCATCCTTCAGATGGGAGCAGACAGTATTTCAAAGTTAATGCAGCAAAAAATGGGAAAAGACCGATGGAATGTGGAAGAAGAGAGTTTTGACCAAAATAAGGAGCTTGTAAATAACGACACTTCGATTAATATCCCATATGTTTTCAGGTACAATAACAAAACCTATAAAGGCTACATTAATATTGATCCTTTTAGAGGTACTATTGTAATCGGAGTACCTGGCTCTGGAAAATCGTTTGGGGTAATTAATCCTTCCATTCGACAGATGATTGCCAAAGGTTTTTGCCTATGTATATACGATTTCAAGTTTCCTGACCTGGCGCAAATTGCTTATTATCATTACTTATTGAAAAAAAGTAGAGAATCAGATTACAATTACAGTTTTCATATTATCAATCTTAATGAAGTAGAAAAATCAAGAAGAGTAAATCCGTTCCATAAAAAGTACATTCAAACATTGGCTGAAGCTCAGGAAATGGCTGAATCTATGGTTTCTTCATTGCAAAAAGGAGGATCCAGCTCAGGAGGAGGTTCCGAAGCTTTTTTTACCCAGTCAGCAATTAACTTTCTTTCATCTTGTGTCTACTTTTTTGCTACGTTGGAAAATGGGAAATATTCAGATCTGCCGCATATTCTATCTTTTATGAACCGCAGTTATAAAGAGATCTTTGATACACTTTTTACCAATGAAGAGATTCTTTCCTTGCTTTCACCATTCAAAACAGCCTATGACAACAAGGCTTTTGATCAGTTGGAAGGACAAATTGGAACTTTGAAAATCTTTCTTTCCCGATTGGCAACTAAAGAGAGTTTTTGGGTATTCTCAGGAGATGAAGTTGAGCTTAAAATAACAGATAAGCAAAATCCTTCAATTCTGATTTTAGCTTCTGATCCGAGCACACAGGACATTAATTCAGCCTTATACTCTTCAATTCTTAATAGGACCTTACGCCAAATCAATTCTAAACATAATTTACCTGGTGGAATTATTGGCGATGAATTCCCAACAATATACATTCATAAAATTGACAATATAATAGCAACAGCAAGAAGTAACAAGATAGCTGTTTTATTAGGGCTTCAGGAAATTCCACAGCTTCGACAGTTTTATAAAAAGGAAGTCGCGGATACTATTTCAGCGATTGTCGGAAATGTTCTTTCCGGTTCTGTAAGAAATAAAAATACCTTGGACTGGCTTGAAAAATTGTTCGGAAAAATTAAACAAAAGTCTTACTCCCAATCTATTTCGCAGCAAGGAACATCGACCAGCATCAATGAAAAAATGGACTTTATGATTCCTGCAGGAAAAATTGCTGCACTCAAAACCGGTGAAATGGTTGGAATGATTGCGCAAGGAGAAGAGAACAGTAGTGAGGAATATAAAACTTCTGCAATAAGAGGAAAAATCAATCTTGATATGAAAGCTATCAAGGAGGAAGAACAAAACTATGTAGCTATGCCTAATTACTATTCATTCGTCGATAAAAAGGGCAATAATCGTAAAGAAGAAGTTCTGATGACCAATTTTAGAAAAATAAATAGAGAGGTGGAACTCATCGTAAACGAAAATATTAAAGATTAATACAGTGGGATTAAAAATGAAAAATATAATAACAGTGCTGTTTTTAGGTTGCTATTCGTTGGTTTTTACACAGTTCAATACACTGACTCCTAAAAAGGTTACATCCAACGAGATTCTTAAAGAACAACAAAGTTTTCAGAAGCAATCTACCTTCAAAATAGAAAAGGAGCAAAAAAGCATTATTAACAGACTTTTCAATGCTCCAACTAAAAAAAATCTGAAAAAGGAGATTGATTCTCTGAAGACATTAATGCTTCGTTACAATGTATCAAGAATTGAGGAAAGTAAGGCAGACTCAAAAATCGATAATGACTCACTCTTACAAAACTATAAAAAGCAATCAACAAATCTGGAAAATTCAAATACAGAAAAGCGTATTAAAAAGTTTGATTTCGTTAATGAAGAGGAATCTATCTCAAAAATAAGTATGCCACTTAACAATAGGATGATGGTTACTTCTCCTTTCGGATGGCGGGTTCATCCTATTTTTGGAGCTAATAAATTACACAACGGTGCAGATTTTAAAGCCAACTATGAAAATGTATATGCTGTTTTAGATGGAGTTGTAATTGCATCGGGTTGGGATTTAGGTGGAGGAGGGAATTATATTAAAATCAGGCATTCTAATTCATTTATAACCTCATATCTCCACCTTTCAGAAATGTATTACAAAGCTGGAGAATTTGTAAAAGCCGGATTCATCATTGCAAAAAGTGGGAATACCGGAAATTCTACCGGCGCGCATCTTCATTTTTCAGTGACAGAAAATGGAAAATACATTAACCCCATCCGATTTCTAAATGATCTTATTAATGCCAATAATTTAATTGCCAACTACTATGAATCACGAGCAAACTCATACAACCAACATTAAACTTCTAAACATTATGCAAAATCACAATTTACCAACGGACGAACTTAAAAACTTTGGAATTATCAATGACGATTTTACATTTTCCAAAAAGCTAAGCGAAGATGATATTCAGAAATTTCTTCAAGGATATACCATCGTTGCCGACAATGATAAGAATAGAGCCACTTTTCAGCTCACAGAAGATAATACAAAACTGAAGGTCATCTTTCTTGAACGAGATAAAAGCCTAACTAAACTTCTTGAAAATAGTAAAGAGAAAGTTCAATATACGGACATTAAAGAGCTTTCAAATGAATTTCCTTCACTTGAAAAGAAGGCTTTTGTATTCGATAGTGAAACAGGAAAAGTTGTAGAGTTTGATTTCATCAAAAATGCGACAGAGCTTACTGCTATCATTGCTGATAAAAAGGATGCGCAGGAACTTAATCGTTATAAAAACGAATTGCTAAAACTTAAAGGCTTTCTACAAGATAAAGTCGACCAATATCCTGAAATAGCAAAGGAAATCACAAACGATGTAAACATTGTTTCGAGAGAGATTGACGCTGTAAGTCACATTACTGAAACTGAAAAACAACTTTCAAAAGGAGGTGATTCAGATATTCAACTGAATGTGAATGATAGAGATATGTATGAAGATGCTAACAGAAACAGGAAGGAGCAGGAAGAACAATCTGAGGAACAGGAGAAAAGAAGAGGATTCAGAAGATAAAATCTCAAATAATTAAAAATTGTGGAGAATAAATTATCCTGGTTCGACAGAGTGATTACTCCAAAAACCAAAACTTATAAAGATTTTGAAAAAGAAATAAAAAATACAGCTCCCGAAAATTTTTTTAGAGATGGAGAAAGAAGGTTTTCCAATCAGGAAAAAAGATTTATGCAAATCTATAAATCCAGAGAAAGTCAAATGATTCAGGGATCTGCTTTTACTGTGAATTCCATTTTTAATTCAGATAGTAAAGCATTGATTAAAACAAACTTTAAAAGCTTTAGTGAAGCTGTAAGATTCCTTGATAAACAGAGAATCGATGACAGATTTTTAATAGTACAAGATAATACTTCCTTTAAAGAAGTAACTATTAGCGATGAAGCTTCAAAGCAAAAATTTCTTTCAGATTCTTGGGCAAAAGAATTGGAGAAAAGAACAGATTTAAGTTTGGGGATGACCAATACACAAATTGATGAACAACAGGCCCACCATTACCGGAATTATGAGATTGAAGCAGGAAAATTGGGAATAGAAATTAATCCACTCACTGAGGAACTTCACAAGAGCTGGGAAAATAGTAGTCAACTTGATTGGGAAGAAGACAGTTTCGAATTTGATGACCTGTTTTCAAAAGATGACTTTGATGAAAGTTTGGTTCCTGCATCTGGTCTTCCTGAAGGATGGATTTGGCGCGAGTACGATGATGGGAGCGGTTCTCTGAAAAGTCCAACTGGTAATATTTATTATAGTTATGATATACAAACCCAAGAATATAAGTCATCCTCATTTGGCAATGGTTGGACTGATATGAAAGATCTTTATGATCGACCGAAAAGTTTGAACGAATTCAAAACCTATGTGGAAAATGACCTGAAGGGAAAAGCACCTCAAAATAATCTTACCCCTAAGCTTTCTGAAGATGAAAAAAATAATCTGCTCAATTACGTACTTATTAATAAAGAAAATGAATTTATCCTAGAAAATCTGCACTTAACAGATAAGCAAAGAAAGAGTTTTTCAGAAAAAGTAGAATTTGGAACGACGGAGGGAGATTACACATTAACAAATAAACAATTAGAGAAAATTCCGGATGTACTTGACGGACATCACTTATCAAAGAATGATAAATACGCCTTGGCTTTTGGCTTATTGGAAAGACAAGGGAATGGCGAATCCTATAAATTATTACAAAATGGAGAAATTTTAAAAACTTATCTCGATGAAGATAACTTATCAATATTCAGAATATTAACAGTCAATGATATAAATTTTAACAATCAAAACCCAAATATTATGGAAAAACAACAAGACTTTGACCAAGTAAAATATCTTAAAGACCAAATGAAATATCTCGGTTTTGGAGAAGAGGAAAAACTTCACAAAGATTTAGAAAAAGGTATCAACTCAAAAAAGCAAGAGTTTGAAATTAAGACTAGCTCAGATAAAACCTTACCCGCAAATAAGGTTGATTTTATATTAAAATTCAATAAAAGTGAAAGCGGAGGTGTTTTTCTTAATTCCTACAATGCAAAATTGACTAATGACAACAGTGAGGAGATCTCTCATAATTTTCTGTTAGCCGGGATAATAGTTTTACAGCAAAAGAAGCGGTCAATCTTTTGGAGGGACGTAGCGTGAAAATTGAGTTTCTCAATCCAAAGAGTCAACAAGTCGAACCTGCTTTTGTTCAATTTAACTTCAACGAACCGAAGACCGAGAAGGGAAATTATTACTTCCAAAATTTCTACAAAAACTATGGTGTCAATACGGCTAAGATTGTTGACAAATCTAATCTCGTATTTGACAGACCTGAATGGAAAGAAAGCGCAATAAAATCTCTAGAAAAAGGGAATGTATTAAAAGTAAAATTCAAAGAGAATGATCAGGTCATAGAAGGAAAAGCAGTTCTGGATCCTCAAAATCGAAATCTTAAACTTTATGACAATGAAATGAACAGGCTTAATACTAACAAACCTTTAGAAGGCCTGGAGCAAGATAACAAGAACGATAAAGCCAATGTTAGGGAACAAAGCATCAAAAGATAAAAATTTTACTTACCATAATACCATCGGAAGCGGTAAGTCAATATGATTTGCCGCTTTTTTATAAACTCAATTGAAATGAAACTAAAATTAATATTTCTACTTAATGCAATTCTATTTACAGTAAGTTCTTGTCACAAGGAAATCGTTTCTGAAAGTGGAGGGATTGATCTTATTTCCAATGTCTATTTTGATGCTTCGAAAGGTTTGGACCAAATGGAAAGCTTTCATCTATCTAAAATAAACTATTCTCAAAATCATTTGATAGAATTGGTTCCCGATACTTCGTTTCCGGAAATTAATAAACAAACTTACTACATTAAAGATTCATTGTACTTCCAGGTAGATCCATCAGAGAATAATATCATATTTTCAGCAGTTTCTCAAAAACAAAGACCATTATCGGTTTGGGACAAAAAAGTAGGTGCTATATTTTCCAAGGATTGGATTCTCAACTACAGAAACAGAAGAAATTTGTCTGATACAGTATTATTCAAAAAAAAATTTAAACGCTTTGAAATCAACTCTCCTTGGAATTATACGCGTTTTTACATTTATCCTACAGATACTATTTTACCATATTCCTTTTACAGACACGCCGAAAAAGACTACCATGGTAGACTGGAGCGCATTGATTCTTATAATAAGAAGAGCGACATTTTCGTAACCCTTCAGCTGCTACCCAGAAAAAAATGGGATGATCAGGCAAAAGAATTATTTGAGTTCAACAACTTCGTAACAAGCAGAAAAAACAATTGAGTATGTCATTGGATTCTTCAAATTTTAAAGATGATATTTCTGTTATCAATGGAAGCAAGAATGAGCTTGTTGTATTTGAAAAGGAAACTGATACGCTCTCATTTCTCGAATTATTGAAGTTGAATAATCAAAACAATAACAGAACTCTTGTTACACTTAATTCTGCGAGTAATACTAATAAATTTCTCAACCGATTTAAAGATTTTGATGGGAAAATATTTTTATGTTTGGAAGCAAGCAGAATAGGGGATGCTGCAACGCTTAAAATTTTAATGGAATTGAAGCTGAAGAATAAGAATATTAAAGATATCCGAAGTATGTATGAGGTATCCCAAACCGCAAATAAGAATCTGAATGAATATCTACAAAACAAATTAAATCTTCAGAATAAAAATATTAATTTAGTTGAACCAAAAAAATCAGAGGATGCAGAAGTTATCATTAGACCAACAAGAATTTCCGACACTCAGCACTTGGGATCCAAATTTTCTGAACGAAATTCTGGAGAGTCTCTCCAAAGAAGCCAATCCGAACAAAACGGAGATTACTCAGGAGGACAAACTTTGGGCAGCAACGATGCTGGAAATGGACTTGAAAAGTCAGAACGGAACGATCTTGGAAACACAGGAAGAGAATCCATTGACAGAGCACAACCTGAAAATGTTGAAGAAAATGAAGACAGAAAACATTCCTTGGACGGAATCCTATCCGGGAGAATTGTATCCGATAGAATCGAAAGAAGAGTAGATGATTCCAAAAATATTGAGGAATTAAATTCTCTTATTTCAAAATATAAAGGTCAAAAACTGACCAATGAACAAGTTGCAGAAGTAGTTTCTGCAGCTTGTTTTGTTTCCGAGGATAGAAAAATTACTTTACATCCAAATGTTGAGATTTCTGACGATGTAAAAAATATTTGCAATCAATACAAAAGTGGTGGTACTGCGAAGGAAGGGCGTGGAATCCTTGATGAATATTACACGGATTCAAAGATTGTGGAGGCAATTCGCAATCTTATAAAAGACCAATTCAAAAATCAAAAAGAGATTTCAGCTCTAGAGCCAAGCGTAGGAACCGGAAGTTTTCTTTATGCTATAAAAGATCTCTCTGTAAAAATAAATGTTACAGCTTTTGAAATCAATGATACTACAGCTAAAATTGCCAAAATTTTCCATCCTGAAGCTGACATCAATCTGCGCTCGTTTGAAACTGAATTTATTAATGAAAAAGGTCAAAAAACTGACGCAAATGACTATAATGAAAAGTATGACTTGGTTATTGGGAATCCGCCTTATGGAGAACATCGAGGTCTATACAAAGGATTAGGGGAAGAACCCAAAATTAGTAAGTACGAAGATTATTTTTTCAAACGTTCTTTAGATTCTTTGAAATTAAATGGTGTTTTGGCAATGGTACTTCCTTCAGGTTGGCTGAACAGGCAGAAGAAATTAGAAAATGTAGAGATTATGAAAGCCTACAGATTACCTTCAGGGGCTTTTGCCGGAACTCAGATCGAAACTGACATTATTATCCTTAAAAAATCATCGGTAAAAATCACTCAGGATATATCTGATTATTTTGAAAAGAACCCAGAAAATATCTTAGGAGAAATTCGGAAAAAAAGCAATCGTTTTGGGAGAATGGAGCAATATGTCCACGGCAATTTGGATAATGCTTTACATATTCTGCACCGGCTTCAAAACAAAAATGAGACAGAAAGAATTGGAAATCTGTTTGAAGATTTTATTCCAGAGAATACTGAACCGGAAAACAAAAATACAGTCAATGATAAAACGGAAATAGATAATGAAACCGAAAGCGGAGTAGCACTGAATGATGTTACAGACAAAATCACTGAAGTTCTTTCATCCTTAAAGGAAATCAAATTTAAATCTCCGGCTATTGTCAAAGAAATTGAGAAATATTCCAAGCTCAAAGAACAGATAGAAAAAGATGCTCAAT
Organism: Chryseobacterium sp. UNC8MFCol; assembly: GCF_000482305.1. Lineage (NCBI taxonomy): Bacteria > Pseudomonadati > Bacteroidota > Flavobacteriia > Flavobacteriales > Weeksellaceae > Chryseobacterium > Chryseobacterium sp. UNC8MFCol. Next base: position 351,727 of record NZ_KI535291.1, read on the forward strand.
CTTTTAATTCCAAAGAGCTAAAGGAGGTTTTTGATAAATCCGAAAAAATAATTCAAACTCAAAAAAGGAAAGACTCAGAATATAGAACTCAGACAAAACCGGAAATCAAAAAAGGGGTTTTAAAATATCTGTTTTTCAAATCTGATGAAGTTCTAAATACTTCTCTTCAAAATAGCAGTTCAATTTCCAAAGAACAAATTGATGCTTTTCGTGATACCAATTATGACGGGACTTTGAATAATTATGGTAAACACTATCAATTTGCCAATTTTATTGATGGAAAGTGGATGCACGATTTTTATTATGCAGAAGGAAATATTTATGCAAAGCTGGAGCAGTTAGAAAAAGATTTTGCTGATAAGTATGCTGTTGGCGGAACAGAAGATCAGTATGATAAGCAAATGAATCTGCTTCTTAGTGTTGTACCAATTCCTAAATCTTTGGATGACATATCCATTAGTCCCAATCACGAATTTGTACACAAGTTTGCACTTGGTCAAGTAGAAAAAGAGAAATATAACCCAAATTCAAAACTGGTCGAAACTGTAATTGTAGATTACAATCTTGCAGAAAAGTTTAAAGATTTTGTAGGAGATTTATCAAGTGATGCGTTTGCAGGTTCTTCAGCTTGGGAGGTCAAAAGTTTCGTAGATAATGAAACAGTTACTGGAAGTGACAAGGAACGAAATGCTTTGGTCCGTGAAAGACGTAAAGCTGCAGCTAATGATCTGTTTCAAAAATTCATTCGTGAAGAATTATCTGATGAATTGAGAGAACGTTTTGTAAAAGAATTTAATAGAAACTTCAATAGCATTTACGTTCCGGATTATTCCAAATTCCCATTGTTTTCGAAAATCTATCAGAATTTTAAAGGAAAAGAACTTAGATTGACTGAAGTTCAAAAAGCGGGAATCGGAAGATTAACAACAAAGGGAGTTGGGTTGCTTGCTCACGAAGTTGGTTTTGGAAAAACACTTTCTGGAATATTGTCAATGCACGAAGCGATGGAGCGTGGAAACGCTAAAAGACCTTTGATTGTTGTACCCAACGACAGTATTTTAAAACAATGGATAGAAACAATTTTTGAAACTGTTCCGAAGGCAAAACTAAATGTGCTGGGCAATCTTGGAAAGGATTATGATCTTTCCAAATTTGATAACAGAGATGGAGAAATCACAATCGTTACTTATGAAGGTTTTAACAATATTGGTTTTTCAGAAAATATTACTCAAGATTTAGCCGCAAAGTTTTCGTACATCTCAGAGAGTGAACTAAGAAGTGTGAACTCCATCAGCGAGCGAGATTTTCAGATAGAATTAGAAAAAGAGAGGGAGCTGGAGGGCAAAATGAAACGTGGAAAAATCCACGACTGGGAAGATTTTGGTTTTGATCATCTAACTTTTGATGAAGTTCACAACGCCAATCATATTGTGGGAAAAGTAAGAATTGAGGATCGAAGATTTGCATCCGATTTTAGAAGCCAAAATCAACAGACTTCCAAACTTGGGATCAATACTTGGATGGCTTCGCAATATATACAGGATAAATACAATGGCAGAAATGTTACGTTACTTTCAGCTACGCCTTTTACCAATAAGCCTCTGGAGTATTATTCAATTCTTTCATTGATTGCCAATAAGAGGTTGGAAGAATCTGGCTACTTTAATGTCAACAACTTCTTTGAAACCTTTATGGAGGCGGATACTGATATGGAAATTGATGCTATAGGAGATGTAAAGTTCAAGGCCAATGTTCGGAGGTTTAAAAATAATTCTTTGTTTCAACAGCTTTTGTCTGAGTTTATTGATATAAAAGGAGAAGATGATAACCCTGAACTGATTCGTCCTACGAAAATCAATAAAGAGTATAAAATTGAGCAGAATGATTTAACTCAAGAACAGTATGATTTACTGAAAGAAAATTTTGAAGAAACTCAAAAGGGAGCAATTTTAACTCACATACTAAATGCGAGGCTTATTGCAATTTCACCATATCTGTCACCATATTATGATGGAGAATTACCTTCAGTAAAAGAATTTATTGAAAATTCTCCAAAGCTTATTGATACAATGAATCTGATACGGCAGAATAGAAATGATATTCCCGATGCAGGCCAGATCATTTATTCTGAGTTAGCAGTTTCAGAGTTCCCTAAAATTAAGGAGTATCTTGTAATAGAAGTTGGTTATAAACCAGAAGAAGTGGGTGTCATTACAGGAGCAACGAGCAAACCAAACAGATTGAAAATTCAGGATGATTTTAATTCCGGAAAAATTAAAATCATCATTGGCAGTGAAGCCATTCAGGAAGGAATGAACCTTCAGGAAAATACGACCGATCTGTATATGCTTTCTCTTCCCTATAATTTTACAACCTTGAGACAAGTTGAAGGTCGTGCTTGGAGACAGGGCAACAAGTTTGAAAACGTGAGAATCAATTTTATGCTCACTAATGATAGTATCGATGTGTTTATGCTACAAAAGTTACAGTCTAAACAAGCAAGATATTTAGAAGCGATGAAGAAAGGAGCGAATGTATTAGATATTTCTGACATAAGTACCCAAGAACTCAAGACCTCTATTATTACTGATCCGGAAACGAGAGCAAATATTGAAATAGAACTCTTAAAGAAGAAAATTGAAATTGAAAAAAATAAACATCTTGCAGACATTGCATTTGTACTCAGAAAACACAATGACTTCCTAAAAGTAAAGGAGATGGTCACCAAAGCTGAAGAGTCATATAACAGAATCTTAGGTTATTCTAAAAATGTTGATGGAAATACTGATTACTGGAAAAATCAACTTCCATCTTATCAGAAAACGATTGACTTGGCTAAAGCTGAAGTTCAAAAAACAGTAGAATTATTAGCTGAAAAAGGAGTTAATGTTGCAGAAATAGAAGTTCAATCCAAAAGTACAGAAGATAAAATTGTAGAGTTTGATAAGAAACTTGAAAATCTTCCTGAAATTAGAAGTAAATTGGTAATTCAATACAAAATTGAAAAAGAGGAACAAATGAAAATTAATAAGCATAGAGACTATGTAAGAGAAAGAACCATTGATAATCGTATTTTGTATAATAGTTTCTTAGCAGTAAGCTCCAATAATAATGTTGAAAAGGTTTCTGTCATAAACAGAAAGAGGTAAAGAAACCTTTAAAATTCTATGATTATCATAACATATTAATTATCTATAAAATTAGGCTCAACTTAAAATCAATAAAAAATTAAATGATTTTTATTTTGTATTTCAAAAGTACATCGTAATATTGCAATATAAAATAATGAAATATGGGGGCAACTAAGACTGAGCATTTTACGGACAAACAAAACCAAATTGCAACAATTGCAAAAGCATTAGGACATCCTGCGCGAATAGCAATTATCGAGTATTTGATGAAAGTCAATGAGTGCATCTGTGGAGATATCGTGAACGAATTGCCTTTAGCCCAACCAACAGTTTCTCAGCATTTAAAAGAATTGAAAAACGCAGGAATTATAAAAGGTAACATTTCTGGAAACGCTATCTGCTATTGTATAGACGAAAAGACAATAGAAATTCTAAACACTTATTTTTCAGCTATAGTACAAACTGTGACCAAATCAAAATGCTGTTAAGTATTTTTTTACCTTAATATATCGCAATATTGCATTTAAGCTATAAAGATTCAATTATGAAATTATCAGAAGTAAAACAAATTTTGCCAACATTAGAAAATGTTGAATTTCAATTAGAAAATGGAACTTTTGTTCCGGAACATTTTCACGTTACAGAAGTAGGAATGATTAATAAAAACTTCATTGATTGTGGCAGTGTCATTCGTTCAGAGAAGGTTGTGAATTTTCAACTTTGGAATGCAGACGATTTTGAACATCGTTTAAAGCCTAACAAGTTACTCAACATTATCAAACTCTCTGAGGATAAATTGGGAATCGAGGATTTTGATATTGAAGTTGAGTATCAAAGTGATACTATTGGAAAATACGATTTAGAATTTAATGGGAAAACATTTATTCTAAAAAGTAAGACTACTGCTTGTTTAGCACAAGACGCTTGTGGAATCCCATCAGAAAAAGAAAAAAATAATCTAATTGAACTTGGTGTAAATCAAAACAATTCTTGTCCGCCAAATTCTGGATGTTGCTAATTCAATTTCTATGAAAATAAAGCCGATTACCAAAGACAATTTTTCAGAACTGGTAGAAATCTATAGTCAGGGATTAGCGACTAATATCGCTACTTTTCAAAATGATTTGCCCCTATGGCAAGATTGGGATAAAGGACACCTTGATTTTTGCAGGATTAGTATATATGAAAATAACGAAATGCTTGGTTGGACTGCATTATCTCCTGTCTCCAACAGATGTGTTTATTCGGGTTTAGCAGAAGTAAGTATTTATGTTGCAACAATTGCAAGAGGAAAAGGGATTGGTGAAATGTTGTTGAATGAATTGATTAAGCAGAGTGAGTTAAATGAAATATGGACATTACAATCTGGGATATTTGCAGAAAACAGAGGTAGTATAAAATTGCACGAGAAATGTGGTTTTAGAATAGTTGGCTACAGAGAAAAAATTGGAAAGAAGAATGGGGTTTGGAAAGACAATATATTAATGGAGTACAGAAGTAAGATTGTCGGAATCGATTAAAAATTAAAATTATAAAATCAATAAAAATGAAAATTGCATTATTCAGCGACATTCACGCTAATCTCCCAGCATTAGAAGCATTCTTTGCAGATGTTGAAAAAAGAAATCCCGACAGCATTTATTGCTTGGGAGATTTAGTAGGTTACAATATCTGGCCAAACGAAGTGGTCAATGAAATTCGTAAAAGAAAAATACCAACTATTGCAGGCAACTACGATTTTGGCATTGGGAGAATGAGCAATGAATGTGGTTGCGCCTACAAAACGGAGGCTGAGAAGGACAACGGAAACATTTCTATATCTTTTACCAATTCATTGATGAGAGATGATGAGAGGGCTTACCTGCGCACACTTCCAGCACATATAAAAGTAGAATTCAAATTGAACGAAGATAAACTAAACCTGCTTTTGGTACACGGGAGTCCGAGAAAAATAAACGAATATCTCTTCGAAGACCGTGAGGAAAAAAGTATGCTTCGTATTATGGAACAAGCCGATGCCGACATTATGTGTTTCGGACATACGCACAAGCCCTATCACAGAGTTTTAAATTCGGGTGTTGATGGTGAAAATCATTTCCGCCACGCAGTGAATATCGGTTCCGTTGGTAAGCCAAAAGACAACGATATAAGAGGTGGTTATGCGATGTTGACAATTAATGAAAACAGTTCTGTTTTGAACAAAGAAAGCATCAGTGTAGAATTTATCCGTTTCGACTATGACTTTGAAAAAGCTGCAAAGGCTGTGGAAGACAGCCCTCTTCCAAACGAGTACGCAGAGAATCTAAGACGTGGCTATTAATCTAAAAAATCTAAAAAATGGAATTTCCAAATGATTTAAAATATTCAAAAGAACATACGTGGATAAGCATACAGGACAACACAGGTACAATAGGTATCACAGAATTTGCACAAAGTGAATTGGGCGAAATCGTATATGCAAATTTACCAAACATTGGATATAGTTTTCAGCAGGACGAAGTATTCGGTTCTGTTGAAGCGGTTAAAACGGTCAGTGATTTATTTATGCCAGTATCGGGTAAAATCATTGAAACGAACCAACTCTTATTAGAAGAGCCAACACTAATCAATTCAGAATCTTTTGGAAACGGTTGGCTGATAAAAATTGAAATCAAAGATATTACAGAATTAGAAAAATTATTGACATCAAACCAATATAGAGAACTTACAAATTAGACACACAATGCAGCCAAAACTAAAATTTCTTGACCGTTACCTAACCTTATGGATATTCCTTGCAATGGCAATAGGTATAGGTTTAGGACATTTCTTTCCGGGAATATCAAAAATTACAAATACTTTATCCATTGGAACTACAAATATTCCATTGGCTATAGGTTTAATATTAATGATGTACCCACCATTGGCAAAGGTTGATTATTCATTATTGCCCCAAGCATTTAAGGATAAAAAAGTAATCGGTCTGTCATTATTGCTGAATTGGGTCATTGGTACTTTATTGATGTTCGGATTAGCCGTTTTGTTTTTACGCAATGAACCCGATTATATGACAGGGTTAATACTGATAGGTTTGGCAAGATGTATAGCAATGGTAATCGTATGGACCGATTTAGCTAAAGCAAACAGAGAATATACAGCTATGTTGGTTGCGTTAAACAGCATCTTCCAGGTACTTTCTTACAGTTTCTTAGTTTGGTTATTTATCAATGTTTTACCTTCAAAATTAGGATTAGCTAATTTCAATGTAAGCGTATCAATGAAAGATGTTACAGAAAGCGTATTGATATACTTAGGTATTCCATTCTTAGCAGGATTCGTTAGCCGTTACTTCCTTATTAAATCAAAAGGTACAGAATGGTATAATCGAAAATTTGTACCCAAAATATCGCCCATTACATTGTACGCTTTACTGTTTACGATAGTTTTAATGTTCAGCCTGAAAGGTGATAAAATATTAGAGTTGCCAATGGATGTAGTAAAAGTAGCCATACCATTAATCATCTATTTTGTACTGATGTTTTTTGTCAGCTTCTTTATCAATAAATCTCTAAAAGTACCTTACGACAAAAACGCATCCATCGCATTTACAGCAACAGGAAACAACTTTGAATTGGCAATCGCTGTTGCTATAGCAGTTTTCGGTATTCATTCCCCACAGGCATTTGTAGGCGTTATTGGACCTTTAGTAGAAGTTCCGGTACTGATACTTTTAGTACGTGCAAGTTTGTGGTTGAAGAAAAAATATTACAGTTAGAAATAAGTAATAGAAGTTATGAAACGACAATAGGATTTCAACCGATGTGCAAAAAATATAGGGTTCAATAATTAAAACAAGCGTACAAAATGATAGAACTAATTAAACCCATTCCCGCATTTCTTGTACGGAAAATTAATAAGGCAGTTAAGTTTTATAAAGCTCGATTTGGTTTTGAATGCAGACATCAGGAAGAAACTTTTGCAATATTAGTTAGGGGTGGTATAGAGCTGCATTTGTGGGCTTCCTGTAATTACAGTTGGAAATGGAAAAGTGTTTTTTTATTTCTAAAACCGATTAGTAGCGGAGCAGAAAGTTTTTTGGCAGGTACACACAGTTGCAGGATTGAAGTAAAAGGCATTGACTAACTGTATAAAGAACTAAAAGAAAAAGAAGTTTTACACAAAAACGAAAATAAAAAGCACATATTATGGTACAAGAGAATTTGCAACATTAGACTTGTATAGGAATTTGATAACTTTTTATGAGGATATGATATAGCGTGAAAAATAATTATAGAAAGAGTTAGTGTATAAAAGAGCCTTGTTAAAACTGTAAAGAACAAGACAATGAAAGTTAAATTGTTTATTTAAGCAAACGCTAAAATAAACAAATTAGCTATATTTGCACCATGGATAGTATTTCTTGCATTAGACAACAGGCAGACATTAAACAAATCAATCGCTGTAAAGAACGAGTTTCGGAACTCCAAGGTTCGTTTGACTATTTATCTAACGGACTGGAATTGGCGGGAAACAATGTAAGACTGAAAATCCTGTTTCTTATTTATGAAGAACGAAAACTTTGCGTTTGTGATTTAAGCGATATTCTCGGTATGACAATTTCTGCAATTTCTCAACATTTACGAAAACTCAAAGACCGTAAACTAATTGAAACTGAAAGAAAAGCACAAACTATTTTTTATTCATTAACAAAAGAGTATGAAAAAATGCTGACCCCATTTTTTGAAATACTTAATGATAATAAAATTTTAGAAACTATATGAAAACGGACAACAAACTAATCGGTACTGGTCTTTTTACGGCAATTGCTGCTTCATTATGTTGCATTACACCTGTTTTGGCTCTCATAGTAGGAACAAGCGGGGTTGCTTCAACATTTTCTTGGCTCGAACCTTTCCGACCATATTTTATTGGCTTGACAATTTTAGTGCTTGGTTTTACTTGGTTTCAAAAGTTGAAACCCAAAAAGCAAATTGACTGTAAATGTAAAATAACTGAAAAACCCAATTTTATGCAAACAAAATCATTTTTAGGAATTATTACCGTTATGGCGGCTTTACTTTTATCATTTCCAATTTACGCTCACATCTTTTTTCCAAAGCCCGAAAACAAAACAATTATTACCCAAAGTTCCAAAATTCAGAAAGTTGAGTTTACAATTAAAGGAATGACTTGTTCAGGTTGTGAACATCATATTAAAACAGAGATTAGCAAACTAAAAGGAATTATCGAAGTTGTCGTTTCCTATGAGAAAAGCAACGCTATTGTCAAGTTTGATAATAAGCAAACCAGTATTGCTGAAATCGAAAAAGCTATCAATTCGACAGGTTATAAATCACTAAAAAGTAAAGTTATATCATAATGGAAATTAAATTACAATCAATAATAACTTGCCCAAAATGTGGGCACAAAAAAGAGGAAACAATGCCAACTGATACTTGTCAGTATTTTTATGAATGTAAAAATTGCAAAACAAGGTTAAAACCACTACAAGGCGACTGCTGTGTGTATTGTAGTTATGCCAGTGTTCCTTGTCCACCAATACAAAAAGAAAAAAAATGTTGCTAAATAGAACGCATTTTATATAAATCACATAAAAAATCGGTAGGTTTTACTAATTATTTTTAAACAATTGTAAGAATAACTTATGGCATCAACAGAAAAAACATTATCAGAGGTAATTGAAATATTAAGACTAAGAGGTTATACTGAAGATTTTAACCTATTGGAAGAAAATATCTCATATAAAACAGGAGGTGAAAAGGTCAATTTAAGTGACATAGTTATTGATAAAATTTATCGTTTTACAGGGCTGAATGACTTGGAAGATGAAGCTATCTTGTATGCAATGAGAAACCAAAAAGACGGAGCAAAAGGTATTTTCGTAAATGGCTATGGCACGTACTCCGACAGTGTAGCAAATAGCATCATAGAGCAAATAGCAGTTAACGAAGATGATAACAATGATTGGACAAAAGAAATTTGAATTAGAATGACAGAATTAGAAAAAATTTTAAACCAAAAAGGCATAAAGCCTACCGCTATGCGTTTGTTGGTGGTAGAAAAGCTATTAAAACAACAATACGCAGTAAGCCATAAAGAGCTGGCAGAACAGTTTGAGAAAGCAGATAGTGTTACCTTATTCAGAACACTCAAAATATTTCTGGAACACAAACTCATCCACACCATTGATGATGGAAGTGGAGTTGTAAAATACGCACTATGTCAATCTGGATGTAATTGCAATTTATCAGAACTACACACACATTTTTATTGCACCGACTGCAAACATACCTTTTGTCTTACGGAAACTGAAATTCCAAACATCAAAATTCCTCAAAACTTTAAATTAGAAGGAGCTAATTTGGTTCTCAAGGGGAAATGCTCAAGCTGTAGTTAATACACCTTTAAACTTTGCAATTCAATTGCACTAATTATATTTTACATTTGTAGTCTGATGAAAATATTTGTAATCCTATTCAGTATATACTTTATGGCATTATCGGTAATGCCGTGTACTGATGCGTGCGATATTAGCATAAACAATACTACAAAATCAGAATTTATACAAGCGGGTGATGGTCAAGAAAATAGCATTGACGTATGTAGCCCTTTTTGCTCCTGTGCCACTTGTCACACTGTTGCTGTTTTTACATTTCAAACTTTCAAAATAGGCGAAGCTAAGTCTAGTTTCGACAAAATACAAAAATTCCCACTTTGGGATTTCGGGTTCAATTCCAACTACCACGGAAATATTTGGCAGCCGCCAAAGATTAATGCCTAAATTTTTAGCGACTGTATTTTATTGTCGGTGTATGGGCATCCATTCACTATTAAATAACGTACCCCCTCAGTCGAGCATTTAGCTATTCATTTCACATATATGGAGTGGAAGAATTTATATCCACTATTTATTAATCTTTAATCATATGAATTGTGTTAGACAGTATCATAAAATTTAGTATAAAGAACAAACTTGTCATCGGAATAATGACATTGTTACTCATTATTTGGGGAGTGTGGAGTGCCACAAAATTACCCATTGATGCCGTACCCGATATTACAAATAATCAGGTACAAATAATTACGGTTTGCCCAACATTGGCAGCTCAGGAAGTAGAACAATTAGTTACCTTTCCCATAGAGCAAAGCATTGCTAATATTCCCGATTTAGAAGAAACCAGAAGTATTTCGAGGTTTGGTTTGTCCGTAATTACAGTTGTATTCAAGGAAAAAGTAGATATTTATTTTGCCCGACAGCTCATTAACGAAAAACTGAAAGAAGCAGAAGAAAAAATTCCGAATGGAATAGGAACGCCGGAACTGGCTCCGGTAAGTACAGGACTTGGTCAGATATACGAATATATAATACATCCCAAAAAGGGAAGTGAAAATAAATACAATGCCAAAGACCTACGTACAATGCAGGACTGGATTGTAGCAAGGCAACTGTATGGTACTCCCGGAATTGCAGAAGTAAATAGTTTTGGCGGCGAGCTAAAACAATATGAAGTAGCTGTTAATCCTAGTCGCTTAAAGGCTATGGATGTAAGTATTACCGATATTTTCAACGCTCTTGAAAGAAACAACCAAAATACAGGGGGAGCATATATTGATAAGAAACCAAGTGCTTATTTTGTTAGAGGTATTGGTATGGTTACATCATTAGATGATATAAAAAACATTAGTGTAAAGAATAATCCTGGCAGTGTTCCAATTTTTATAAAAGATGTGGCGGATGTACGATTTGGTAATGCTGTAAGATATGGAGCAATGACATATAATGGAGATGTTGATGCAGTAGGTGGTGTTGTGATGATGTTAAAAGGCGAAAACGCCAATAATGTAATTGAAAAAATAAAAGAAAAGCTTCCTACTATACAAAAGTCATTACCTGATGATATTATTATTGAGCCCTATATAGACCGTTCAGTTTTAGTTGACAAGGCAATGAGTACCGTAGAAAAAAACCTGATAGAAGGTGCATTGATTGTAATCTTTGTATTGGTACTTTTTTTAGGAAATTTTAGAGCAGGATTAATTGTAGCTTCCGCTATTCCCTTAGCAATGCTGTTTGCCTTGGCGATGATGAATGTGTTTGGTGTAAGCGCCAACTTAATGAGTTTGGGAGCCATAGATTTTGGGTTGATTGTAGATGGGGCAGTAATTGTTGTGGAAGCCACATTGCATCATTTAGGCTTACGAAAATCTAAACAAAGGCTTACACAAACTGAAATGGATGAGGAAGTTTTTCTGTCTGCCTCCAAAATTCGTAGTAGTGCAGCATTTGGTGAAATCATTATACTAATTGTTTACATTCCTATTCTTACGTTAGTGGGCGTAGAAGGCAAAATGTTCCGTCCGATGGCACAGACTGTAGGTTTTGCCATTTTTGGAGCTTTGATTTTATCCTTAACATACATACCTATGATGTGTGCTTTGTTCTTATCCAAAAAGCCTTCACATAAAGAAACCTTTTCCGATAGAATGATGAATTGGTTACAAAGAAAATATCAGCCTTTGCTTGAAAAAGCGATTAGCATAAAGTATTGGTTCGTTGGTATCGCCATTGCCATATTTGCAATTAGTATTTTCTTGTTTAGCCGAATGGGAGGAGAATTTATACCCCAACTACAAGAAGGAGAATATGCGTTTGAATTTAAAATGCCTATTGAAACCTCATTATCACAAAGTATAGAAACTTCGATGCTTGCTTCGAGAATTGCCAAACAATTTGATGAAGTAAAAATGGTGGTAGGTAGAACTGGAGCTGGTGAAGTACCTACTGACCCAATGCCTCCAAGTGCAACAGATTTAATAATTATTCTTAAGCCTGAAAGTGAATGGAAATCCGGAAGGACATACGATGAATTAGGCGATGCAATAGAAGAAAAAATAGCCGTAATACCTGGCATTATTGTCGAAAAAAGCCAACCCATTCAAATGCGCTTTAACGAACTTATGACAGGGGTAAAACAAGATGTTGCAATTAAGATTTTCGGAGAAAATTTAGACACACTAGCGTTAAATGCCGATAAGGTTAGCAAAGTTATACAAACAGTAAAGGGAGTTACAGTGCCTCAGGTAGAACTGGTAAGCGGGTTACCTCAAATTAATATTGAATACGACCGAACTCGTTTAGCCAATTATGGAGTAAATGTAGAAGATGTAAATAATGTTGTAAGTACTGCTTTTGCAGGAAAAAGTGCAGGTGTGGTTTTTGAGAATGAAAGGCGATTTGATTTAGTTGTGCGTTTAGATAGTACCTATAGAGGTAGTATTGAAGATGTAAACAATATGATGATACCAACTAGCACAGGCAGTCAAATTCCTCTATCACAGGTGGCTACAATTGACTATAAATTAGGACCTGCGCAGATAAGCCGTGAAGCTGGAAAGAGAAGAATTGTAATTGGTTTTAATGTTGCAGGCAGAGATGTACAAAGTGTGGTAGAAGAAATTCAAAAAAAGTTGAACAACCAAGTAAAATTACCATCAGGGTATTATTTCACTTATGGAGGACAGTTTGAAAATTTACAGGAAGCAAGCAATAGATTACTGATAGCTGTTCCAGTTTCTTTAATATTGATATTTGTACTGCTTTACTTTACTTTCAGTTCCTTTAAACAGGCAGGATTAATTTTTACAGCCATCCCAATGAGTGCAATTGGAGGAATACTAGCTTTGTTACTTCGAGGAATGCCTTTTAGCATCAGCGCAGGTATTGGATTTATTGCATTGTTTGGCGTTGCTGTCCTAAACGGAATTGTACTGATAGGTATTTTCAATCAATTAGAAAAAGAAGGAGAAAAAGATGTATTGAAACGGGTAATCGAAGGAACTAAAATCCGTTTGAGACCAGTTTTGATGACTGCAACAGTAGCCAGTTTAGGATTTCTGCCAATGGCTTTGAGCAGTAGTGCAGGCGCAGAGGTACAAAAACCATTGGCTACAGTTGTTATCGGTGGTTTGGTAACTGCAACATTCCTTACCCTATTCGTACTGCCTCTATTGTATATCATCTTCAATTCAAAAATTAATTTAAAAAGAAAATTTAAAGTGAAACCCATTACAACTATCGTTGTGTTACTGCTATCATTGGTAGGTTTTACAGCAAACGCACAAACGAAAGATTTATCCAGTGTTGATGAAGCAATAAACATCGCGCTGAAAAATAATCAAACCATAAAGGCTTCAGATTTAGAAATTGATGCAAGTAAAGCCTTGAAAAAAACTGCCGGAGAATTACCAAAATTAGGTTTTAATGCACAATTGGGGCAGTACAACAGTACAAAATTCGACCAGTCTTTTGAAGTGGCACAAACTATTCCTTTTCCTACATTATTCGGAGCAAAAAAACAATTGATTAATGCCGAAATAAAAGGGAAAGAATTACAGAAAAATCTTACCGTACTAGAGTTAAAAACGCAGGTCAGAACTTACTATTATCAAATCCTATATTTGCAACATAACCAAAAGCAATTACAACAGTTAGATAGTCTGTACAGCGATTTTATAGAAATAGCACAGCTTCGTTATAAAACCGGCGATACAAAAAAAGTGGACATCAGTACGGCAGAAGCTAAGAAAGGGGAAATCAATTTATTGTTAAAACAGAATAAAGTGTTTTTAAATAATGCTGTTGCCAGTCTGAAAACTTTGATGAATACAAGAGAGGATTTTCTCATTGCAGAAAATGGAATTTTTCAACCTTTACAAATCAGCAATTTATTGGATAATGATGTAGTAGCAAGTCATCCCGCCATTCAATCCTTGTATCAGGATGCTGTTATTGCAGAACAGACCAAAAAGGTAGAACGTTCCCAAGGTTTACCTGATTTTACAATTGGTTTTACAAATCAATCTTTAATAGGTTTTCACACAGTAAATGGTATGGAAAAATATTTTAATTCTGGTAACCGTTTCAATTCTGTAAATATTGGCATTGCAATTCCTATCACTTATGGTGCTACCAAAGCAAGGATAAAATCTTTGGACTTCAGAAAACAGGCTTCCGAAGCCAATGCTCAGCAGCAGCAGCAAGCATTAACAACACAATTACAAAATGCTTTGCAGCAATACCAACAGGATATGCAACAGTTTAATTATTTTCAGCAAGAAGCATTGCCTAATGCCAAAGAAATAGTATCAGCGGCACAATTAGGGTATAAAACAGGAGAAATTAGCTATGTGGAATATCTTTTTGCATTGCAAACCGCAACCGACATTCAATTAAATTATCTGAAAAGTATTCAGCAGGTAAACCAGTCTGTAATCAATATTTATTCTCTCATTAATCAATAAGTAAAAAATGAAATTCAACATAAATAAAATCACAATTGTAACAGTGATAACTGTTTTAATATTTGCATTTTCCGCTTGCAATAATCAGAAAGATGGAAATGGGCAGAACCAGGAAGCAAAAGAAATTCAAAGAGAAGAAGCCGAGGAAGAAGTACCAACCATTGCCACTCTTTCAGAGGAACAATTAAAGATAGTTGGAATAAAAATAGGCACAATAGAACAAAGAGAGCTGTCTGCAACTATCAAAGCAAATGGAAATCTGAATGTTCCTAATAACAACAAAGCCAACGCTACAACTTTATATGGTGGAGTGATAAGAACATTGAAAGTTCAAATTGGGGATTATGTTAGAAAGGGTGAAATAATAGCAACTATTGCCAATCCGCAGTTTATACAATTACAGGAAGAATATTTGAGTGTAGTAAGTAAGATAACTTTTGCAGAGCAAGAGCTATCAAGACAAAAAGAGTTAAATGAAGGAAATGCTGGCGCAAAGAAAAATTTACAAAGTGCAACAGCCGAATTGAACAGCCTTCGTACTCGAAAAGCGTCTTTACATCAACAACTACAATTAATGGGCATCAATCCCAGCACCTTATCAAACAGTAATTTGAAATCTGCTCTGACAGTAATTAGTCCTTTAAATGGCACAGTAAGTAATGTTTACGCTAAAATTGGAAGTTATGTAGATGTTTCTTCGCCGGTAATTGAAATAGTAGATAACAGCTCATTACATTTGGATTTACAAGTATTCGAAAAAGATTTACCACAAATAAAAATCGGGCAAACTATTCATTTTAGATTGACAAATAATCCAACCACAGAATATGAGGCTACGGTTTTCAATATCGGTTCATCTTTTCAAAACGAGAGTAAAACTATTGCTGTACGTTGTCGTATAAAAGGTAGTAAAATTGGTTTAATTGATGGAATGAACATAACAGGGGTTGTAAGCTTAAGCAATGTAACTACACCTGCTGTTCCCAATGATGCCATCGTAAATACTGATGGTAAATATTATATTTTCGTACAAACCGATAAAAAAGCAGAAGAGCATCACGAAGAAGGTAAAGAAGAAGAAAATCATAAAGATGCTGATAAAAATGAAAAGGAAGATAAGGCAAGTATAAATTTTGAAAAAATAGAAATATTGAAAGGGGTATCTGATATGGGGTATACCGCAATTACTTTTATCAAACAAGTTCCTGCCAATCCAAAAATCGTTGTAAAAGGAGCATTTTTTGTAAATGCAAAATTATCTAATGCAGGAGAAGACGAAGATTAACCAATAATAACTAAACGATGATAAATACAGATAAAAATCACAAGCATATTTATGATGCGCAGGGCAAGCAACTCTGCTGCACGGAGGAAAACAAAAACGATGCCCAAACAAATACAGGGCAGAGTACTGATAATGTTTGTTGCTCAACGGATGAAAAAGTTAATCAAAAGAGCAATGAACGAAGTGAAGCTGTTGATAAAAACAGCGTTATAAAAATGTTTTTACCAGGAATTATTTCTTTGGTACTATTGCTAATTGCTATTTACTTAGACAATGTCTTGAAACCTGAATGGTTTCAAGGTTGGGTAAGAACTGTTTGGTATATAATAGCTTATGCACCAGTCGGATTTCCTGTAATTAAAGAAGCTTTTGAAAGTATTGGTAAAGGCGATGTTTTTTCAGAATTTTTGCTGATGAGTATTGCTACTATTGGAGCCTTTACCATTGGTGAATACCCCGAGGGTGTTGCTGTAATGCTGTTTTATGCTGTTGGTGAAGTCTTTCAGTCATTAGCAGTAAAGAGAGCTAAAACAAATATCAAATCTTTACTCGACCAACGTCCTGATGAAGTAACCATTTTACAAGGCACTCAAACAAAAGTTGTAAAAGCTGAAACAGTTACTATTGGAGAGATAATACAATTGAAGCCTGGAGAAAAGTTAGGATTGGACGGAGAATTATTGTCCGAAGCTGCATCTTTCAATACAGCAGCTCTTACGGGTGAGAGCAAGCCTGACACTAAATCAAAAGGTGAAACGGTACTGGCAGGGATGATAAACTTAAATACCGTTTCACAGGTAAAAGTGACAACCGCCTATACGGATAGTAAACTAAGTAAAATTTTAGAACTGGTACAAAACGCTACTTCTCAAAAAGCTCCTACAGAATTATTCATCAGAAAATTTGCAAAAGTATATACACCAATTGTAGTGCTGTTAGCTATTCTAATTACAGCATTGCCCTACTTCTTTGTAGAAAATTATGTGTTCAGCCAATGGTTGTATCGTGCTTTGGTATTCCTTGTTATCTCTTGCCCTTGTGCATTGGTAATAAGTATTCCTTTAGGCTACTTTGGCGGAATTGGGGCAGCGAGTAAAAATGGAATATTGGTTAAGGGAAGCAACTTTTTGGATGTTCTTGCCAGCATACAAAATGTAGTAATGGATAAGACAGGTACAATGACGGAGGGCGTATTTAAAGTTCAGGAAGTTGTATTTGACAAGGCATTTGATGAGAAAGAAATTTTAGAAATGGTCAATGCTTTGGAAAGCCATAGTAGCCACCCCGTAGCAACTGCCATTCAAGAATATGTAGGCGATGTAAACCACAATATCCCATTAGAAAATATAGAGGAAATTGCAGGACACGGACTAAAGGCTAATGTAAATGGGAAAGAATTATTGGTAGGGAATTTTAAGCTGATGGATAAATTTTCTATTACTTATGACATAGACCCGAACAGCATTGTCTACACGGTAATCGCAGTGGCTTATGATAGAAAGTTTGTTGGTTACATTACCATTGCGGACAGCATAAAAGAAGACGCACAGGAAACCATAAATCTATTGCATAAGCTCAATGTTAAAGCTACTATGCTTAGCGGAGATAAAAGTACGGTTGTAAAGTATGTAGCGGAACAGTTGGGGATAGATAATGCTTTCGGAGATTTATTGCCTGAAGATAAAGTAAACAGAGTTAAAGAAATTAAAGCCAAAGGCGGAAGCGTTGCTTTTGTTGGCGACGGTGTAAACGATGCGCCTGTTGTGGCTTTGAGCGATGCGGGTATTGCAATGGGCGGTTTGGGAAGCGATGCGACCATTGAAACGGCAGATGTGGTAATACAAGACGACAAACCGAGTAAAATACCTATGGCAATCAATATAGGCAAGCAGACAAAGAAAATCGTTTGGCAAAATATAGCTTTAGCATTCGGAGTAAAAGCTATTGTACTAGTTTTGGGAGCTGGGGGCTTAGCGACTATGTGGGAAGCTGTTTTTGCAGATGTTGGGGTTGCCTTATTAGCTATACTAAACGCAGTAAGGATACAGCGGATGAAATTTTAAGATTAGAACATCCTAATGATGAATAAAACAGACAATTCGTAAGAAAGGCAAAAGTTATCAAATGTCAATTTGTCGAAGGAGAAGAAGAAGAAGAAAAGACCTTCGCTCTTTATGATACTTTTTGGGATATTTTTTAGCTCTGTGTCTTATTGCTTTGATATACATAAAATTAGACACTATTATATCTATCCCTATCACTAAAAATGGACTTATTAGTTCTGTATCGAGCAAAAACCAAAGTTCCAAAAGAGAAACCCGAAAATGCAAATTTCTTTCAAATATGACAGTATTTGGGCTTCTCTATTATTGTTTAAAAAATAGATTTAGGATAACGGATGGATAAATTTTATAACGAAACGCTGGCTAAGCTGGAAAACGAAATCAAAGAATTTGAGATTGAAGCAGACTGTTCGATAGAACGCATTGAAGCAGTTATACAACTTATTATCAAATGTTTATTCGACGTAAAAAAATATATTTTAAAAAGAGGATTTAAGAATGTTGATGAAGAAATTCGCTTTTTTAAATATCAAAAGCCAATTATCGTTTCAAAGCTCATCTATTATAATGCCATCTATAAAATCGAAACGAGAAGACCGTATGGAAATAAGCGTACCAAGAAATATTTTGTCAAAGAACTGAAAAAGCTAAAAAGGTTCTTTGAAAATAACCTTGATTTTTATAAGTATTACCGTAGCAATAATTCTTTCTTTGACGAACAATTTTTTGTACGTGGCAAGCACGATATAAGACTATGGTTAGACACTTTTTATTTTGAGGCAGACCATCGCTTTTCTACTTCGCACGATTATAAGGTTGCCAAGATAATTGCTAATGACCTGATACAGGTATATTTGGAAGACAGGTTAAATAACATCAACGTTAAAAAGGTTTCAGATAATTCGTTGATATGGACAGCAAGCAAAACTGCACTCACGGAACTCATTTATGCACTGTACTCCCACGGTGCATTTAACAATGGGAATACAGAAATAAAATTGATAGCCAAAACGTTTGAAGATGCCTTCAATATTGAGTTAGGCGACTTTTACCATACGTTTATGGAACTTAAAGCCCGCAAAATAAACCGAACGAAATTCCTCGACAGGCTGTGTGAAGCACTGATAAAGAAAATGGACGAACAAGATGAAAAACAGTAAGTATATATGTACACAGGCTTTATTCCTCTTGGCAAGAAGTCAGAGTAATTAAACTTAAATTGTAAATTTGTTTATTGCTTATGTATTAAATACTAAACGTAGTCAGTAAATAAATATGAATACAATCTTTATTAAAAATATGGTTTGCGACCGTTGCATTATGGTGGTACAAAACGAATTGGAAAAACTGGGATTAGATGCTAAAAATATAAAACTGGGCGAAGTTATTCTTTCCAAAGAAATAACATCTCTGGAAAAAGAGAATTTGTCCAAAACTTTAGAGCCATTAGGATTTGAAGTAATTGACGATAAAAAAGGCAGGATAATAGAAAAGATAAAGAACATTATCATTGACCTGGTACACCATCAGGATAGTGATGTAAAAACCAACCTTTCCGATGTATTGAGTGACAAATTGCATCACGATTACAATTACCTGTCCAATCTGTTTTCAGAGGTAGAGGGTACAACCATTGAAAAATACTTTATCGCCCAAAAGGTGGAGAAAGTCAAAGAATTGTTGGTGTATGATGAGTTGTCATTAAGTGAGATTGCGAACCGCCTAAATTATTCGAGCGTGGCATATTTGAGTAACCAGTTTAAAAAAGTTACCGGGCTAACACCAAGCCATTTCAAACAGATTAAAGAGGATAAAAGAAAACCGTTGGATAAAGTGTAAGTAAATCTTACAAATCAAATCCAAAATTTCACAACAGTACCCATAAATATAATAGCCAATTTTGTATTGTAAATTAAAGCAGGCAAATATGGCGACAAACAGAGAAAATATATACATTCCATTGGAGGATGTAGAAAGCGAACACTGTGCATTAATCGTTGAAAAGGGATTGGCACAGGTAAAAGGCGTAGAAACCCATAAAGTAGAGCTGAACAACCGAAGGGCAGCGATTACAGTAGATAGCAATGAAACCGTAGGCGAGGCTGTTAAGGCAATTAAAGATTTAGGTTACGGAGTTCCTACGGTTAAAAGTGCTTTTCCGGTATTGGGCATGACCTGTGCATCCTGTGCGGGCAGTGCCGAAAGCATTGTGAAATACCAACCGGGAGTAGTTAATGCTTCCGTGAACTTTGCAACGGGCAATCTTACCGTGGAATATCTGCCCAATATGACCGATGCCTCCACCCTGCAAAAAGCGGTTCAGGGAGTAGGTTACGACCTATTGATTGAAGACGAAACCAAGCAGCAGGAAACGCTCGAAGCCATCCACGAAAAGAAATTCCGAACCTTGAAAAACAAGACCATTTGGGCAATTATCCTTTCCCTGCCCGTGGTAATCATAGGAATGTTCTTTATGGATATGCCCTATGCAGACCCGATAATGTGGCTCTTTTCCACGCCCGTTGTAATATGGTTGGGCAGGGATTTTTTTGTAAACGCTTGGAAGCAGGCAAAGCACCGTTCCGCCAATATGGATACGCTGGTGGCATTGAGTACAGGTATTGCCTACCTGTTCAGTGTTTTCAATATGCTGTTTGCCGACTTTTGGCATCAACGGGGACTGCATGCTCACGTATATTTTGAAGCGGCTGCCGTTATTATCGCATTCATCCTCTTGGGAAAACTGCTGGAAGAAAGAGCCAAAGGCAACACCTCTTCAGCCATTAAGAAGCTGATGGGCTTGCAGCCAAAAACGGTCATCGTGGTACAGGCGGACGGAACGGAAAAGCAGACCGCTATCGAAGACGTAAGCGCAGGCGATGTGATACTCGTAAAGCCCGGTGAAAAGATTGCGGTAGACGGCATGGTCATATCGGGCAATTCGTATGTGGACGAAAGCATGTTAAGCGGTGAGCCTGTACCTGTATTGAAAAAAGAAAAAGAAAAAGTATTTGCAGGAACGATTAACCAAAAAGGCAGCTTCCGGTTCAGGGCGGTAAAAGTGGGCAAAGAAACCATGCTTGCCCACATCATCAAAAGGGTGCAGGATGCACAGGGAAGCAAAGCACCCGTACAGAAACTGGTCGATAGGATTGCGGGCATCTTTGTTCCCACAGTGATAGGTATTGCCATCCTGACATTTACGCTATGGTTGATTTTGGGAGGCGAAAACGGGGTTGTTCAAGGTCTGTTGGCAGCCGTTACGGTATTGGTCATTGCCTGCCCCTGTGCTTTAGGCTTAGCGACACCCACCGCTATTATGGTAGGCGTTGGTAAAGGTGCTGAAAATGGCATTTTGATAAAGGATGCCGAAAGTTTGGAACTGGCCAAAAAAGTAAATGCCATCGTTTTGGACAAAACCGGAACCATCACCGAGGGAAGACCACAGGTAACGGGCATTAAATGGCTGAACAATGAGGACACTGCAAAAGAAATCCTTTTGAGCATCGAAAAGCAATCCGAGCATCCATTGGCAGAAGCCGTAGTGAAGCATCTTGGCGATGTAGCGACCACCTCTTTATCCATGTTCGACAGCATTACGGGCAAAGGCGCAAAAGCAGACCATGACAACGAAACCTATTATGTAGGCAACAAAAAGCTATTGGCAGAAAACAACATTGCCATTGCCGGAGAATTACAAGACCAGGCCGAAGAATGGGGCAAACAGTCTAAAACCGTTATCTGGTTTGCAAACAGCAAAAAGGCTCTTGCTGTAATCGCTATCGCCGATAAGATTAAGGAAACATCGGTGCAGGCTATCCGGGAAATGCAGGAAATGGGCATTGACCTGTATATGCTGACCGGAGATAATGAAGCTACCGCTAAAGCCATTGCGGAGCAGACAGGCATCAAGCATTACAAAGCCGAAGTTTTGCCACAGCACAAAGCCGACTTTGTGAAAGAACTGCAAAGTAAAGGAAAGGTAGTGGCAATGGTGGGCGATGGTATCAACGACAGCACCGCATTGGCAACAGCCGATGTAAGTATCGCAATGGGCAAAGGCAGCGACATCGCAATGGACGTAGCCAAGATGACCATCATTTCGTCCGACCTGACCAAGATACCGCAGGCAATACGCTTGTCCAAACAGACCGTAGCCACCATCAAGCAAAACCTGTTCTGGGCGTTTATCTACAACGTAATCGGCATTCCGGTAGCGGCAGGCATCCTTTACCCTGTTAACGGCTTCCTGCTCAACCCGATGATTGCGGGTGCGGCAATGGCATTGAGCAGCGTGAGCGTGGTCAGTAACAGCCTGCGGTTGAAGTGGAAGAAATAAAACAGTAAATCTCACAAATCAAACAAGAAATTACACAACAATAACTAACTGAATAGTACGGAAATTTGCATTATCAGATAACTCTAAAATTTGTAAACAATGGAAAATAAACAATTTCAATTCAAGACGAACATCAATTGCGGCGGTTGTATCGCATCTGTAAAGCCGCACTTGGACAAGGCAGAGGGCATCTGCCATTGGGAAGTGGACACGGCCAACAAGGACAAGGTACTTACCGTGAAGTCCGAGGGCATTACCGAGCAGGAAGTAATATCGACCGTGCAAAAGGCAGGCTTCAAAATAGAACCTTTGGATGCCTAAGCCAGCAACTTTTTGAAATGCCCTTTTTCCGACCGAATTTCCATGAGGTTGGGTTGATGAAAAAGGGCATTTTATCAATTCTGAAAAAAGGCGATAGGTTATTGCGTATATGGCATTATTTTTCCATATAGCAAAAAAAACGTAAAACTATATAAAAAACCAATCTAATTTGTAACTTTGTTGCGTTGAAAAATTATAGAATACATATAGGCATTTTGACATTGTTCTGTTTGGTTTTCTTTATGATGCCAAGTCAGAGCTATGCCTGTTCCAAAAATTCAACAAAGACCGAGCAGTCTTCCTGCTCAAAGGAGAAATCCAAAAAATCAGAACATAAAAAAGGTTGCAAGAGCAAATCCTGTAAAAAATGCAAAAGTGACAAATGCGGGGGCGGTTGTTCACACAGCTCTTGCAGGTGCGGTGCTTCAACCACTTCCCTAAATGTCCCAACCATAATCGAATTAAAGGCAAAAAATCACTTAGCAGCGGCTAAAAAGCACAAATTCGGTTTTAAAGAAGCCTACTATTCTTCGGGCTTTTTCTCCATTTGGCTACCGCCTAAAATAAGCTAAAACTATGGCCTGATAGCCATAGGTGTGTCCTGTCAGAAGCTGTTCCGGCTTTTGCAAATCCCCTATTTGTATCATTTATTCAAAATTTAAAACAGAAATGGGTTTATCAATCCCCCGTTTCTCAAAATGTAATTATTATGAAATCATTATCAAAAATAGTGATGGTAATCGCCGTATTACTATCATCAATAAACGGCTTCGCACAAATCAAGAATGCGAAAACAGAAACCGTAAAGATTTACGGCAATTGTGGTATATGCAAAACCACCATCGAAAAAGCAGGTAACGTAAAAAAGGTAGCCAGTGTTGACTGGAACAAAGATACCAAGATGGCTACGCTCACCTATGACGGCGACAAAACAAATCAGGATGAAATCCTGAAACGTATCGCTTTGGCTGGTTATGACAGTGAGAAGTTCCGTGCGCCGGATGACGTATATGCTAAACTGGCTGGTTGCTGCCAGTATGATAGACCAGTGAAGACGGTTGCCAAAAACAAGGAGGCGGGAATGGACATGAATGCCGGACATGGCAATCACGACCATAGCCAAATGGCAGCTAACAAAGATGCAGCCCAAAACCAATCACAGCTAAAGGCTGTATTTGACAACTACTTTTCAGTGAAAGATGCTTTGATAAAAACCGATGCGGCGACCGCATCTGCCAAAGCCGCTGAATTGGCTGCATCCCTTAAAGCAGTCGATATGAATAAGCTATCGGCAGAGGAACATACGGCTTGGATGAAAGTGATGCAGGACTTGACGGCCAATGCGGAAAGCATTTCAAAATCAAAAGATGTTGCAAAACAAAGAAGTGCTTTTGCGGCACTTTCGGAAAGCATCTACACACTTGCCAAAGTTTCTAAACAGGACACCCCCGTTTATTACCAGCACTGCCCTATGTACAATGGAGGTAAGGGAGCCAATTGGCTAAGTAAAGAGAATGCGGTTAAAAATCCATATTACGGCTCACAGATGCTTACCTGCGGCAGTACCGTTGAAACCATTAAATAACAGGTCTGAAAGCTATGGTACAGTACAATGACATGGTGCAGGCGCTTAAAGACCTAAGACAGCGTGGATACAGTATGGACTTTAGTCTGTTGCCGGACTGCCTGTACTGTGCGTCAAGGAGCCTGAAACTAAAACCGGAGGATTTTACGGTTACGGAAACCCATAGGTTTGAAAGCCTCGACAGCAGTCCTGATAACAATGCCGTGATTTATGCCATATCGTCCAATGATGGTAAGAATAAAGGCGTACTTGTGGATGCCTATGGTGCTTATGCCGAAGAAATGACCCATGAGATGGCAAAAAAATTAAGTGCAACATAACTTTTAAAACCCCTTATTATGAAAAAATACACGTGTCCTATGCACCCACAGGTGCTAAAAGACGAACCGGGAAAATGCCCGCTCTGTGGCATGGCATTGGTTCCCGTTGGCGGTGCGTCAGCTTCTCATGAACACACATCAGGACATGGGCATTCCGGGCATTCTCAACATGGCCATGCTGACGAAAACTTTAATAAACATGAGGGGCATCATACAGGCGATTTCCTCACACGTTTTTGGATAAGCCTTGTCATTACAATCCCTATCCTGCTCCTGTCACACATGATACAGCAATGGTTGGGTTTCTCCCTTGCTTTCAATGGCGATAAATATGTGCTGCTGGCATTGGGTACGGTGATTTATTGCTATGGAGGCTTACCGTTCCTAAAGGGAATGATTGGCGAGGTGAAAGCCAAAGCCATAGGGATGATGACACTTGTTGCCATTGCCATATCCGTAGCCTATGTTTATTCCGTAGCCGTTGTATTTGGCTTGCAGGGTATGGACTTCTTTTGGGAACTGGCAACCCTAATTGACATCATGCTGTTAGGGCATTGGCTGGAAATGCGTTCCCAAATGGCTGCTTCACGGGCATTACAGTCATTGGTGGCTTTGCTGCCCAACGATGTTACCGTGGAACGTGGCGGAGAAGCTGTAAAGATAAAGCTCGAAGACCTGCAAAGCGGTGAAACGGCTATCATAAAACCGGGAGAAAAAATTCCAGCCGATGGATTGGTACTGGAGGGGCTTTCGTATATCAACGAGAGTATGCTTACCGGAGAAAGTATTCCCGTGAAAAAGGAAAAGGACGGAAAGGTCATCGCAGGCTCTATCAATGGCGATGGTGCGCTGAAAGTTAAGGTAACAGCCGTTGGAAAAGACAGCTACCTGAACAGGGTTATCAATCTTGTGCAGGAGGCACAAGCTACTAAGTCCAATACGCAAAACCTTGCGGACAAAGTTGCCAAATGGCTCACCTTTATTGCCATTGCCGTTGGCATAGGCACATTTGCCTATTGGTATGCAAGCAGTGGAGATATTGCCTTTGCGCTTGAAAGAATGGTAACGGTAATGGTAACGGCCTGCCCGCACGCATTGGGCGTGGCTATCCCGTTGGTGGTCGCCATTTCCACAACGCTATCGGCGACCAATGGTCTGCTCATCCGCAACCGCACAGCATTTGAAACCACCCGAAAACTTTCCACTGTCATTTTTGATAAGACCGGAACGCTCACCAAAGGTTCCCATGCCGTAGAAAAGGTTATACCGTTAACAGACGAATATAATGCCGATGAGGTTATCCAGTATGCTGCCGCAGTACAGCAAAATTCGGAACACCATATCGCCAAAGGCATTATGGCTACATTGAAAGAAAAGAGCCTTGCCTTATGGAAGTCTGAAAACTTCAGCTATATGCAGGGCATAGGTGTTAAAGGTGTTGTGAACGGGAAAAATGTCGTAGCTGGCGGCCCGAATTATTTCACCGAAAACCACCTTTCCCTGCCTGAAATTCCAAACGAAATCAATCAGGAAGCAGAAACGGTCAACTTTGTCCTCATTGATGACCGGGTAATCGGCCTCATTACTTTGGCAGACAGCATCCGTGAGGGGTCGGCACAGGCGATTGAGGAACTCAAAAAAATGGGCATCAAGTCCTTTCTGCTCACCGGGGACAACGACAGGATTGCTGCTGCCGTAGCCGGAAAATTGGGTATGGACGGGTATTTGGCTAATGTGCTTCCGCACAACAAGCAGGAGAAAGTAAAGGAGTTTCAGGCAAAAGGCGAAATCGTAGCAATGACTGGTGATGGTGTAAATGATGCACCTGCACTGGCACAGGCAGATGTGGGCATTGCCGTGGGTTCCGGTACGGACGTGGCTGCCGAAACAGCGGATATCATATTGGTAGACAGCGACCCGAGGGATGTGGTCAAACTGATTGACTTCGGCAAACTTACCTACAAAAAGATGGTACAGAACCTGATATGGGCGGTTGGCTACAACGTGGTGGCAATACCGCTTGCGGCAGGCGTACTCTATCCGAATTTTGTTTTAAGTCCCGCTATGGGTGCTGTGCTGATGAGTGTAAGCACCATTGTAGTGGCTATTAACGCAAGTTTTTTAAAAATCAAAAAATAAATAAAAATGAAAAATCTAACATTATCAATCATTGCTGTTATCATGGCATTTGTAACAGTATCATGCAATCAGGCATCCAACAAAAACGAGCAGTCTTCAAAAGATACTACTGTTGTATCACAAGAACATCCTGCTTCCCACTTAAAAGGGGATGACACTGCAACTACCCCCGACGTTAGCGGTACACCGAGCGGTCAGGATGCAGAAGCTAAAAACTTTTCTATTGCACCTATAGTTACCGATTATCTATCATTAAAGAATGCTCTTGTTTCGGACGATGACAAAGCTGCCGCCAGTGCAGGGAAAAAACTGTTAGCTACGTTGAACAAAATGGATATGAAATCCATTCCTGCCGATAAACACAAAAAGTACATGGACATAGCAGACGATGCAAAAGAGCATGCAGAACATATTGGCGAAAATGTTGGTAATATCCACCACCAGCGGGAACATTTAGCCTCACTTGGCGAAGATTTGAAAGACCTGATTGATTTGTTCGGTACATCACAAACATTGTATCAAGACCATTGCCCAATGTTCAATGAAGGTAAGGGTGCTGTTTGGTTAAGCGAAACAAAGGAAATCAAAAATCCTTACTACGGTTCAAAAATGATTAGCTGTGGTTCTGTAAAAAAGCAGTATTAAAATGAAAAATAAATCATGGTACAAAAAATAATAGAACTGTCCTTGAAAAACAGGTATATCGTGCTGCTTATAGCAGCCGGTTTACTTGTTTGGGGCATTTCAGCAGTTAAGAAAAATCCGATAGATGCAATTCCTGACCTAAGTGAAAACCAAGTAATAGTTTTCACTGAATGGATGGGACGCAGTCCACAGACTATCGAAGACCAAGTAACCTACCCTTTAGTAAGCAACTTACAGGGAATACCCAAAGTAAAGAACGTAAGAGGCACATCAATGTTCGGAATGAGTTTCGTGTATATCATCTTCGATGACGATGTTGATGTTTATTGGGCTCGTACACGAGTCATGGAAAGACTTAATTATGCTCAAAGGCTATTGCCACAGGAGGTTGTACCAACGCTTGGTCCTGATGGGACAGGCGTTGGTCATATATACTGGTATCATTTGGATGCACCGCAGATGGAACTTGGAGAGCAGCGCGCATTGCAGGATTGGTATATCAAGTTAGCACTGCAAACTGTACCAGGTGTTGCAGAAGTAGCCTCCTTTGGAGGATATGAAAAACAATATCAGTTAGTCGTTGACCCCGTAAAGCTCCAGTATTACAATATCTCCCTTATGGATGTAATGAATAAAGTAAAAGCAAACAACAATGATGTTGGTGGTCGCAAATTTGAAATGGCAGATATGGCTTACATTATACGAGGTTTGGGGTATATAAAGAATACTGCTGATATTGAAAAAATTGCAGTAGGCAACTATAATGGCATTCCGGTAAGAGTAAAAGACATCGGAAGCGTACAAATGGGCGGAGATTTGCGGCTGGGTATATTTGACCAAAATGGAGAAGGAGAAGTTGTGGGAGGAATTGTAGTAATGCGCTATGGCGAAAATGCAGACCAAGTGATAAAAGCCGTTAAAGAAAAAATCAAAGATGTTGAAAAAGGTTTACCGGCTGGCGTAACATTAAAAACTTCTTATGACAGAAGTACATTAATCGAAGCAGCTATCGAAAATATCAAACATAAGCTCGCAGAGGAAATTATTGCAGTCGCCTTTATTGTAATTCTTTTCCTGTTCCACTGGCGGAGTGCATTAAGTATCATTATTCAAATTCCAGTTACCGTTGCCATCAGTTTTATCATATTGAACGCTTTTGGGTTATCATCCAATATTATGTCCCTTACCGGAATTGCGCTGGCAATCGGGGTAATTGTAGATAACGGAATTATAATGTCAGAGAACTCTTATAGAAATCTTTCCGTTTGGCAAAATGAGCGTAAACAAAAAACATCCGACCCATCATGAAAATAAAATGGTTTAAAAAGAAAGCCAATAAAAATGTTGGCTACGAAAAAATTCCAGAGGAAGTACGACTTAGTATCATTGAGAAATCATGCAAGCAGGTTTCAAGAGGCGTATTTTTTTCAACGATTATCATTATAACTTCATTTTTACCTGTATTCCTACTCACAGGGCAGGAAGGCAAACTTTTCCATCCGCTTGCTTATACCAAAACGTTTATATTGGTCGTGGATGCTTTATTGGTACTTACGCTTGCGCCGGTGCTGATTTCTTTCTTTATGAAAGGCAAGTTTAAAAGTGAGCATTCAAACCCAATAAACCGGGGCTTGGAAAAGCTGTATGAGCCTGTTATAAAATGGTGTGTAAAATGGCGAAAAACCGTATTGGGTATCAACATCGCTGCACTTATTATAAGTATTCCAATGATATTAAATCTTGGGAGGGAATTTATGCCACCACTCGATGAGGGTTCATTGTTATTTATGCCCGTTACATTACCCGATGTTTCTAATTCAGAAGCCAAACGAATATTGCAGGTTCAGGATAAGATTATTAAATCTGTACCGGAAGTAGCGCACGTTTTAGGTAAAGCTGGCAGGGCGAATACTGCTACAGATAATTCTCCAATCAGTATGATTGAAACTATCATTTTGTTAAAACCACAAAATGAATGGCGGGACGGAATAAAAAAGAATGACATCATTAATGAACTAAATGCGAAACTTCAAATGCCCGGAGTAACAAATGGTTGGACAATGCCCATTATAAACCGCATCAATATGTTATCAACCGGCATCCGTACCGATGTCGGCATAAAAGTTTATGGTCAAAATCTCGATAGCATCTATTCATTATCGCAAAAAATTAAAACGGAGCTTGATGGCGTGGCAGGTATTAAAGATATGTATGTAGAACCAATAACGGGAGGTAAATATGTTGATATTGTTATAAACCGAGATGAAATTGCCCGATACAATATAAGCATAGACGATGTAAACAATTTGGTTGAAAGCGCGTTGGGCGGTATGAAATTGACCACTACCATTGAGGGAAGGCAGCGCTTCTCTGTAAATGCCCGTTACGGACAGGATTTCAGAAATAATATTGAAGCACTTAAACGCCTGCCCGTTCAAACAATGGATTTTGGCTCTATTCCATTAGGAAGTGTTGCAGAAGTTAAGCTATCAGAGGGGGCTCCAATGATTAACTCTGAAAATGCAATGTTAAGAGGTACAGTTCTGTTCAACGTTAGGGAAAGAGACCTTGGCAGCACAGTAGAAGAAGCTAAAGCCAAGCTGAATAATATGATGCTTAAAATGCCTCAGGGATATTTTTTAGAGTGGAGTGGACAATATGAAAACCTTATAAGGGGCGAACAAACACTGAAATGGATTATGCCCATTGTATTAGTTATCATATTTCTGTCTATGTATTTTGCTTTTCATTCTATGAGAGAGGCTTTCTTCAATCTCATCAGTATTCCATTCGCTCTGATTGGAGGAGTATTTATGATTAGTCTATGGGGTGTAAACCTTTCTGTAGCTGTAGCTGTTGGATTTATTGCCCTGTTTGGCCTTGCTGTCGAAACAGGAATTGTTATGGTCATCTACCTCAATGATGCCATGCAACAATTGGTGCTATTAAAAGGAAATAGTCGTGAAACCATTACAAACGAAGACCTTAGAGAATACGTAATACACGGTGCGGCAAAACGCTTACGTCCAAAAATAATGACCGTGTGTGTAACCCTGTTCGGGCTGGTTCCCATATTATGGAGTACCGGCGTAGGCAGTGATATGATGAAACCAATCGTATTGCCGATGGTTGGAGGCGTATTTACTTCAGCAATCCATATTCTGCTGGTTACACCAATTATCTTCCTGATGCAAAAAGAATATGAGCTGAAAAAATTCGGAAAGATTGACGTATTAGATGCAGCACATTAAAATCAAAAAATCAGAAATGAAAAAGATAATTTTTACAGCATTTATAGTATGTCTTTTTACCAATATAAATGCACAGGTTATAAGCCTCCAAAATGTTATAGACAGCATACAAACCAATCATCCCATTGTGAAGATGTACGACAATGAAATTCGTTCTATGGATGAAGCAGCAAAAGGCGCACGAAGCTGGATGCCGCCAACAATTGGTGTTGGACAGTTTATGACACCTTACAACGTGAACCTTTGGAAAAGAGATGGTGAGATGAAAGGAATGGGTTCGGCTATGCTGTCGATAGAACAGATGATACCCAATAAGAAAAAGTTGGATGCTGAAGAAGCATATATGAACGCAATGTCATCCGTAGAAAAAGAAAATAAAGGAGCGGGCATAAATGAAATTATACAGGATGCCAAACTCTTATACTCCGAATGGATTGTGTTACTGAAACGACTGGATGTAGTTGCCGAAAACGAAAAGATGCTCAACTTCATGATTAAGAATGCAGAAATACGGTATAAGAACGGAGTAGGTAAAATAGGTGCATATTATAAAGCTAAAGCAGCGCTCGGAAGCACCCATAATATGCAGATTATGTATGAAAATGATATCAAGGAAAAACGCATCAGATTAAATACCCTTATGGGGCGAAACCCTATGGCTCCTTTTGAAATTGATACAATATTTTCATTCAACGATTATTCGGATATGGTATTTGATACTGCACTGTTCAACAAAAACCGGAGTGACCTGAAATCATTAGACCAGCAGATACGGTTAACAACTCTGAAACAGGAAACAGAGCGACAAAGCCTGAAACCTGAATTTGGTGTTCGATTTGAAAATATGTATGGCTTTGGAGGACAGCCCATGCAATACACAGCAATGGCAATGGTAAAACTGCCTTTTGTCAATTGGGCTTCAAAGATGAGCAAAGCTAATATTGCAAGTTTGAAGTGGAAAGCAGATGCCCTTAGTTCTCAAAAAAACATGATGATAAATGAATACAGTGGTATGGCATATGGCATGAGAAATGAGTTCGACCTCAAAAAAAATCAGCTTAGTCTTTATAGGGATGACATCATTCCGGCTTTGAAAAATAATTTCAAAACAATGCAGCTCGGTTACGAGCAAAATACCGAGGAATTATTTATGCTGTATGATGCATGGGAAAAACTGAACATGACACAACTGGAATACCTCGATATTTTATCAAAAGCATTTGAGATGCAAATAACAATAGACCGTTTAATTGAAAGAAAATGAAATATATAATTTGTTTTTTGATGATTATTCTTGTACTGTATAGTTGTAACAACAATACAGACAAGACCAGTCATCCCGACAACAGTCACACTGCTAAAAATAGCCCGACATATACCTGCCCCATGCACCCCGAAGTTACCAGCAACAAGCCCGGTAAATGCCCCAAGTGCGGAATGGAATTGGTGCAAAAAACAGTAAATACAAATGAAACGGAAAGTATTGAGTTGAATACACTGCTTAAGCCGACTAATGAATTTGTTATATCAGACATTCCTACTATTAGGATGCAGTCAGAGCATAAAGACATAACCGTACAGGCTCTTGGAAATATTGCTTATGATACCCGACAAACGGGAAATATATCCGCCAGAATATCCGGCAGGATTGAAAAGCTTTATATACGTTATAAATTCCAAAAAATAGCAAAGGGGCAGAAAGTGATGGATATTTATAGCCCCGAACTGATGGAAGCGCAAGTGAATTTATTGTTTCTATTAAAAAATGATGCTACGAACAATATGATGATAAATGCGGCTAAGCAAAAATTGCTATTACTTGGAATGAGCGAAAACCAATTGCAGAGTATCATCCAAAAAGGAAAGCCTGATTTATCCGTATCTGTTTACAGTAACTATGCCGGACATATTCACGAAACCGGCACAGCCGGGTCAATGGGCAGTAGTACATCACCCTCAAATTCGATGGGAGAAATATCTGAAACATCTTCTGAACTTAGCCTGAAAGAAGGTATGTATGTTCAAAAAGGACAAACTATTTTTAATGTATTTAACCCGGGAAAATCGTGGGTGTTGTTAAATATTTTCCCCGAGGATGTACCGCTTGTAAAGACAGGTCAAACAGTAAGTATTATACCGGAAGTAGCTCCGGAGAAGAAATTTATAGGAACTATTGGGTTTATAGAACCATTTTTCAGACCCGGAAGTAAAACGTTATCCGTGCGTGTCTATTTTGATAATAACCGTATGCAGTTACCAATCGGAAGTCAGGTTAAATCTGAAATATCAACGGCTGGAATTTCCGGCAATTGGATACCTAAAGAAGCTGTCATTTCCCTTGGATTAACCAAAGTCATTTTGAAAAAAGTAGATAGAGGGTTTATCGTGAATAAAATTGAAACAGGTAATGAAGCGAACGGATATATAGAAGTATTGCAGGGGCTGTTACCCGTGGAAGAGATTGCAGGAAACGCACAGTACCTTATGGATAGTGAAAGTTTTGTAAGAACAAAAAATAATTAGAATATGAAATATTATTTAGTCATAACAATTGCCCTCCTTATGTCGGTTTTGTTGTCTTGTAAAGACAATAAACATGACCATGCAGGTAATAATGATGGTAGTTACTATACCTGTTCCATGCACCCACAGGTTGTATCAGACAAACCCGGTCACTGTCCTATATGTCACATGGAGCTTGTTCGGGTTGAGAAAAGCAAACAAGCAGACCCCAATACCATTCAACTGAATAGCGAACAGATTAAGTTGGGCAACATAAAAACAGACACCTTAAAAGATGGTCTTTTGGGGGATAGAGTAATACTTACAGGTGTATTAAATTTCAATCAGTACAATATGCAATCCGTAAGCTCCAGAGTTATGGGACGGGTAGAAAAACTGCATTATAAAAACGTTGGTGACTTTGTAACCAAAGGTTCCCCGTTAATGGAAATATATAGTGAAGAACTGAACAATGCAAAACAGGAATATTTACTGGCACTGGAAAAGAAGAAAACTTTTGGAAATATTAATTCAATAGATTTTGACCAGCTTATACAAAGTTCAAAGAACAAATTGTTATTGTGGGGTATGACGGATAATCAGGTTAGGGCTTTACAAAGTGCTGGCAAAATTTCGGCAACAACTACATTTTATAGTACGGCTTCGGGTTACATCACAAGTTTGCAGGTTGTAGAGGGCGGTTATGTGGCAGAAGGCGGCACGATAGTAGACTTGGCTGACCTATCTACAATTTGGGCAGAAGCACAGGCTTATTCCTCCCAAATGTCACTTATCAACCAAACAAAAACAGCAACAGTACAAATTCCTGACCTGAATAACAAAGTTATTACTGGCAAAATAGACTTTAGCAACCCCGAGCTTAATCCGTCTTCAAGAATTAATTTGATACGAATTACAGTACCTAATCCAAATAAAGATTTGAAGCCCGGAATGCCTGTATATGTTTTTCTTGAAACGCCGAAGACTAAAGGCATAACCATGCCGGTAGATGCTGTAATAAGAAATGGTAAAAGTGAAACCGTATGGGTACAAACAGGAGAAAAGACATTTAAAAGTAGAATGGTAAAAACGGGAACGGAAATAGATAACAGAATAGAAATCGTTTCAGGATTAGTAGATGGAGATATTGTAGTTGTTTCAGGTGCTTATCTTTTAAACAGCGAATACATTTTTAGGAATGGAGCAGACCCGATGGCAGGACACGACATGAGCAGTATGTAAAACTAATTCAAATGAATAATAAATTAAGAAAACTAAAACCGTTCAATATAGCTGTTGGGATATTGATAATTATTTCAATCTGTATCCAGTTTATCCAGCCGTTACGTAACCAATCAGATGTAGTGCCAGCCACCCATATTGAAAGGGTGTACACCGTACCCCAAAATGTAAAGACTATCCTTGCCCAGTCCTGCTACGACTGCCATAGCAACAATACCCGCTATCCGTGGTACAGTCGTATCCAGCCCGGAGCATGGTACATGGCAGAGCATATAAAAAAGGGGAAAGAGGAACTCAACTTTAGCGAATTTGGCGAATATTCTGCCCGCAGGCAGCGTAACAAGTTCAGGGCTATGGCGGGGCAGGTCAAGGACGGGGAAATGCCTTTGTCGTCATACACACTCATCCATCGCAATGCAGTATTATCACCGGAGGATAAGCAGGTTTTGATGGCGTGGTTTGGCACAATGGAAGACAGCATTAAATAAAATTTTTCAACGAATGAACAGATATAAAAAAATACCCATAAGAATACTGCAAACAGTGCTGATACTGCTTTGCACCCAAACGTTGTTTGCACAGAAAGTAGTGCATTACGACCTGTATGTAAAAGATACCCTTGTCAACTATGCAGGTAAGCAAAAGCGGGCGATTGCCGTAAACGGGCAAATCCCCATGCCCACCCTTACCTTTACCGAGGGCGACACTGCCGAAATAGTGGTGCACAACCAATTGAAAGAAAGCACATCACTTCACTGGCATGGTGTGTTCCTGCCCAATAAAGAAGACGGTGTGCCCTGGCTTACACAAAAACCCATCGCACCGGGCACAACCTACACCTACCGTTTTCCGATTATCCAGCATGGTACGCACTGGTACCATTCCCACTCAGGATTGCAGGAGCAGATTGGAATGTATGGCAGCTTTGTAATGAAAAAGCGCGATAACGATAGAACATTTAGAAAAGGAATTGATGATTTACCAACCGTACCCATCATTTTAAGCGAATGGACAAACCTTAACCCTGATAACATTAACAGAATGTTGCATAATGCGAATGATTGGGCAGCCATCAAAAAAAATGCTACCCAATCTTATGCAGAAGCCATCAAGGAAGGTTACTTTAAAACAAAGATTAAAAACGAATGGAAACGAATGTTGGCGATGGATGTAAGCGATGTATATTATGACAAAATATTAATCAACGGCAATCATACCACAGATTTAAAATCAGTTGATGGCAAAACACTAAAAGCGGGAGATAAAGTAAGATTAAGAGTGTCAAACGGTGGAGCTTCATCCTATTTTTGGTTACGATATGCAGGCGGTAAAATTACTGTAGTAGCCAATGATGGTAATGATGTAGAACCTGTAGAAGTTGATAGGTTAATCATTGCAGTTTCCGAAACTTACGATATTGTAGTAACCATTCCTGAAGATGGTGTTTCTTACGAATTTTTAGCAACTACCGAAGACAGAACACAATCTGCAAGTTATTTTGTAGGTAATGGTATCAAGCAACTTATTTCTCCACTTCCAAAATTGAAATATTTTGAAGGAATGAAAATGATGAACGATATGATGAAAATGAATGGTGATTTAGATGATATGGGAATGAAAATGAGCCTGAACCAAATGGACATGAATGTGGTAATGTATCCTGAAATTACTGGAGATGCTAAGCAAAAGCAAGACCACAGTCAGCACAATATGAATATGGATAATGACCCCAATCGTTACAATGCAAATGCTTTAGGCGATATCAAAACATTGAATTATGCTATGTTACAATCCCCATACAATACCACACTTCCTAAAGACGCACCTGTAAAAGAATTAAAGTTTACCCTTACCGGAAATATGAACCGCTACGTGTGGAGTATGGATAATAAAATACTTTCTGAAACCGATAAAATACCTGTAAAGAAAGGGGAAATTTTGCGCATTACCATTTACAATAACTCAATGATGCGCCATCCAATGCATTTGCACGGCTTTGATTTCAGAGTAATCAATGGTAAAGGAGAAAAATCACCATTGAAGAATGTGTTGGATATAATGCCAATGGAAACCGATACCATTGAGTTTTTAGCGAACGAGGAAGGAGATTGGTTTTTTCATTGTCATATCCTCTATCATATGATGTCTGGTATGAACAGGGTTTTTGCAGTTGATGACTACCAAAATCCATATTTACCCAATAAAAAGCAAGCCTACAATAAATTGCAAAGAGAGAGCAATATGTCGCACTTTATGGCACAGAACGATTTTGCAACCAATGGTAACGATGGGGATGCAATGTTTCAAAATGCGAGATGGAGTTTGGGTACAGAGTGGCGTTTAGGCTACAACGATATGCACGGCTACGAAGTAGAAACTCATTTGGGAAGATACATCGGAAAGATGCAATGGTTTATGCCCTTCATCGGTTTTGATTGGCGTTACCGAAAAATGGGAATAGATGAACACGAAACCAATTTATTCGGACAGAGAAATGAAAAAGATACACGTAGGGCAATTAGCTTAGGTTTTATGTACACATTGCCAATGTTAGTAAATTTCCAGGCAGAAGTATATCATGATGGTATTGTACGCCTTTCTTTAATGCGAGAAGATATTCCTATTACAAAACGATTGAGAGCAGGGTTTATGGTCAACACCGATATGGAATATATGACTGAACTCAGATATATCATTAATAAAAATGTGGGTATACGTACCCATTATGATAGTGATATGGGATTTGGTGTTGGCTTATCTCTTAATTATTAAAATTATAAATTCAACAACCCTATCAGAGGTTTAAAGAAGTATACACGATTCATCTTGATTCTTTTCAAACAAATACAGATATGTATTCATATCTGTATTTGTTTATTAACTATATTTTACGAAAAGAAGCAACCTATCTGCCTTTAAAACAAAAAGTCCTTAAAAGGAGATGAAATCTGATTTTAAGGATTGCATATCTTGATAATTTTATAGTAATCTGTAATGAATTCACGATTATCAACTATTGATTTGGAGTGTTGTACTACTAAGAGAGGTAAAATATCCATTTCTCGTTTTATACACTACAGAATATCCTCGTTAAGTTTTAAAAATAAATCTTTTGAGTTAACTGTTATTCCTGACATTTGAGCATATTTCAATTCCTGTTCAATCAAATTAATATTCTTTGATTGTGCAAAGTTGATAAATACAGATACAATATTTTGATTTTCCTTTAATATTGCTGTGACTTCTTCTTCAAGATGCTTAAAATAATTCTTTTTAAAATCGGACATTTCGCTCATAGTAAATCAGATATTTTAATTATTTTTTCTCTTGTTAAGATATCAAAATACCTATTTTCCTTTTTATTTTTCTAATCATATATAAAACCATTAAAATCAAAAGGGAAAGGGAAGTTTTTACACAGCATCGTTAGATAATTGAAATAAGGTTGTTATATACTTGGATGTAGTCGCCAAATATTATTATACTCTATCCAGTTTAATTCTATAAAAATGATTGAGTTGATTTTTATTAAAATATAATATTTTACTTCCAAATATATAGGTCACTCAATTTACTTTAGATTAAAATTTTGAATATTTACCATAATGTATAAAGCATATTTAGATTAGATTTTTCAATTTAAGGAATATTTAATCTTCCCAAATAATACTTAGTGCACAATTTTCATACACTATACAATGTTCATAGAAAATTCTTCTGGAGTCTTCGGATTTTACATTTTCAAAGCAATCAATAGCAAAAATTTCTTCTGGATTTTCAATTGAAGTTTTTACATTTTTAAAATAATCAGCCATAGCTAAACCTTCAGGAACTTTTTTATCATTAAGTAAGTTCCAGAAAGGGAAGCCCTGACTGTTTTTTTGCCATTTCACAAATCCATTCTCAGCATAAACTATTTTGATAGGATGATTTCCTATTTCTGCAAATCTGAGTGCACATGAAGTTTTACTCACATTATATTCCTTGCTTAACTCATCAATCACTTTAAAACTAAATTTTTTTCTCTTCCATAAATTTCGTTGAAAAGATTCTTCTGGCATTAAGAGACAAGCCGCAAAATAATCTGCTTCTCTTTCAATTTTATCGAATTGAACCCTGTCAATTTTCGAGGGATGAGGTTCTAAAATTCCCAGTTTGAGTCCAACGCGATGTGTGTCTATAAAATAGTGCCCAAGTTCGTGGGCTAGTGTAAATCTAGAACGCGGAGAATTAAACCTATTATGATTATCTATATTAATATGAATATAAAATTCATTATCATCATAAACAGTCATTCCATCAAAAGTCCCTTTGTCATAATGATCATAAAATACCTCAATGTCCTCAGATTCTGCAATAAGATGTAATGGAATTATTTTTTCAGTATTGAAATTTCCACTAATGGATCCAGCAAGCTTTTTAATTTTTGATAAGGAACTGCTATCAATCACCTTTCTTCTTTTTCTGATTCTGTTTCATTTTGTCAAAGACGCTTTGAGAAATATTGCTTTGCCCTTTTCTGGCGACCATTTTCAAACTTTCTATTTCATGACTTAAGTTTGTGTCAATTGATATAATTTTTGATTCTTTTTCAACGCAAAAAGAACCATCAATAATTGATTTGACATTAATACCTGTGTTTTTCAACTTAAAATCATAATCTTCATAAAGTTTATTAAACCTCTCTATCTGAGTTTTATTCTGAGGAAATAAAAAACCTGTTGAATGTAACCAATCATCAAGGTTAGTCTCTGTAACCTTTCCTATATATTTTTTATCTATTCCCATTGAAAGCTTTTAGATAGTTATTAATGTGATCATTAGCTTCTTTTTTATAAACCTGAATTGAATTTTGAACTAAATTCAATCTGTCTCTCAATTTTTTACCCACTGACCTTGGTATATTTTTTTTTCCGGTATTTTCGTAAGCTTTATATGTAAGATACACAATCTTATGTTTTTCAGATAGACCAAGCATAGCTCTCTCAATGATTTCTAATCTAATTTTCAGCTCTCTTTTCTTTTGTATATCATCGTCTCCTACTGTTAACGAAATTAGATCATCAATATTCTCTACAATTGATAAATCGTCTTCATCAGGTTCCGCACAGGTATTTAAATCTCCATATTTTACCAATTGAGTATATACTATTGGATAAAGCCATAACAAAATCGACCGATCAATATCATCCGGATACTTGGCTTTACTTTTATTAAAAGAGTGATATTTCCAAACGCGGGCAAAAGCACAAGTTGCTATTTCAAGTGCAACAACCTCACTGTAATTAAATTTATTACAATATATTTCTGCTTTTTGCAAAATATCTCTTTCAAACCTACTACAAAACTCGGTAAACGCTGCAGCAGCTTCTTCAGGATATTCTTCTTTAAAAGAAATATAATCTATAAGCTCATCACTGGGTAATGTCTCAAAAACTATTTCATCGGTTTTTTTTTGTTCTACATTCATCTATATACCAAAATGCATTACTAATGGAATTAGTATATGAGTGGATAGGCTCATATACTTCAAAGTTAAAAAAATCTTTCTAATGGAATTAGTATATGATTGAAGTTTGTTCAATGGTCAATTCCTTTATGGCCTAGAATGTTAAAGGAAAAAATGCTTACTAATTATGGCAACTAACAAACCGACTGGAGACGGTCACAGAAATGGAGCAGTTAAAGGGCGTTCACAAACCTACAATCCACAAACAGATTCTTGGGTGAAACGCGATACTGCTACAGGTAGATTTATGGATGTAAAAACTTCTAGTAACACTCCCTTCAAAGGAGTTACCAAGGAAAAGTAACTCCATTTAAACTCCAGGTAT
Source organism: Chryseobacterium sp. UNC8MFCol (assembly GCF_000482305.1). Lineage (NCBI taxonomy): Bacteria > Pseudomonadati > Bacteroidota > Flavobacteriia > Flavobacteriales > Weeksellaceae > Chryseobacterium > Chryseobacterium sp. UNC8MFCol. Next base: position 391,685 of record NZ_KI535291.1, read on the forward strand.
CCTAAAAATGATACTTGGAGTTTACCAATTTTTAATATCATTATATAAATGAGAAAGAGCTAGTAGTTTTTTGAGGTTCTTTAAAAGATTATAATATGCTTACGGATTTCCGTAATATATTTTTGAAAAATAAAATTACATTTGGCTCTATTTATATTAAAATCAGACTTTTATGACAGTTTGTCATTACTGCTATTGTAGGAGAAAAGTTTGATGTAATAAATTTAATAAACAAAAAAAATGAAATTATCAGACAAAGATTTACAGTTTTTTATTAGTAAAATCAAACTGCAGCCTGAAAACATGGGCAAGTATAGAGATCAGGTAAACAACCTGAAAGAAAAATTAGACAAAAAAATTGCTGAAGATGACAGACATGGATTAAAGGTTGAGAAATATCTTCTCGCTGGTTCGTGGAAAAAACATACGATTTTGAAACCTACGGGAGACCATCCCATAGATATTGATCTTGTACTTTTTGTTACTGGTGATGAAGATATTCATAATGACATTGGGAAGCTTTTTGATTTTATTGTAGAATATTTGGAAGAAATTTATCCACAAAAAGACATTTCTAAAGATGTGGATGCTGCTGGAAACACAAAGTCGGTAACCATTTATTTTTCAGGTTCCGGACTAAGCGTTGATATTGTTCCTGTAGTCCCATTAAGCACACCAAAGGATTATGTATGGCAACCCAGCAGACATGGAAATGGTAAAAAGTATATTACCAGTATTTCCAAGCAGTTAAGTTTTTCACTTAACAGAAGACAAGAAAATTCTGCTTACACTTCAATTGTAAGAGCTATAAAATGGTGGAGAAATTACAAAGAATTAAAACCTTCTGATAATGAACCAGGATTATCTTCTTTTACGATTGAATTGATTGTTGCCTATCTTGACATAAATAAAGGAATCCAAACAAATATCGAAGAAGGAATCATTCGTTTTTTTGAATTTGTAAGTTCTACTGAATTTCCAGAAATTATTTTTCAAGATTCCATTCGTAGTGTTCCGACACAGTACGATTCAGCAATCTATGTTGCTGACAATACTAATAAAGAAAATAATGTTGCAAAGAGAATGACCAAACCAAGATGGGCCGAAATTATTGAAGAGGCTGAAGAGGCATTTGATACTTTGAACTTTGCTCAAGCAAGAAATAATGAAGGAGATACTATACAAGAATGGAAAAGTGTTTTCGGTCCAACCTTTAACATTAAATAAATTAAACTATGTACGGAACAAATACAAAAACAAATACTTATACGGTCCTTGATATAAGAAAAACATTTGAAAGCTGTGAGGCAGATATCAGAACAATTGCCAGACGCACTAATAAGTGGACAATGGAATACGTAGATAAGGTTTTCCATGATGTGCTCAAATATGCAGAAAAATATTATTTACAATCAGTAAGCATAACCTTGATCAATACCAATACGGGTTTGCCAGTGAAAGCAGCTAAATTTATTGTAAATGATTTAGGTGATGCAACCGACAGCGAACGCGCTGGGAAAAATAATGATTGGCCAGATACTGATAACACTTCACTATCAATTATATTATCTCATACTCAGAAATGGAGGAACCTAACTTCTGAAGAGAAAACAAATTTTCAAAAGGAATTAAAACTCAGTTGGGGTAGTACAGATATTAATACTAATTTTCCGCATCTGCAACAGTCAGATGCACAGTTGTATGCAAGTAATGGATATGAATTACAAAAAAAGAATTTTAAATAAATATGAGTACAATTTTTGATAATATAACAGAACTTCCTAGTAGAGAAATTGCCGAAAGAGCTAAACACTTAATTGGTTTTGAAAACAAATATAATAGGATACTTTCGAACTTAAAGCTCTTGCTGGATCAAGAAGGTCTTGTTGAGTGGAGCAAAAAATTTCATAAAACAGAACTTCCAGTAATTTCACAACTGAAAGAAAAATATCCATTAATTATATTGGCAGGTGACGCAGGAACAGGCAAAACTGTTTCTGCCGAGGCCATTGCGGACAGAATGCTTAGGGAATTAAAAAAGGAAGGTTTTTTTCTAAAACTGAGTACAAGAGTTAGAGGAGAAGGTCTTCATGGTCAAATGGGGAATTTAGTAAATGATGCATTTGCTGAACTAAAAACTCAAGCAGGTAAGAAACGAATAGCATTTTTACTAATTGACGAAGCTGATGCAATTGCTTCGACAAGATCTACCATGCAAATGCATCAGGAAGAAAAAGCAGCTGTAAATACATTAATTCAAAAAATTGATGAAATTCGTGAACTAAATGGGCGAGCAATATTGTTTATGTCGACAAACAGATTGCATTTTCTTGATGAAGCTATTGTGAGAAGGGCGGCAATTATTTTAGAATTTGAGCGTCCCACCTTTGAGGAAAGAGTGCTTCTTTTTAAAACCTCTCTCGCTGGTGTTGAAATTACAGATAAGCAGTTAGAGGAATTGGCTAACCTGTCAGGAGAGGAATCGAACAATGGACTTTCTTTTTCTTTTTCAGATATAAGATTAAGAATATTGCCAGAAGCTGTTGCAAAATGTTTCCCGGATAAAGCTTTAGATTTTGAAACTGTCGCCGAGACAATTAAAAAACTTAATCCAAGCCCTAAAATTGTATGAAAAAAGGACCTATCTTTCTACAAATAATTCTGTCTGTTATTCTAATCGTTGGAGGATACATCGAAAAAGGAAACTGGACAGAATCTAAATATTCCACTACGGGATATATCACATTACTTACCTTCATTGTAACTTTTGTATATGAAAACTACAATAGACTTGGGTTTTATTTCCAGTCAAAGGTTTTGTTAAAAAATACTGATGTTCGTGTTTCTATTTCATATCTGTATAGAATAAAAGTTGAAAATGAATACTTGCTTGTTAAAAGCAGAACAAGAAAATATTTTCAGCCTGTGGGTGGTTGTTATAAAACATTACCTGGCTGTGAAAGAAAATTCGAAGAATTAGATGTTAGACCTGATAGAAAATTTGAAACTGAAAAGGGAATTGCAAAAAATGATCTGCGTGTTCATGTAAAAGGTAAAAATCTAATTGAATTTCTTAAATGGTTTGATTCAAAGGAGGATCGTGAGATTTCGCCTTGGAGAGAATTTTGTGAAGAATTAATTGCAACAGAAATTTTAACCTGGCGGCCTTTTAGATACATCGACTATAGATTTAAGAAAAAAATTCAATCACCTATAATTGATTTGGATATGGGAGGTAAAGGTCTTTTTATTTATGAAGTTTTTGATTTAGTAATTAATGATGAGCAAATGCCATTACTTAAAGATTTAAAGAATAAAACATCTGAAAATTACATCTGGGTTACGGATGAAGTTATTCAAACATTAGGTCATGAGACCGGTTCGAAATCTTTTCCACATGAAATTGGACCACATACAAAGTATGCACAAAACTTAAAATGGAGTAAATAAAACATCAATTGTTGATTTTTATGACATAGTACGTTATCATTAGGAGATAATTTGCATTGAATTTACTTTATTAAAATTTTACAATTTATCAAATATAAACCAGATTAGCACAAAAGTAATTTCGTAGTTTTTTAATGTCGTTTATTCAAATATATAATTGACAATTTTGTTATCATGATTATTATTTTAAGAGTGAAAAATATGGAGAGGAATTTTTTGTCTTTGAAAGTCTGTGTTTTAGTAAAAATTAGTGATCAAAAATGGTCTTTTATTTGGAAAAACTAAAAAAAGACATATATTTGCACCAGTAAAAACAAACAATCTTAAACTTATTTAAAAAAGTGACCTATTCGGTGACCTAAAAATAAGAGAACGATATAAAGCTTATGGATAGGGAGTTTTTCAAATAAGAACAAGTCCCGTCCGGATCGCAAAAAGTTTTTTCAATTACTTTTAAAAAAATTGATCCGGTAGTTCAGCTGGTTAGAATGCCGCCCTGTCACGGCGGAGGTCGCGGGTTCGAGTCCCGTCCGGATCGCA
>NZ_KI535291.1:395804-532022 GCF_000482305.1 Chryseobacterium sp. UNC8MFCol
AAAAAATTGATCCGGTAGTTCAGCTGGTTAGAATGCCGCCCTGTCACGGCGGAGGTCGCGGGTTCGAGTCCCGTCCGGATCGCAAAAAGTCTTCTAGAAATAGGAGACTTTTTTTATGGTGCAAAACTGGTATATATACGATTTATTGATATTTTAGTCGTTAAAACAAAATCAATGTCGAGAGGAAAATTTATTCTGCTTTCTATTCTTAAGACTTGGGGCATTTCCCTACTTATTTCTGTTATTTTTCTGATCATCTTTTTATATGTACTCCAAGGGTTAAAGAACGTCCAAGAAATTGCGATATGAGTGGATTGGCTTATGTTTTTGTAGTTTTTTGGATAACATTTCTGAGTTCGGTTTCATTGAGCAGTCTTTTGTCACTTTTAAAACAGTTTCAAAAAGGAATAATGTCAGGTTTGTGCTGGTTTTTATTACCGGCAGTAGTGATCCTTTATTCTTTTTTTGCGATAACCAACGGAAAGATCAACGTGCAGGAAACTGTACTCTTTTTAATCTTGAATATTCCCTGGATGCTGGTTTGGATATTTTATTATTACAGATTTACCACTGTAGTCAAGTGACAATTTTTTACTTCAATTGTGGGCTATAGAATCCCGGCTGATAGAATTTTCTGGATCTGAAGTAGAAAAAAACCGATATAAAACTTATTGCTTGGCATTGAATGTTATGATGGAAGAGATCTCATATGATAAAGTACACCTAACAGGTTTCAATAAACTGTTAGGTTGGTTGGTAAATGATTGCGGATATTAGTAGGTCAGTTGATTATTTACATAATGAATTCAAAGGGTAAAGTATCCTTTTCCTGAAGGTGGCTGTACAAAATAGGACGTCCCGTATGTATTTCCTGCCCGGAAAAAATCTGTTGACATAACATGAAAATGATATTTTGTCAAAATAATAGATAATCTATGCATCAATTCTTTAACAAATTATTAAATATAAATTGCTGTGTTTGGTTGATATTTTCTTTATATTATAGAGAAATAAGTGATTTTTTTAATTTAGTTTTGCGGTTTAGAACAGCAGCTAGAGAATTTTCAGGATGTTTATCAACAGAATAAAAGAGCTTATTTTCCGTGCATTTACGATAAAAATAGATTCAGAAAGAATTTTTGGACTGGACGTACTGCGTTTTTTTGCAATAGGCTTCGTCGTGATATCTCATGGTTTACATTATCTTCCTTATGCTGATTTTTTACTGAATTTTATGCTGGATGGGGTCACGCTGTTTTTTGTTTTAAGCGGTTTTTTGATCGGAGGGATATTAATAAAGATTTTAAACCGCAAATCCTTTGACAAAAAAGCATTGCTGAATTTCTGGATCAGAAGGTGGTGCCGAACGTTGCCCGCTTACTTTTTGGTTCTGGTTATTTTACTTATTTTGGATATCCTGTTTACTCCCGGGTTTTCCATCACTCATGAATTCAGATACTTTCTCTTCATTCAGAACTTTGCCTTTCCCCATCCTGAATTCTTTGCTGAAGCATGGAGCTTGAGTATTGAAGAATGGTTTTATTTATTAATTCCTATTTTTCTATATGTTTTGATCAGCCTAATGAAACGGGATGTACGGTCATCAGTACTTCTGGTTATCATTTTCATTATTCTTTTTACGACTTTGTTCAGACTATACCGTTATTCGGTATCAGATATTCCCCATGATCTCAATTTCTGGGATCTGAACTTCAGAAAACAGGTTGTCACAAGACTGGATAGCCTGATGTATGGCGTTTTGGGAGCGTATATAAAATATTATTATTCAAAAATATGGAATAGCTATAAGAAGAAACTGTTTTATGTAGGCCTGGTCCTGATCCTGATCAGTCAATTGTCTTTTATAGAATTGCTTTCTCACGCAGGGGACCTCTTTTTTTCTGTATTTTCTTTTAGCGTGATGTCTGTCGGAACGCTCTTGCTTTTGCCCTTACTGAGCACTTATAAAGACGGACCATCTGTCATTTCCAAACCGGTAACCTGTATTAGCCTTATCTCATATTCGATGTACCTTGTCAATCTGACATTTATCCAGACATGGATTATAGGCCGGATGTTTGTTCATAAGCATATATTTCATTATTTCATTTCTTCTTCTTATGTTTTGTTTGCAGTATATCTTATCCTTTGTTTTATACTATCTTTCTTTTTATACAAGTATTTTGAAATTCCGACCACTCAGCTGAGAGATAAATGGGTAACAACCAAAAAAAACGTGACTCCATGTGACGACGGTCAGATCTTCTGATAAAAAAAATTACTGCCATAAGACAGTAAATAATGTTTTGTGATACGGTGCAGATCAGTGACTTTTAGTAACACAAATGTGTATTATTTAAAAGGCTGATCCTTTTGAGCTGCTGTAAATTCGGTCGGAATCACTTAGTATTTTGTATGGATAAGGTATCATTGTCTGAGTTTATTTTACGATAAAAACTTTAATTGACGAATCAACTTTGCTAGACCGAATTGTTGGTGCAGCTTCTTTATGTCATGGTTATGATTATATTGTAAAGCACTGCTGTTCTGAGTAATATTTTTTTTAAAAAGCATCAGAGTTCTCATTGAGCAGTTTTCTCCGTGTTTTCAAAGAAAGTACAATCATGAAAGCACTTTGCAAATGTAAAAGTCTTCATTTTGAAAAATACTACACTTTTGTGTAGATTTGTACTACGGATCTTAAAACTACTCTTTGGGGTAGTGCCTTGATGATACTAAAGAATATGAAAGAGATTGACCGGTTTTTTAACGATAAAAATGAAGTAAGCAAGAATGCCGAAATTGATTATAGCCAGTCCACAGATTATCTGGAGGGAATAAAAGCTCTTGCCCGGACTACATATCAGAGTTTATATGTCATTAACTACCAAACCAGGGGATTTGAATATGTATCTGAAAATCCGCTTTTCCTATGCGGGAAAACTTCAGAAGAAGTAAAGGAACTGGGATATGCTTTCTATTTTCAGAATGTGAAACCCGAAGATGTGGAAATGCTGATCAAAATCAATAAAGCAGGATTTGAATTTTATGAAACAATCCCTGTTGATGAACGAAAACTATATTCTATTTCTTACGATTTTTATCTTATCAACAGTGGAAAAAACCTTGTTCTGGTTAACCATAAGCTTACCCCCATGTTTCTTACCGCAGAAGGACAGGTCTGGAAGGCATTATGTGTAGTCTCTCTTTCTAACAGTAGCTCTTCAGGAAACGTTGTTTTGAGTAAAGAGGGAACTGATATAATCTGGAAGTACGATTTTACCGAAGATATATGGGTGAAAAGTGAGAAAATCAGGTTGTCGTCAAGAGAGTATGAGATCTTACGCCTGTATGCGAGTGGAATGACAATTAATGAAATTTCCGGGAAACTTTTTATTACTGCAGATACAGTGAAATTTCACCGGAAAAAACTATTCGAAAAAATTGGAGTTAATAATATTGCGGAAGCATTAGGATACGCTAAAACGAATAAATTACTATAAAACGCTATTTTTTCTTACCGTTTTTTTACGGTATTTTTAATAATCTCTTTTGTGATTCAAATTTAGGTCTGATATTTGTACTGGGTAGCCAAACTAAATGACCTGATCTATTTATGAAGAACATATCTGTGAAAAAAACAATTTTATTTGCCTGCTTTTGTACCCTGTTTCTTATTTCATGTAAAAAAGAAATAGAAAAGGTAAGTGATACATTCAAAGAGACGGTTTCCGGATCTGATGTATCCGAAATAGAAAAAGATTCTGTAAAAAAAGATTCAGTACCTGCAGTAAAAAAAGAATCCGTTCCGCCGGTAATGCAGGAGAATGGTTTCTATAATGCCTTTGTCCTTCCTAAAGACAAGAAGGTAAGAGATTCTGTATATTCTGCTTTCAGCAAAAAGTACAGCGTTGAAGAACGTACTGCTATTCTCGCTTTAAACAGGCTGGACTCCAAGAGTAAATGGAATGCCGATACTTTGGTTGTTCCGGCTAAAATAGATACAACTTTGATGGCCTACTCACCATTTCCGATGCAGCTGGATGTACTGAGTGGTGTTAAGAAATTCGTCATCTTTTCATATCCTATACAAGCTTTTGCCGTATATTCCAACGGAAGTCTTGTAAAATGGGGTCCTACAAGTATGGGTAAAAAAACAGCTCAAACAACCAGAGGACTTACTTTCGCCAACTGGAAAAAGAAGTTGTCTATTTCTACGGTAAGCACAGAATGGAAATTACCTTATAATTTTAATATTCACAATATCGGAGGAATCGGATGGCACGAATATACGCTTCCGGGATATCCGGCCTCACATTCTTGTTTAAGATTACTGAGAAAAGATGCCCAATGGCTGTATTCCTATGCTGATACCTGGATCCTTAATCCCGGAGGAGCTACGACAAAGGCAAAAGGAACAGCTGTGATGGTGTTCGGGGATTACAAATGGGGAGGGAGAAAACCTTGGAGAAAGCTTTTGGATGACCCTAATGCCAATAATATTTCAGTGGAAGAACTCACTAAATTATTAGAACCGGATGTTCCTAAGATGTTGAAAGAACAGGCAAACAGGGAAAAAGTAGCTGACTCTATTAAAACAGCAAGAGCAATGGCTCCGGCTGTTCAAAATAAAAGTGGAGATTCTTTGTCTAGGTAATTTTCTTTTCAAACTGTAAAGTAGATTCTTCAGCAAATTTTCTGAGTTTAAGCATCTCATCTTTCCCTTTATGTTGCCCAAATCTTGCAGCAGCATAAGTAAGAAGAATAAAAAATAACATGACAAAAGAAGCGCTCAGTGCCCAGGGGTACTCGGCGCTTTTTATTTGTTTTTCCACGTAATACATGGTAAAAAATGTCATCCAGAAAATAGAAAAAGAAAAATACAGGAACATAAAAAAAGTCCACACCGCTGAACTGGGACCAAATACTCCGCGGATCACCGTTTGTTCGTCCTCAATCTCTACCCGTAATGAGAGACGCGGTTTCCAATAGTTATCATACGGCGTTTCAACACTGATTGTTGCCACCTCCTTATTGATATTTCCCGAGAATTCATCTTGATGTTCTGCCAGATATTTTTTTAGATTTTCAGCATACTCTTCTTTTGTCAGATGAGTAAACATCTTAAACCTGGGCCGTGTTCTTATTTTATCTAACGTTGTTTCTTCTGTTTTCATATTCTATTCTTGATAAGGAATCGGATCTTCCAACGTAAACCTGATGGTCAGTATTTCGTTTTTTCGCTGGATTTCCATGTTGATACTTCGCCCTTCCTCGGATTTCATAAGTTCAATCATTCTTTCCAAAGTCATCTCAGAGGTCTTACTCCCGTTAATACTGATAATACGGTCATCCCTTTTTAAACCTGCCTCATAGGCAGGTGAGTCTTTCCGTACTCCGGCAATAGAAAAGATGGGCTTTAAGGAAAACTTATATTGAATAGCATCCCTGTGTATGATATTGCCACCATCTGCATTCTGAGTTTCCACACTGATCTTGTCCGGTTGCCACTCTAAACCATCCTGCTTGAAATCCAATCCGCTCATATTAAAATGGAAGGGGTCGGTAAAATTCCTGTTTTTTTTCAAATATAACTTTTTGTTGGCATAATCAAAAATAACAGTAAACCGGCGCATGATTTCCCCGCCAATTGAACCTTTTCTGTCTTCTACTAAATTCACATGTTGAATAGAAAATTCGTCAGGCATTGCGGTAAGGGGTTTTTCAAATACAAAACTTCCCAGATAAAAATTGTGAATCCTGCTCCTTTTGCCATAGATGTCACCATTGAACCCGCGTCCCAGAAAATCCTCAATATTGGGTCTGTTGTACACGAAATCTTTAATAAGAGCCGGGAAAAGCCATATGGCATCACTATTCCCGAGATCAATCAGTAGTTTTGAGTCTTTTTTCTCTTTCGTCATTTCTACATCGGCGTGGAGATAGGGCTTATTTTTTTCAATAGTAATCGGAAATTCTTCAAACCTTCTGATTTTTTTTTGGAGAAGATCTATGCTTTCATATACGGTTATTTTCTTTGCCATATAATCGATGACAACCGGATGATCTTTAAAAAAATGATAACCGATGACTCCGTTGACCGGGATTCCTATGTGGGCTGAAATATTAAACTCTTCATTCATAATGATGTAGAGCGACATGGACGTATTGATGATAGCATCTCCGATACGAACTACATTCCGGTCAGATTTCAGACCATCCATACTTAAACTTCCTCCAAGACCCGAAAATTTTATTTTTTCAACATTTTTTAGGTTAATTTCTTTATTTTCCAGACTGAAGAGAATCGTTTCTGCAACTCCTGTATCAAGTAGCAAAGTAAGTTCGGCTCCATTGACGGTGACGGGAATAAAGATAAGATTGTTGATAAATTTAAATGGAATAACCGCTTTCTTGGCATTAATGAGTTCAAATGAGTTTTGAGCATACATGAAAATGCTGAAAAATAAACTCATCAAAAGAAGCTTTGGTTTCATTTACTGAATTTACTAAAATTATCTTTATTATAATAAAAAAACATTCCAAATACAGGAATGTTTGTATGAACTTCAATGAAGTGCTATGTTTTGTTGAGTTTTTTTGAATGGAGGATCTTTGGTTATTTGGAGAAAAACTCCATTAAATCCATATAATTTTTCTGATTAACCCCATGACCACTCATATATTCTCTGAAAGTGAAATAACAGCTCAGGTCATATAACAAATCAGCAGCTTTTCGCCCCCATTCCAATGGGATTACAGCATCATCCGTACCATGGGAGATAAAAAAGCGAAGCTTTTCCAGTTTCTTTTTATCCTTCACAATATGATCAAGAATCTTTTCTTCCGGATAGGCACTCATACAAGCCACATAATTAAACAGGTCAGGATATTGTAAAGCTAAAGCATAACATAATATTCCACCCTGGCTGAAACCGCATAAATGAGCTCTGCTTTCGGTAAGGCCATAATGATTGATGATTTTTAAGATGTTTTCCAATACTGCACTCAGAGATTCCTTTGCCTGCGGTAAATCAATAAAGCTTTCAGGATCATTAAAATTGATATCATACCATGAATATCCTTCAAACTGAGTATTTCTTGGTGCCCTGAAGCTGATGATAATCCAGTCTGCAGGAAGCGTTTCTCTGAAACTGAAAAGGTCCTGCTCATTACTTCCATAGCCATGAAGCATAAAAAGAATAGGAGTGTTCGGGGTAATATTTTCGGGTTCTCTTACTAGATAGTCTAAATTCATACAGCAAATATACTTAATAAATTATTTTGTAAATCTTAAGTTTTATTATTCATATATGGAATTCAAATGATCCTGTGTTGTCTATGTAATGATTATTTGAATGTACTGTTTTATTGGGTTTTATGTCTTGATTCGTAATTTTATTAATTTCATATTTTTTGTAAATTTCTAATGAAAATTTTACAAAAAAAATATTTTTATATTAATAAAAAACTTATATTTGGAACATTAAAAAATCTATTTGAAGAAATGAAGCAATTTTACAATTCAAAAAGTTTACTCAGACTTTCTCTTTTATTCGTTTTATTATTTTCTGTATTTAACGTGGTCAGTTCTTGTAAAAAAGATGACGATGACGACGGGTATAAAGACCATTTGGTTCAGTTTGAAGTGAAAACATCTGCTGGCGGAGAGATTATCGGTATCGCCACACAAGTCGGTACTACACAAAGTATGATGTTTAATACTCCTACAACACCTTTAAATTCACCATGGTCTAGTGGAGAATTCTTTGTAAACTCAAGTCAGGCCCAGCTCAATCTGGATGCTAATGCGAAATTACCGGCTGCGGATTCAGAATTGATTATCAACCTTTATATTGATGGAGAAGTTGTGAGAACAGTTAAGAAAAAAGGACAAGGAGAATTGGTTGCTTCAATTGACTATAGCTTCCTGGAACCTTAATCTTACTATGTATATAAAATAAAAACCGCTGATAAGCGGTTTTTTTATTCCTCTATCATACGTTGTTGTATAGCACGATTGATCAGTTCTGTTGAGTTTTTGGCCTGGAACTTCTGGAGCAGATTTTTGCGGTGAGTATCTACGGTAAGCGGACTTAAAAATAATTCTTCCGCGATGACATTACTCGTCTTTCCCTGCGCTACCATTTGCAGAATCTGTTTTTCCCTTTTGGTGAGTCTGGGAATGGGCAAGTCATTTTGTGACGGTGGCCGGCTGATAATATGCTTGGTTTCGTTACAGAATACAATATTTCCTGAAAGAGCTCCTTTAATGCATATGACCAGTTCATCTATCGAGGTATTTTTCAGCAAATAACCGCTGGCTCCATTTTGTATAGATTGCATAATGATGCTTCTCTCAGAGCGGTTGCTAAACATAATCACTGAGATTTCCGGTGATATTTTTTTAATTTCTCTGCAAAGCTCAGTACCATTGCCGTCAGGTAAGGCAATATCTAAAAGGATGATGTCCACTTTATGATTTTTCACAAAACTGATGATTTCTGAGCCCGATGTAAACGTTTCAGCAATATTAAAAAAAGATTGGCTGCCCAGCATCATTTTCAATCCTTCAATCACAATGGGGTGGTCATCTACAATGACAATATTTATTTTTTCATTCTCCATCTATATTAAGTTCTATATTAATGGTTGTTCCTTGAGGATCGGAGTTGACTTCCATTTTCCCTTTCAGATAATTCACCCGATTATTAAGATTTCTAAGGCCCAGACTTTTTGTAGTCTTTTCAATATCTTTATTAAATCCTTTTCCGTTATCTTCAATGGTGATGAGGAAACTTTCACGGGATTGAGAGCATTGCAGCAAAATACTGCTGGCCTGAGCGTGTTTTACCGCATTGGCCAGAAGTTCCTGTACAATCCTGTAAATATTAAGCTGGATACTTAAAGGAAGCTTTTTTTCAATATCCATAGGCTGAAAGTAAATATCGAGGTCTTTACGTGCATAAAACTCACAGAGATCACCCAATGCGGTCTCCAATCCGAATTTCAGGAGCGATTCCGGCATCAGGTTTCTTGCTACATGCCTGAGCTCCGTTACAGAATTATCCAATTGATTCAGGATTTTATAAAAATCTTTATCATGCTCCGGATTTAAATGATTGGATGACCAGGTTGAAAGGTTGATTTTAACTCCTGCCAGCATTCCCCCAAGACCGTCATGCAGATCTTTTGCAATGCGTTCCCGTTCTCTTTCTTCCCCGTCCAGAATTGCCTTGGTAAGGGCTAATTGTTCTTTTTGCTTAATGTCTTCTATTTTTTGCTGAAGATTTATTTCTTTTTGTTCAGACAGCTTTTTGTTCTTCTTATACAAAATGAACAGGAATATTAAAAGACTTAAAAAGAATAACAAAATGAGACTTAGCACCCATAAATAGGAGTCTTTTTTGTTGACCTCCATTTGCTTTTGGTTCTTTTCAGCATTCAGAAATGCTATTTTTTTCTCCTTTTCCAGAGCACTAAATTTAGTTTCCAGTTTATTGATTTCAAGTTTTACGTTTTCTGCATTCAAACTGTCATTTAACTTTGAATATTTCTTTTCCCACACTAAGGCCTGGCCGGGATTTCCCATAATTTCATTGATCCCTGACAGATGGCTGTATATTGTTTTTCTGTTATTAAGATCCTGGGCGAGCGTTTTTTCTGCCAGGATTTCTTCCAATAGATTTTTGGCTTCCTTATATCTCTTTAATTTTTTAAAAATGTCATATTTATGGAAGTAAAACATCTGCATCTGTAGTTTCTGATTGTATTTTTTAGCATATGACAATCCTTTTTCTATCATTTCTAATGCTTCTGTATGCTCCTGCAGACCTATAAAGTACAGGGCTTTGTTATAATAGTACAAAGTATTTGAAGATGATTCGCGATAAGGGCGAACCATTTCTCCAGCTTTATTCAGAAACTGTTTTCCCGAACTGCATTTTGCCTGATAGCAATAATTGCTGCTGGTATTGAGGTACGCATAGAACAGCTCGGTGGAGTGAGGGGCATTTTTCTCAAGAATCTGAACCGCTTTTTCATTATAACTTTTTGCTTTTTCGAATTCGGCATTGTAGGTAAGCATCAGGGCAAGTTGAGTGTACAAAAAGCCGAGAACTTTAGTATCTCCGTATTTTTCTGCAGTAGGAATGCTTTTTTCAAGCATGGTTTTAATCAGGAAAGGATAACCTTCCTTATTTTTTTGTACGATACCGTAGTTATACCAACTCATGGAAGTATACAGGGCGGCTTTTTTGCTTTTTAAAAGAGATAAAGATTTAATAGCTTTATCAAAGGATTCTGCTGCTTTTTCTTTGTTGACATCCTGGTAATATTGCCCCTCATAATAATAGTAAAGAGCAGCTACAAATGGGTCGTTTCCGCCACTTTTCTTTCCGTTTTCCAGATAATTTCTGCTGAGAATTGTATCGGTATTTTTATAATAGGCGGATAACAGGAAGTACGTATGGGCCTGGGAAATATTGTTTACCTTATTGTTGGCGGAAGATCGCAGACTGTCTATATATTTTTTCTCATTCAGGGGAAACAGTCCTTGTCCCTGTAATAAAGGATGCAACAGAATATATAAAATGCACAGCAACCGTTTCATGGATCTTAATTTCAGTATGAAAAGTTTAGTTTTTTAGTAAATGTGAATATACTTAAAATAATAAGGATGAAAAATACCTAAAACTGGGTAGAAATGACAGGGAAAAATGGGCGGAATGACCAGCCGTGCTATGAGAGCATTAAATTAAAAATCTTTACTTGATCATCAGTCCTGATGTGATACAGATGAAAATAATATTAATATTTTGATGTGTTTGTTTTAATAATTTTCATTTATATAGATTTATATTTTTGAAATTATTAATTTCGTATTTAAAATCACAGCATAGTGAAACATCAGGAAAAAACCAGCCTGATCAGGAAGGAGATTAATCAGTCCTATCAGCAACTCAAAGAAAGATATCCTTTGTTGAAAAAGCAGGATAGTATTGGATTGGGTATTTTTTTAGTCTCAATCGCAGCGATTATTAGTACTTCAGTCAGTTGGTCCCAAGCTGTTGTTCCAACATGGCTTATGATTATCATTAATGCTTTTTTTATGGGGATCCTTCATGAAATAGAGCACGATCTTATTCATTGGCTTTATTTCAGAAAACAGAAAGCGGTGCATCATTGTATGCTTTTTACAGTATGGATTTTACGTCCGTTAACTGTTAACCCCTGGATCAGGCGTACATTGCATTACCATCACCATAAATTCTCAGGAACATTGCATGATGTGGAAGAGCGGAGTGTAACCAATGGAGAACGATGGTCCGTTAAGCGATTGCTGATGACCCCTGACATTGTATTTGGAGGTCTGCTTCGCCTCCATCACATGCATAAGGATATGGACAGGGAAGTGGCAAGCGGCAATCTTAAAGAGGAAACTTCAGCTGCTTTAAAAAGAATTACTTTTTTAAGTATAATACCTGTGACCATTTTTGCCCATATTGTATTATATCTGTTTTTTGCAGACTTATTAGTAAAGCTGATCAACGTTCAGCTGGGGACAGATGTTAGTTTGCCATACTACATTAATGGTCTGCTCAGTTCTCTGAATATAATAATTTACACCATTCTATTGCCTAACCTGTTGAGACAGTTTTGTTTGCATTTTATCACTTCCAATATGCATTATTTTGGAGATGTTGAAGAAGGTAATGTCATCGAGCAGACCCAGGTATTGAATGTTTGGTGGACTTTTCCTATGCAGCTGTTTTGTTTCTTTTTCGGGTGGACGCATAGTATTCATCATTTTGTAGTGAATGAAACCTTTTATGTACGTCATATCGGCCGGAAAAGGTCACATGAAGTGCTGAAGAAATATGGAGTGCGTTTCAATGACCTGGGAACCTTCAAAAGAGCCAACCGTTTCCGGGAACAGGCGCAATAAGAGAATATTTACAGATTGATTTTTAAAAATCCGGTGAATAAACTACCCAAAAGCAGGTAGAAAAAAATACTTTTTTTTTGATGATTGCGATGCCAAAAAATCTATGATAGTTTTGGAGGCAGAAACCATAATAGAAAACGTAATTATTACATGGAAAAAAGAATTTTTATACTGGGAATGGTATTCATTTTTAGTAGTATGTATGCACAGAGAATCCAGAAAGGGGAAGCGCAGGTCAATGTGGATATTGGGGTGGCCAACGATTGGGGAATACCTGTTTCAGTAGGAGTAGATTATGCAGTGCACAATGATATTTCTGTAGGTATTCAGGCCAGTTATACTACTAAGAAATATGCAGGTGATATTAAAGGCAGTTGGTTTGGAGCCGGGATCAATGGAAATTATCACTTTAATACATTACTTAAGATTCCCAACAAATGGGACGTATATGCAGGTGCAACACTGGCATATAACTCTTTTTCCTATAAATACAACGGATCAGACTACGATGATTTTGACGGAAAATCTTCAGGCGTAGGTTTTGCCGGACAGGTAGGCGGAAGATACTTTTTTACCAACAATCTTGCTTTTCATGTAGAGTTGGGAGGTGGAACAATAGCTTCCGGTGGCAAAGCAGGACTTACTTATAAATTTTAAATACGGCAATCAAGGTAAACAAATAATATTTTCAATAAAACTTTTCAGAACTTGCAATAATGAAAATTGATGCCAGGACTAAAAATGACAATTTCTCAGGAAAGTACTGAAGTTTTTCACTATTTTTTTTAACGGAATAAAAAAGAGGCTGTCTCAAAAGACAGCCTCTTTTATGAAATAATATTTTTGTTTAAAGTTATTGAACTTTAATAATAAAGTAACTTTTTTTACCTTTCTGAAGCAATAAGAACTTACCGTCAATAAGATCTGTTTCGTTTGCTGTAAATGTGTCGTTTATCTTTTGTTTGTTCACAGAAATTGAATTGCCTTTGATTTCTCTCTGTGCCTCACTCTTCGATTTTAAGAATCCTGATTTTTCAGAAAGAAGATCAACAATACTGATTCCCAATACATCAGCTTTCGCCACTTCTTTTTGTGGAACGCCGTCAAACACTTCAAGGAAAGTTTCTTCATCAAGGCTTACAAGATCTTCAGCAGTAGATCGCCCGAAAAGAATTTCAGAAGCTTTAAGTGCCTTTTCATATTCTTCTCTTCCGTGTACCCAAACCGTTACTTCCTCTGCAAGCTTCTTCTGAAGTTTTCTTTCATGCGGAGCTGTTTTATGCTCTTCAATTAAAGCTTCAATTTCCTCTTTACCTAAGAAAGTATAGAATTTGATGAATCTTTCAGCATCCTCATCCGTTGCATTCAGCCAGAACTGGTAGAATTTGTATGGAGAGGTTTTCTTTTTATCTAACCAGTAGTTTTCTCCGCTTTCAGATTTTCCAAACTTGGAGCCATCCGCCTTAGTGATCAAAGGAACCGTCAGTGCAAAAGCTTCTCCCTGTGCTTTTCTTCGGATTAATTCTGTACCGGTAGTAATATTTCCCCACTGGTCAGAGCCTCCCATCTGAAGCTTTACGTTATTGTTCTGATATAAATGAAGGAAATCATATCCCTGGATCAGCTGGTAGGTAAACTCTGTAAAACTCATTCCATCCGCACCGGATTCTCCTGAAAATCTTTTCTTTACAGAATCTTTGGCCATCATGTAGTTAACTGTGATGTTCTTTCCAACATTTTTTGCAAAATCAAGAAAAGAGATATTTTTCATCCAGTCATAATTGTTTACCAATTCAGCCTTATTAGGACCATTTCCGGCAAAATCTAAAAATTTTGAAAGCTGGTTTTTCAAACAATCCACATAATGTAAAAGTGTTTCTTCATCCAGAAGGTTTCTCTCCGCCGATTTTCCGGATGGATCACCAATCATTCCTGTAGCTCCTCCTACCAATGCAATAGGTTTGTGGCCATGCTGCTGGAAGTGCGCCAATATTTTTATCTGAATAAGACTTCCGATATGTAAAGAATCGGCCGTTGGATCAAAACCAATATATGCAGTAGTTACCTCTTTGTTCAGTTGTTCATCGGTTCCGGGCATCATATCGGCAAATAGACCACGCCATTTCAGTTCTTCTATAAAGGAATTCATTGATTTTTACTTTAAAATTTTACCGTGCAAAGATAGTAAATTCAGTAGGAAGAGAAAACGGTCAGAAAACTAAAATTGTAAGGATGGAAATTTCATAATTTGCTTCCCGCTTTCATTTGCCTTTTCGAGTCAAATGCTCTATATTTGTTATTAATGAACGACGAACAGCTATTCCTGCTCATCCAGAAGGCCAAGGAAAAAGACCAGAAGGCCCAGACTAAACTCATTAATATTTTTTGGGTGGATGTTTTCTCATTTGTGATGAAGAAGGTAAGGGATGAAAATGATGCAGACGAAATCACGGTCAATGTTTTTTCCAAAGTTCTATCAAAGCTTGACATGTTTGACCCGCATTTTCAGTTTAAAACATGGGTTCTGACCATTGCCCAGAATACAGTAATCGATTTCTGGAGGAAGAAAAACCGCGATAACGAAGATGCTGTTGAAAACCTTGATGAAGTCAAAAATCAATACGCAAAATCGCCCGAAGAGCTGATGATTTCTGATGAGGAGCAAAAGAAAATCATTAAAACCATAGAATCTCTCGATGCCAACTATCAGGACATTATCAAACTGAGATTTTTTGAAGAAAAAAGTATCAAAGAAATTGCCGAAGAACTGGGGATTTCTGTTGCAAACACAAAAGTACGCGTGATGCGCGCCAAAAAAGTCCTTGCCGAGTTGTTAAAGAACAATGAATTTGATGATAATTAAACCCAACCATTCAATGGAAACGGGCCTTAGCCCGCTTACTAAAAATTAAAATTCAAAATTGGCTTTAGCCAAAACTTAAATCTTCCGGCTTTTATTTACAGATAAACCTTTTCCTTCGTTTTTGGAAGTGTAAACTCTATATGTTCCTTCTGTCTTCTGTTTTGCAAGTTGAGTTTTATTCCTTTTTTGATGTACGTTTCCTGGGTAGATTTACCGTACTCTTCCGTATTTGCAACCTCTTTTTTGAAATTAAGCTGTCCTGTTGACAAGTTGAAATCTACTTCTGTGGAGTATTCTTCAGGTTTTCCGTACTCCGAAAAATACCCGATTAACTCAAATTGTCCGTTCTGAAAACGATATTTGTCGGTATGTCCCCATCTCCAGGTGCTACCACCTGCCTGTGTAATCATTAAAATGCCTTTTTCAATAGTGGTATTCTGGTAAGGATCTCCCATCATACCACCGGCATTGCTTTCCAGGATCGCATGTCTTGATTTTTCAAGCACCGTCCATTTGCCTTTAACCTTTTTCAGAATCTGGATTTCACGGATATTACCGGATTCATCTTCACTTTCATCTTTTGTATTGTAAATAATTACTTTTTCAGGAATTTGATCCCCATCAAGGTCACCTTCTACAGTTTCAATAATGGTAGATCCGGCAGGTTGAAATTCTTTTTGGGCGAAGCATAATGCACTTCCAGTAACGGATAAAGCGAAAAGTATCTTTTTCATGGATAAAATTTTGTGGGCGAAATTTACAACGAAATTTTGAATTATTATTTCCATCAATATTTCCGGTAGATGGTTTCCATTAAAAAATCCTTAACTTTGAACTTCAATTTTAGAAATGGAAAATTCAGTTCAAGACACTACCGTTCAAAAACCAAAGTGGATCCGAGTAAAACTTCCTACCGGAAAAAACTACCGGGAGCTAAGAACTTTGGTTGATAAATATAAATTAAACACAATTTGCCAAAGCGGAAGCTGCCCAAACATGGGAGAATGTTGGGGAGAAGGTACAGCCACTTTCATGATTTTGGGAAATATCTGTACGAGAAGCTGCGGATTTTGTGGAGTGAAAACAGGAAAACCCCTGGATGTAAACTGGGACGAACCTGAAAAAGTAGCACGTTCGATCAAATTAATGAAGATCAAACACGCAGTGCTTACCTCTGTAGACCGTGATGACCTGAAAGATATGGGATCTATCCTGTGGGGAGAAACCGTCAATGCTGTGAGAAGAATTTCTCCGGGAACAACCATGGAAACACTGATTCCGGATTTCCAGGGAATTACAAAACACCTTGACCGACTGGTAGAAGTTGCCCCTGAAGTAATCTCTCACAACATGGAAACCGTAAAACGTCTGACAAGAGAAGTGAGAATCCAGGCTAAATACGAAAGAAGCCTTGAGGTTTTAAGATACTTAAAAGAAGCAGGACAAAGAAGAACCAAAACAGGTGTCATGCTTGGTTTGGGAGAAACAAGAGATGAGGTTTTCCAGACGATTGAGGATATCAGAAACGCCAATGTAGACGTTATTACCTTAGGACAGTATCTTCAGCCGACTAAAAAACATCTTCCGGTGAAGAAATTTATCACGCCTGAAGAATTCGATGAGTTCGGAGATTTTGCAAGAAGTTTAGGATTCAGGCATGTTGAAAGTTCTCCTCTTGTAAGAAGTTCTTACCATGCAGAAAAACATATTCACTAAAAATAATAAAACCGCTCAACAATGAGTGGTTTTTTTATTGATCATAGGAGCGGGCTTTAGTCCGCTTTAAAAATGTAAAAAATTCATCCGGCTTTAGCCGAAACCTATTATTCCATCTAAAAATCAATTGTAATTTGTGGATTAAAATTCTTTATGGCATGATGATTCCCGTGTGATCACCCCAATTCTTCCATTGATTTCAATCGCTTTGAAATGTTTCTTTTTAAACTCCGAAGGCGTTTCACCGGTATGCTGCTTGAATAATTTGTTGAAATAGGAAAGGCTTTCAAAACCCACCTGAAAACAAACTTCTGTTATAGAATAATCTTTCAGCAAAAACACTTTGGCCTGATTGATCCTGTAATTATTGACAAAATCTGTAAACGTCATATTCGTCTGCTTTTTGAAATAACGGCAGAAGGCTGGCGTGCTAAGGCTCACAATTTGGGCAATCTCATTTACATTGGGCTTTTTATCATGATTTTCATGAATATAATCATAGATCGTTCCCATTCTTATTTTATCATTCAAAAACCATTTGATCCTTGTATCTTCTTTGTTGAGTTCCTGTACTTCACTTGAATCAGCGAGGATTTGCAGTATCTCAATCAGTCCCATCAGTGATTCGAAAGAGCTTTTATCCCGCATCCGTTGAAGTTTCTCAACCACAATTCTTTTGGTTTCACCCGAAAATGACAGCGCCAGATATGATCTTTCCAAAAGATTTTTAATATTCTCAAACTCCGGAACAGGGAGAATAACATCGTGAAGGAAATTTTCCCTCATTTGCAATACCAGCTGATTACACTCTGTCTGGATACCATAATCGAAATTAAGATGAGGTACATTGGCACCGATCAGCAGCAGATCACTATCCGTAAATCCTGAAATATTTTTTCCGACATGCCGGATTCCGTTTACGGCTTCTACATATACCAACTCAATCTCAGGATGGTAATGCCAGAAAAAACAGTTCTTAAAACTGGGTGAAAAAAGCTTGAATGATTTTCCTTTTTCAAACTCAATAACTTCTTTCTGGATTTTCATTTTGTTCTGTTTTGATTGTTTGTGGATTTAAATTTACATAAAAAGGTTAATGTGGAGCAAATTTTTATCATTTTAAAAGAAGTGAAATTCAATCTTTCTTTCGAATTTTGCACTTTCAAATAATGATTCAGAAAAAAGAACATACTCATGAAGATTGATAAAAGAATTATACCGCTGGCAATTGGCGGTTTAGGGATAGGAACAACGGAATTTACCGTGATGGGATTGTTGCCGGATATGGCAAAAACGTTACAGATTTCGATTCCGCAGGCAGGACACTTAATTTCTGCTTATGCCATGGGAGTTGTTATAGGAGCTCCTCTTCTGATAGGATATTCTGTACAATTTCCACCTAAAAAGGTTTTGATGGCTTTCATGGTGCTTTTCACTTTATTTAACGGACTTTCTGCCGTAGCACCAGATTATACGTCAATGCTGATCATAAGATTTATGTCGGGACTTCCTCATGGAGCATTTTTTGGAGTCGGAACTGTGGTGGCGTCGAAGATGGCAGGGAAAGGGAAGGAGGCATTCTATATTTCCATGATGTTTACCGGGCTTACAGTAGCCAATCTGGCCATGGTACCTTTGGTAACTTATATCGGACATATTTACCATTGGAGATGGTATTTTGCTATTGTAGCGGTAATCGGGCTTTTTGCTTTATTATTTCTAAAATTATGGTTACCTAATATGGAAGCCAATCAAAATACCCACTTCCTGGAAGAATTGAAATTCCTGAAAAATAAGCAATCATGGTTGGTGCTGGGAATTACAGCAATAGGATTTGGAGGGCTGTTTACCTGGTTAAGCTATATTACTCCTTTGATGACGGGGATCTCCGGTGTGCAAAGTGATCAGATGGCTTATGTGATGGTTCTTGCCGGTGCCGGAATGGTGGTCGGAAATCTCGTGGGAGGACTTGTTTCAGACAAGCTTGGCCCTGAAAAAACTTGTGCTCTGTTGATTTTCCTGATGATGATTTCATTGACCGGAGTGTTTTTCCTCTCTGAACATCAGAATATTGCTTTTGTACTGACCTTTATGTGTGGCGCGTTATCCATGTCTATTGCAGCACCGATCAATATTATGATGATGAAAGCAGCCCCGAAAAGTGAAATGATGGCTGCCGCTTTTATGCAGGCAGGTTTTAACATTGCCAATGCCCTGGGAGCTTTTCTTGGTGGAATTCCATTGGAATACGGATTACCCTTCAACTATCCTTCGCTGGTAGGAGTAGGAATGACATTTATCGGGTTGGCAATAAGTGTACGATATATGTATGTGTACGGTAATCATTCTGGCGAAGAAGAAACTGTAGCAGAATGTGTGTCTTGCGATAAATAAACAGAAAGTTTTGATCAGAAAGATAAGAAACTGAATGCAAAAGCAGCTGATTCACTATGAACCAGCTGCTTTTCTTTTTGTATAAAATAATGTTATGCCTCTACTTCATCTCCATTTTTGCACCAGTAGAGCGCATTGTATAAGTTTTCTTTTGGGAAAGATTTAAACTCTCCCGGCATTACAACGCTGAAAATGTCTGTGAAATTTTGTACGCCTTCTTTATCCGTTACAATTGCCGTACGATTCCATTTGGTAAGATTCGTTAATCCCAGTAAAACATCTTCAAGCCATGCCCCCATGGTAAACTTATCCAGATCGGTATCCAAATACAATAAGTAATTCAGTTCGCCAAATTGATCTACTTTCTCTTTGACACGCGGAATTACCAATTTTTCAAAATCTTCTTTCGTCACTTCTCCCGTTGCATTGAATGCTGCAACATTCTCCGGAGCTTCTGGAATAATTGTTATCATAATCAATATTTTATGGTGGTTTAGTTATAGGTGCCAACAATAATTACACCAATGAACGCTCGTGTGGTAGTTAAAATATTCACAAATATTCCTATTTTAGTTCAAAATATTAATTATGGATTTGAAATCGAATGAACCTTTCTGGCTTTTAAAAAATGGATTAATCGCCTCATACCCGTCTCTAAAATCCGATGAGGAATGCGATGTCCTCATTATTGGTGGCGGAATCACCGGAAGCCTGATTGCCCATCAAATGATTAAAGATGGATACCATACGATTTTAATTGACCGACGTGAACTTTGCAACGGAAGTACGTCTGCCACCACTTCAATGTTACAATATGAAATAGATGTTCCTCTTTTTGAACTGATTGAGAAAATCGGTAAAAAAGGAGCCATTGAAAGTTATAAAGCATGTTCTGATGCAATTGACCGGGTAGAGAAACTCGCAGGGCTCATTAAGTCTGATGCCGGATTTAAACGGAAGAAGTCATTGTATTTCGCTTCCAAAAAGAAAGATACAGAATGGCTTCAAAAAGAATATCAGGCAAGAAGGGACGCGGGGTTTGATGTGAAATGGCTCAAGAGTGAACAGGTTTTAAAGCAATTCGGATTTGAAAATACCTACGGCGGAATCTTATCCAAACAAGGAGCGAGCATCGATGCTTTCCGATTTGCTCATGAATTGTTCAGACACAATGTAAAAAAAGGTTTGAGAATCTTTGATAAAACCGAGATGGTGAAAGTACAATATCACAAAGGTTTTAATCTCGTTTCAACGGATAAAGGATATCAGATTAAAACAAAAAAAATCATCTATTGTATCGGCTATGAAAGTAAAAATCTGATCAAAGAAAACTTTGTGGATTTGAAAAGCACCTATGCTGTAGTTTCTGAAATCGATAATGATAAATTTAAAAATATCAGCAATACATTGGTCTGGAATACTGATGATCCCTACATTTATATGCGAACCACAGATGATGGCAGGCTTCTTATCGGCGGAGGTGACGAAGATTTTTATGATGCTGAAAAACGGGATTCCCTACTAGAGAAAAAGGAAAAAGAAATTATAAAATCACTTAAAAAAATAAAACCTGACTATGATTTCTACCCTGATTTTGTCTGGGCCGGAACTTTCGGAGAGACAAAAGACGGGTTACCCTACATCGGTGAACATGAAAAATTTAAAAATTCATATTTCGTCCTTGGCTTTGGCGGAAACGGGATTACCTTTTCAGCAACAGGAATGGAAATGACTTCTCTGTTTATGAAAAATAAAAAACATCTGTTATCAAAGTATTTTAAATTCGGAAGATAGCAGAAACAGTCGTTGTATGCCTTCGCTTAGAAAGAATCAATTTCATTGATCAACTCTTTGTTTCTTAAAATATAAAGCATATTAAAAAGTAAAAGGTGGCTTCAAAAACTGAGGCCACCTTTTTTAGCATTATCTGTTATAATATTGTATCTGCATGTCTTTCGGATACTTTACTTCATAGGAGAAGTTGATTTTATCCGATCCTCCGGAACCGATATTCTTATTCCACAGGATGCTTCCTGTTTTCTCATCGAGATTTCCACCACCGGAATCAATGGCTTTTACCTGGATTTTGGAATTTTCACTGATCGGAAGCTGATCAAGAATTTCCAGCTCAATATTTTCTTTGGTATTATTTCTAATGTTGATCTGATACGATTCATTTTCCCATTTATTAGAATTCATCGCTTTTTGAGAAGTTTTATCTTCGAGCTTGATTCTCTTAACGGTAATTCTTTCATCCACACCAAGCGAAATCGGGAACTCATCTTTTACGTAATTGTTTGTCATGGTTGTTTTTCCGATATAATTATCTTCAAAATAAATATTTGCTTCTCCGTTGATCAGGTTAAGGTTCTGCCAGTTTTTTACAAAAGCCATGAGAAACACATGATTATTAATCTTAGGAACCGTGTGATATTTATAAGTAGCATCAATTTGTCTTTTATCGAGAATAACATACTGCTCTTTTTCCTGGCTCAGAATCGTTTGGTTATAATTCAGTTCATACATCACGTTCATCTGATTGTCAGAAACAGAAGCAACCGGGATTTGGCTTGGTTTTACAGCGATGTCTTCTCTCATCTGGTATGCATTCACTGCAGCAGTTTCTTTTTTAAGCCTGTAGCTTGAAGCTATTTCGACCTGTGGACTGTAAGGTGTATATTCCGCGACATATAAAGGTGATAGTATAGGACGATCCTGATTATACGATGGTCTGTAGGTGGAAACAAAAAGTTTCACATTCTTCCAGTCCTGTCCGGTTTTTTGGTAGATTTTTCCTTTATACACAATTTCAAGAGGTTTTTTTACAGATTGTGCCCGGAGGTCATATGACGGAACCCAGCCGGCATCAGAAACAATATAGCTTACCCCAAGATTCAGATTGGTATCATTATCAGCCAGGATTTCCAGTAAAAGTTCCTTTCTGTTGGTGTTTTTGTGGGTTTGTTCTTCAGCAGATTGTTGATCAATCTTTGCGATGCCTTCATCCAAAGTTGTTTTTTGTTCATTTAACAGGAAAACCTGATTATCGATTTCAAGCATTCGTTTTCTGTAGAACTCTGTAAGCTTGATGAGTTGTTCCTGTGGACTAGATTTATCGTTTGTCGAAATTTTTAGATTATCATTGATGATAGTTTGCTCCCCGGTCAGGTTTTTAATCTGAATATTCAGCAGACTGGCCTGTCGCTGAAGTTTTTTCCTTTCCTCATCCAGTTTCTTTTCAGCACCGGATAATTCATCTGTTTTTAAAAAATTACTTTGTGGTGTAATGGAAAGAAGGGTCGTACTTTTTTCAAGATTGATTTTGTAGGTATTCTCATCCAGATTGTTGGGTAGATTGACAATTCTCACCATATTTCGTCCTTTTTGAAGGCTGACACTGGTACTGCCATATACTTTTGCTCCCTGAAGGAATACAGTGGCCTGCTTCACTTCAATTTCCTTTTTGATTTCCTGGGCCGTGATCAGCGAAACAGAAAATGTAACCAGGATTAAAAGATAACGTTTCATCGTTTATTATTTTAAATTATACTGTAAAATTATCCCTAAACAAGGCTGAAAACTCGGGAACTTGGTGAAACTGTACTTTGACTTGGTGAGTTTTAGAACAACATATTATCTACAAATACACGAACGATAAAAATCTATTATAATCTATGTGTCTATGTGGTAAAATATAAACCACATAGGCACATAGACAATCAGAATAACTTAAAATATACTGATTGGTTAAAGCTAATTGTACTGTCGTTGCTAAATAATAAAAAGCTGCCACACAATGTGACAGCCTTTGCTAAGTTTCTATTTTAAAGGATTTCGTATCTCGTTTTGATGCTGTATTTAAGCTTGATATTTTCGATATTGTCAAACGAATAATCTAGCGGAGCATCTGCCATTTCCATTTGCACATTGGCCATTCTGCCTTTGTAAGCGAAAGGCATGATAATATCGCTGGTATAATCTTCTATTTCTACAATTTCAAGAGCACTTCCCGTTTTTTTACCCATGCTTTCCAACAGGTAGTCTGCCTTTTCTTTGGCGGCTTTCAAAGCATTGATTTTGACTGCTTTTCTAAAGTCTGCAATTTTTGTGCTTTTTACCTCAGCAATATTCAGGCTGCTTACCCATTTCTGGTTAAGGTCTTCAAAGATCTTACTGATGTTTGCCTTTGTACCAATCTTAAACTGATAGTTTTTACTGAATTTCGCCGTTTTGGAGTAGATATTCTGGTACATAGATTTAAACTTGATATCTTCATTCTTCACTCCGGCACTCTTTAAGGTCTCAAATAATTTCTTTTCATTATCTGCCAGATCATTTTTATTATCTGCCTTTATTCCGATGCTGA
Organism: Chryseobacterium sp. UNC8MFCol; assembly: GCF_000482305.1. Lineage (NCBI taxonomy): Bacteria > Pseudomonadati > Bacteroidota > Flavobacteriia > Flavobacteriales > Weeksellaceae > Chryseobacterium > Chryseobacterium sp. UNC8MFCol. The sequence continues at coordinate 419,091 of NZ_KI535291.1, forward strand.
ATATGATTTCATCAGGTTCTACTTCCATTTCGGCAACGCCTGTTACTTCAATGCCATTTTTCTTTACTTCCTGTGCGCTTGCAAAGCTTCCCAAAGTTAAGATTCCGATCAATAAAAAATGTTTCAATTTCATAATTTCTTGTTTTTAAATTTTAAATTCTGAAGTAAAATTAGTCAGTTCTGAAACCAAAAACCGGGAGACTTGGTGAAACTGACTTTTCACTTGGTGAATGACTACGAAAAAAGCAACCTGTAGAAGATTGCTTTAAAAAAATGGAATATGGAATGTAAAGTGAATCGTTATTTAATGAAGAAAGTACACCTTTGATATCTTATCATTTTTGATTTCATAGATGGCTGTAGCTTCTACTTTTTGACCGGGTCTCATTCCTGAAACACTTTCCTTATCTATGACCGTATTGCTATTGATGATCCTTTGTCTGATCTCACAATGCAGATCAGGTGCTTTTTTGAAAAGATTGTCATAGGTTTTTCTCATCCCTTCCTTTCCTTTGCTTACCAATGTGTTGGGAAAGTTGTAGATTTCTACATCTTCAGCGTACGGTTCAAGGAAGGCTTCTAAATTTCTTTCGTTATAGCCGTTTACCTGTTGTTGTACCAATACCTCGGGCGTTATTTTTAAAATTGTATGGGGATCCATGAGTAGCCCATTCTTTATTACGGTATCTATTTGGGTAAGGTGATTCAGATTCTCAATAGGATTGGCATTCAGGAGAACCAGGTCTGCCACCTTTCCGGTTTCGATACTTCCATACTGACTGTCTTTATTCAGGATTTTTGCAGGATTGATCGTTGCTGACTGTAAAATCTGCCAGTTGTCCATTCCGCTTGCTTTCATCATATTAAGTTCTTCCATAAAAGAAGAAGCGTGCTGGGTGCCGATATTTCCGGCGTCCGTACCTGCAGCAATAATCACTCCGCCATCCGTTAGTTTTTTCAGGTTAATTTTTCTGATAGAATCTACCTTGGAAACATAGGCTTTGATCTGAGGTGAGTTGAATCTTGTTTTATATTTTTTAATCCATGTCGAATCTGAAGTGTCCTGCAGATGTTTCAGGTCGGAAATCGAGCCTACACTTTTCGGATTGGAGTTTTCCAGCTCATAGGTATTGTAATGTTTTTTCTGACCATAGGTATCATAATAATTGTCTGATACAGTCATCGTAGGACAAACAATCACTTTTTTAGATTTTAAAAGCTTAACGAAATCATCGGAAACCACCTCATCTTCAATATTGTGAACAAGATAATCGGCTCCGTTTAAAACAGCTGTCTGCGCAGTAAAACGTTCCGTAGCATGCACAGCGACCTTTAAATTGTTCTTGTGAGCTTCATCAATAGCAGCTTTGACAACCGGCTCCAGCTTTTTGGCTTCTCCCTCTTTTTTCTGAGCTTCCCCCAGTACGATATACCATATTTTAATAAAGTCTGGTTTATAAGGAAGCTGTTCCTGAACATATTTCCTTGCATCTTCGGTGGTCAGAGTCAGTTTAAAAGGTTCATCCTTTCCGAGGTTTTTGAAAGCATCAGGCTCATATGTTGTAATAAGCGGACCGGACATATAAACGGATGGCAGGTTTTCTTTCTTTTTCAAAGAATCTCTGAGCTTTAGAAAGTTGTAAGTAGCTCCGGGATCAATCACAGAAGTTATACCCGACCGAAGATAATAGTGAAGGAAATTTTCCATATTCTGGTGACCCCAGTCGATTTCCTCCTGATAAGGAACATGCTTTTTTAGATTAAGCGCATCAGGCCTGGTGTACAGACCGCCACTCTGAAAAAAGTGAATGTGGGAATCCGTCATTCCGGGGATAAGGTATTTTCCCTGACCATTGATCACCTGCGAGTTTTGAGGAATTTTAACCTGTTTACCGGGCTTTACAGCTGTAATAGTGCCATTGGTGATGATGACCGTTTGGGAAGGCAGCATCTTTTTATGGATGACATCCGCAACGGTTACATTTTGAATATAAGTTTGTGCCTTCATGCTGCTCATGCAGAAAAAGACCGCCACAATGATAAGTTGGAATTTTTTCATGATGTCTATTAGATGAAGTAAAAATACAAATATTATTACAAGCAATATTCAATTACCTGTTGATGTTCAAGTGACCTTATTATGAAAGACTTGGTGAAAGGAGGTTTTGACTTGGTGAAGAATGAAAGAAGATCGCTAAAGTTTTACTTACTTTGCAGTAAAGATCCGAAATCCGTGAAATTGATTTTTAAATTACTATTTTTATTCATATTTGTCAGTGCCGCAATGGTGCAGGCACAGGATAGTACACGGGTTACCCAGGCTCTTAAATCAGCCGCAAAACTGAAAAAAGCGGTAGATAAAAATGATAATAAAGGAGTAGCCGATGCCTATGTTGGCATGGCCAATGATTATTACAATCAGGGAAATTATGCCAAAAGTGAAGAGTTCCTGATCAAAGCTAAAAACCTCTATCAAAACCTTAACGATAAAAAAAATCTGGAAGCTGTCACCAGAAAACTGGCCCAGTCACAGGAAAAACAGAATAAAATAAGTCCTGCCATCAGCAATTACAGCATGGCTGCCCAAATGGGATATAGTGAAAAAAGCCGGACGGTGAATTCCAATGATGTGGCCAGGCTTTCTTCTCCCACTCCCGAGATGAAGGCTGAGGCCATTCAGAATAATATCAATCTCAGCAAAAAAGAAAACGTACAGGCCGAAGTAGCAGCTGGATACAGCCAATTGGCAGACGTGAATATTCAGCAAAAGGATGTTTCCAAAGCAGAAGAAAACCTTAATGCCGCTTACAGGATTTCAAAGAAAGAAGCTCCTCAGCAGGCCTTGGAAATCAATCAGAAGCTGGCGGATCTGTATGTGGAAAATAAAAAATTTGATAAGGCTATTGAAGCAAAAAAGAAAGTGCTGAAAGAAGACTTTGTGAAAGAAAACTCAAAGGAAAAAGTCAATCAGATTCAGGAGCTGGCAAATATTTATATTAAGAAAAATGATCCCGAGGAAGCGGTCAGTTTATTGAAAAATGCTTACGGCATTGCCCTGAATAAAGGGCATACCATGGAAGCCCAGAAAAGTGTGAAAAAACTGGACAGTTTATATGCGATCTCAGGAAATACCGATGCTTCGGTTCATCTCTACAGGGATTTTCTTGGAAGATTGCCGGATCTGGTATCAAAAGACAGAAGCCTTGTCGACAATAAAATTCTTGCAGATACTGAAGAGAGGGTTTCGCAGCTGGAAAAAGAGAAAGAACTGAAGGATGAGCTGATCCGTAAGAAAAATGTTTTCAATTACGGATTAATAGGAGCTTTGGTATTGTTGACAGGACTTATTGTGATTATTTTCAGAACCCTGAAAAAAGTTCAGATTAAAAATAAAAAGATTGCCCTTCAGTCGCTTCGCCGCGAAATGAATCCACATTTTATATTCAACAGCCTGAATAGTGTCAATCATTTTATTGCCACGAATAATGAACTGGAGGCCAATCAGTATCTTACAAAATTTTCCAAGCTGATGCGTGGCGTGATGGAAAACTCCACAGAAGATTTTATCCCTTTCCAACAGGAACTGGATCTTCTTCAAAACTATCTTGCCCTGGAAAAAACACGTTTTGCAGATAAATTTGACTATGAAGTTGAGGTGGATGAAAACCTGAATATGCAAAACCTCCAGGTACCCGGAATGCTGGTGCAACCTTTCCTTGAAAATGCCATCTGGCACGGATTGCGTTACCGGACAGACAAGGGTTTTTTAAAACTCAATTTCGAAAAAGATGAATCTTTCCTGAAGGTAATTATTGAAGACAACGGCATAGGGATTGAAGAAAGTAAAAAGCAGAAAACTGCACATCAAAAGACCAGAGAGGGCAGAGGAATGAAAAATACCCTCGAAAGAATTCAGCTGCTGAATGATTTATATAAAAAAGAGATCACCTGCTCTGTAAAGGATAAAGAAAATAACGGTGGAGTTCTGGTAATAATTAAAATTAATCTGGGCTGAAATCAGTCAGATATCCTTAATTTGCAACCGTAATCTACCACTTAACACCTGATTCTGATGAAAATAAAAGCCGTCATTGTAGATGATGAAATAATGGCAAGAGAAGTACTGAGAAGCTATCTCACGAAATACTGCCCGCAAGTTGAACTGTTGGGAGAAGCAGAAAACATTAAAGAAGCAGTCCCGTTAATTACTGAAAAGCAGCCTCAGCTGGTATTTCTGGATGTAGAAATGCCTTTTGGGAATGCCTTTGACGTATTGGAAGCAACGAAAGATTTTTCCTATGAAACCATTTTCATTACTGCATTTTCACAATATTCTTTACAGGCCTTAAATAAATCTGCAAGTTATTATATCCTAAAACCTATCGATATCCAGGAATTGATCCTTGCCGTCAATAAAGTTGCTGAAAGTCTGGAAAAGAAAGAAGAGCTGAACCGGAACAAAATTCTCCTTGAAAATCTGAAATTAAAGCCGGAAAAACAACAGCTTATTCTTCCCACTTTACAAGGTTTTGATGTCGTGAAAACTGAAGATATTGTCCGCCTGCAGGCAGATGGAAACTTTACGCAGGTATATCTGACTGATGGTTCCAAAAAGATGGTATGCCGTTTTTTGAAACATTTTGATGATTTGCTGGAAAGCCCGTTTGTGAGAGTTCACCGTTCTCATATTATCAATACTACATTTGTGAAATCATACCATAAAAGTGGAACGGTAATGCTTGCTGATGATACTGAAATTGAAGTTTCAGGCAGCTTTAAGGATAATTTCCTGAAAGTTTTCTCCTAGAATTTATTGTTCCTTAACAGCCTAAAGGCATTATTTTTGACGGTTTTATCCTAACCATTACAAAATAATCAGGCTATGAAAACGGTTCACAAAATTATACTTCCCGTCTCTCTGGGAGCTTTGGCACTCATTGCTTTTAACTCATATTCGGTCGGAATTCCAAAAGGAGCTGTTGCTGTGAAGGGTTTTGATCTTAAAAAATATTTGGGAAGATGGTATGAAATCGCCCGATTCGATTACCGCTTCGAGAAAAATATGGATAATGTCACCGCTGAATATTCAGAAAACTCTAACGGAAGTGTGCGTGTCCTTAATAAAGGATATGATTACACCAAGAAGTTGTGGCAGGAATCTATTGGAGAAGCAAAATTTGTAAAAGATCCTAAGGAAGGCCGGCTAAAAGTTTCTTTTTTCAAACCCATCTGGGCAGGATATAATGTGATAGATATTGATGAAGACTATCAATATGCTCTTGTTGCCGGCAGCAGTCTTAAATATCTGTGGATTCTTTCCCGAACAACCACTATCCCTGAAAGTATCAGACAGCGTTTTTTAGAAAAAGCAAAAAGAATAGGTTATAAAACTGAAGATCTGATCTGGGTAAGACATAATCAATAAAACGAAGAAGTCTGAGAGAATAAAATAACAAAGTAATAAACTGACTTAGGAAGCAGTAGCGTTAAGAAAATAGAGATTGAATCCGTTAAAAAATTTCCACTGTCTGAGCATGGATGAGATTTTGAGTCGAAAAGAATCGTTGGATTCCATGCGAGTTTGGAAATTTTAGGAGTCAATCTTTATTTTTAGCGGATGATTCCAGTCTTGAATTTTTGTATACTTTTGTTTCAAGACAAAAGTATAAATAAGAAAAAAAAGTTCAATTTACATCCTTATACTCTATGTTTATATCCAATTTTTAATTTAGATAGGGATTAATCTAAATTTAGTTTTGAGTCTGATCTATTGCTTTTAACTTCCCACATACTCTTTCCATTCTTCAAAACGGTAATCAATGACCTGTTTCATCAGATCATAGTTTTCATACGTATCTTCGATATGATAAAAGGTGTCGTATTGGTAATCATTTTCTTCAGCTTTGGTATCAAAAAGATTGACATAATCATCCGCAAATGAGCTGTATTTATTTCCAAAATCAGTATCGTCGGCATAATAATCTTTTGCAAAACTGTTTCCCAGGTCACTTAAGTCAGATTCTGAGAATTTTCCGTCGCGTGATTCCATCACAAATTCTGCTCCTGTGATTTCCCTTCTTTTTACTTTTTCAATTTCTTCCGCACTATCTTCCTTTAACTCTTCAGAAATCAGATCATTATTGATACACCAGTTCAGGAACATCCCGGTGTGGGTAGCTCCGTTTTTCTGGGGAAGTCCTTCCGGAAAATCTCCGCCATAATGCCATGAAGCATCATCATATTTAGACATATTCTTTAATTATAGTTTTAAACAATTTTTGCCAAAAATAGAAAAAATCAATTTATATTGTCGGTCACAGAGAATTTTCCGTCATTTGTATCAGAATTTTTTCGAAAACAAAACATGGAAAACGCAGTTCTGATTACCATTGGCGACGAGATCCTTTCCGGAAATACAGTGGATACCAATTCCAACTTCATCGCTACCGAACTAAAAAATATAGGCATTAAAGTGAAGCAGATTTTCACAATCTCTGATGAAATTGAAACCATTAAAAATACTTTGCATGAGGCTTTTGAACTGGGAGATCTCGTGATCACTACAGGTGGACTGGGGCCAACAAGAGATGACAAAACAAAAAAAGCTTTAGCTGAATTTTTTGAAGATGAAATTGCTCTGGATGAGGTTACTTTTAATCACCTTAAAGATTATATGCAAAGACGCGGAAGAGCAGATATTCTGGAAAGAAACAGAGAGCAGGCTTTTGTTCCTACAAAATCCGTCGTTTTTCAAAACCACTTTGGTACCGCACCATGTATGATGATGGAGCAGAACGGAAAACTGTCTTTCAGCTTGCCCGGGGTTCCTTTTGAGGTAAAACCATTGATTAAAGATCAGATCGTTCCGTATTTACAGGAAAAATTCAGTCTTCAGTTTATCCATACCCGGATCGTTTCTGTGGTAGGTATTCCTGAAAGTATTCTTGCAGATATTATTGAGGACTGGGAACTGGCTCTTCCTGAAAATATAGCTTTGTCTTATCTGCCGGTTGGAACACGGGTGAAGTTAAGAATCACAGCATCCGGAGAAAGTGAAGACGCATTAAAAGAGCAGACTGAGAATGAAATACAAAAGTTGCTTCCCCTCATTGAGAAAAACGTGATTGCCATATCTGAAGACAAAATTGAAAATATTCTGGCAGAAATACTTACTGAAAGAAAACTGACGATTTCCACAGCAGAGAGCTGTACCGGAGGTGAGCTGGCCAAAATGATTACCTCTGTTTCCGGAAGCTCAAAATATTTCCTTGGAGGGATTGTTCCTTATGCTACAGAAAAGAAAATCAGGATTTTGAATGTTTCCGGAGAAACCGTAGATCGGTTTACCGTAGTGAGCGAGCAGGTTGCCCGGGAGATGGCAGAAGGTTGTCAGATATTGTTTGATACCGATATTTCCCTCTCTACAACAGGAGTGGCCGGCCCGGGAAAAGGAGAAGACGGAAAAGATATAGGAACAGTTTTTTACACGATAAAGATCAATGATGAAGAAGTAACCTCAAAATTATACATGCCCCATCTGGAAAGGACAGACTTTATGAATTTCGTTTCCCAGAAGGTGATTCAGGATCTGGTAGGCCTTTTGGTAAAGAGCTAGGAACCAGCGATTTTTTTTAATATTTTTTTAATGAATTTTAAGGTAGATTTTCACACTTTTTGAAAACATTCATTAAAATTTTAAAATCGTGGAAAATTCCAAACAGATTTTTCAGACCAACAGTAAGAAACGCTGGAAAAGCGTACAATGGGGGAGCCGCTTCTTTATTTTTGTAGGAGCTCTGCTATTTCTTGCTTTAGGGCTGATGATGACACTGGACAGAAGTCCGAAAATTCCTTTCAAGGAAGACTATAAAGCAGTGATTACTGCCAATAAACCTTATCTTCAGGAGAACAAAATTTCAAAAGAATATAAAGGCTTCAGAAGCTTTATTTCCGAAAAGACAATGCATACCAGTCTTGCTAAAATTGAAAAGGCAAGAGAAGAAAGATTTAAAAATCAAAACAGAAACTGGGCACAATTTCCCGGAGGAATCCGTTCTGCTTTTTATGTGGCATGGGATCCGCAATCGCTGATGTCTCTGAAAAGAAACATCAGGCATGTCAATCTGGTCTTTCCGGAATGGTTTTTTATTGATCCTAAAACCGGAGATCTGAAAACCAATGTAGATCCGGAAGGGTATAAAGTTATCAGAAGAACCGGTGTGGCAGCCATGCCCATGTTAAGTAACAACTTTGACCGGGAATTCCGTGCTGAGGGTTTAACCAAGGTACTTAATGACCCGAAACGAAGAACCAATCTGATTCAAAAAATTACACAGCAATGTAAAAAATACCGTTTCAAAGGAATCAATATCGACTTCGAGGACATGAATCTGGATTCTGATGAAAATCTGATAGCTTTTATGAAAGAACTTTCAGAAACCTTCAAACAGAACCAGCTGCTTGTTACCATGGATATTATGACGGATAATGATGATTATAATATTCCGGGATTAGATCCTTATGTGGATTATTTTGTACTGATGGCCTATGATGAGTATTCTCAGGGCAGTGATGCAGGACCGGTTTCTTCCCAAAAATGGATTGAAGCCCAGACAGGGAAAATGATAAAACAAACCTCACCCCAGAAGATTATTCTCGGTCTCGGTGCTTATGGTTACGACTGGAGTTCCAATAAAGATGACAATACTTCCGTTACTTACATGCAGGCAATTACCAAAGCCAGTGCCAGTAAAGCGGTTATTGATTTTAATGATAATACTTTTAATCTCAATTACTCTTATACCGATTCTAAAAATAATATGCACACGGTATTTTTCAATGACGCAGCCTCTGTCTTCAATACGATGCGTTTCTCATCGGAATATCCGTTGGCCGGAACCGCTCTCTGGAGATTGGGAAGTGAAGACAGCAGAGTGTGGAACTTTTATGATAAAGATCTTACGTTTGCAGGTCTCTCCAAACTTAATCTGAAAACACTGGAAAATGTAAAAGGCCAGACAATGGTCGATTACATTGGTGATGGTGAGGTTCTGGATGTACTGAATACGCCTCATGACGGAAAAATTGCCCTGGAAATTGACCCTAAAGAAAAGATCATTACCGATGAAAACTACGTTACCTACCCAAGCTCATATGAGGTGAAAAAATACGGAAGTGCTCCTCAAAAAGAACTGGTGCTTACATTTGATGACGGGCCGGATGAGACTTACACACCACAGGTATTGGATATATTGTCCAAATACCACGTTCCCGCAGCTTTCTTTCTTGTCGGATTAAATGCTGAAAAAAATCTTCCCCTGGTCAAAAGAATTTATCGTGAAGGCCATGAAATAGGAAACCACACATTCACCCATGAAAATGTTGCTAAAGTAAGTCCTGAAAGAGCTTTGCTGGAATTAAAATTAACCCGTCTGCTGATAGAGTGTGTGACAGGCCACAGTACCATTCTTTTCAGAGCACCTTATAACGCAGATTCTGAGCCTACAACTTCAGAAGAAATTATTCCCGTAGCGCTGGCCAGACAACAGAATTATCTTGATATCGGGGAAAATATTGACCCCGAAGACTGGCAGCCGGGCATCAAAGCTGATGAAATTGTAAAACGTGTAATGGCCGGAATCAGACAGCAGAGAGGTAATATCATCCTGCTTCATGACGCAGGCGGAGATACCAGAGAAGAAACGGTGAAAGCTCTAAAGATTTTAATTCCGACACTGCAGAAACAAGGATATCATTTTACCAATCTTACAAATATTTTGCATAAAAGCAGAAGCGAGCTGATGCCTGAAGTTCCCAAAACAAAGTCTTATTACATCATGCAGCTGAATTTGGTTTTAGCCACAGCAATTTATGGAATCAGCCATTTCCTGGTTGCCCTGTTTACAATCTTTATCATCTTAGGATTGATCAGATTGTTGTTGATGGCGTACTGGGCTTTTAAAGAAAGAAAAAAAGAGAAAAAACTCGGTGAGTTTCCGGTTCTGGAATCTTATCCGAAAGTATCCATCATTGTACCGGCCTATAATGAAGAAGTAAACATTGTGTCTTCCCTCACCAATTTGTTGAAACAAACCTATCCTAATTTTAATATCATCATGGTAGATGACGGAAGTAAAGATTCAACCTATGATAAGGCAAGAGAAGCGTTTCCTGATCATCCGAAACTGGAAATTTTCACCAAAGCCAATGGCGGAAAGGCTACCGCGTTAAACTATGGTATATCACAGACTGATGCAGAGTATGTCGTTTGTATTGATGCAGATACCAAACTGCAACAGGACGCGGTAAAATACCTGATCGCAAGATTTTTAAATGAAGGTCCGGAAGAAAAGATTGCCGCTGTGGCAGGAAATGTAAAAGTAGGAAACAGGGTCAACTGGCTTACAAAATGGCAGGCAATAGAATACACGACAAGTCAGAACTTTGACAGACTGGCCTACGCCAATATCAACGCGATCACTGTAATTCCGGGAGCGATAGGAGCTTTTAAAAAATCAGTGATCAGAGAAGTAGGAGGATATTCTTCAGATACATTGGCGGAAGATTGTGATATTACGGTAAAGATTTTAAAAGAAGGATATACCGTTGCCAATGAAAACAGGGCCATTGCAGTAACGGAAGCACCGGAAACGGCGAAACAATTCCTGAAACAACGTTTTCGTTGGACCTACGGAATCATGCAGATGTTCTGGAAACAGAGACAGACCTTCCTTAACCCCAGATATAAAGGATTGGGACTATGGGCCATGCCGAATATTTTATTATTCCAGTATATTATTCCATTCTTCTCGCCACTGGCAGACATTATAATGGTACTGGGAATTTTATCCGGAAACGGAGGCAAAATATTCACTTATTACCTTATTTTCCTTGTAGTAGATGCTTCCTTAGCTTTAGTGGCATTTGTAATGCAAAGGGAAAAACTGAGTAATCTGCTGTACATTATTCCGCAGCGGTTCGGCTACAGATGGCTGATGTATATAGTACTGTTTAAAAGTTTAAGAAAAGCATTGAAAGGCGAAATGCAGTCCTGGGGATTCCTGAAACGAACAGGAAATGTGAAGGAGATAGCAGCTTCTTAGGGAGAGGCGGGAAGTTACCTACAATTGTTGTTTGAGTGAAATTTCCGTTCAGATGAATTGGGAAAAATAATTGGAGCATTCATTATTGATAACTTCCATTTTTCCCGCTCCTTCAGGCCTGGCATGTAGGTTTTTATGAAGTTGTGAGTTTGTGTTTAATTTTTTTTCACAAAAAAGTAACAAAAAAGAAATAAATCATACATATTGTATAAATTGTTATCATAATGAAAAAATTAACGCTTTCTTTGTTTTTAATAGCAGGGATCTGCTCTCAAAATACCATGAGCGCACAAGCTAAAGCTGCAAAAGTAGCTGTGAATACTACGGATAAAGGCTTAGACCTTAGTTTGATGGACACTTCCGTTCGTCCACAGGATGATTTTTATAACTACGTAAGTGGAACATGGATGAAAACTGCCAAGATTCCATCTGATAAACCAACGTGGGGAAGTTTCAACAAATTGGCTGAGGATACGGATAACAATTCCATGACCATTCTGAATTCTCTTCTGAAAGATAAATTTGCTGACGGAAGTGAAGGTAAAAAAATCCAGGATCTCTATGCTTCCTATATGAATATGCAGAAGAGAAATGCTGACGGAATCAAGCCTATTCAGGAAAACCTGGGTAAAATCGATGCCATCAAAAATATGGCTGACCTTCAGAACTATCTTGCTTCTGTAACAAAAGAAGGAGAAAACAATTTCTACGGATGGGGCGTATATGCAGATTTGAAAAACTCTAATATGAATGCCGTTTATCTGGGAGAAGCTTCTCTGGGATTAGGAAGAGATTATTATCAGAAAGTCAATGATAAAAATACAGAAGCTATTGCTGAATATCAGAAATATGTAGCTTCTATGCTAACTGAATTAGGATACAAAAATGCAGATGCCGCAGCAAAAGGTATCGTAGACTATGAAAAAAGCATCGCAAAAACTTACCTGACTAACGAGCAAAGCCGTGACAATACGTTACAGTACAACCCTCAGACAATGGCTGAACTTTCAGCTTTGGTAAAAGGAGTTGATCTTCCTGCTTACCTTAAAAAAGTTGGAGTAAATACCGATAAAATTATCATCGGAGAATTAGGATACTATAAGAACTTTGATAAATTGGTAAATGCCCAGAATCTTCCTGTCATCAAGGATTACCTGAAATTCCATATGATCAACGGTAGTGCTTCTTATTTAAGTGAAAAACTTGGAGATATGAAATTTGCATTCTTCGGGAAATACTTAAGAGGTCAGCAGGAACAAAGAGCATTGAATAAGAGAGGTTTTGAACTTATCAACAGAAATCTTGGTGAAGCTTTCGGAAAATTATACGTTGAAAAATATTTTCCTGCAGAAGCTAAGGCTCAGATGGTAGAACTGATCGATTACTTAAAGAAAAGTTTCGCTGTTCACATCAACAACCTTGCATGGATGTCTTCTACTACAAAAGAAAAAGCAATGCAGAAGCTGAACAAGTTTACAGTGAAAGTAGCTTATCCGGACAAGTGGAAAGATTATTCAAAACTACAAATCACTCCTGAAGCGAAAGGAGGTACTCTATATCAGAACCTTCAGAACGTTGCTGAATGGCAGTACAACAAAGACCTTGCTAAAGTAGGAAAGCCGGTTGATAAAACAGAATGGGGAATGACTCCACAAACTGTAAACGCATATTATAACCCGGTATTTAACGAAATCGTATTTCCGGCAGCTATTCTTCAACCGCCATTCTTCAACCCTAACGCTGATGCAGCTGTAAACTTCGGAGGAATCGGGGCTGTAATCGGTCACGAAATGAGCCATGGATTTGATGATTCAGGAGCTCAGTTTGATGCTGAAGGAAACCTGGTAGACTGGTGGACTCCTGAAGATAAAGCTAACTTCGAAAAAGCAACAAAAGCCCTGGCATCTCAGTATGATAAATATGAGCCTGTAAAAGGAACTTTTGTAAACGGTACATTCACAAACGGTGAGAATATTGCTGACTTAGGTGGGGTAAACATCGCTTACGACGCGCTTCAGATGTATCTGAAAGATAAAGGAAATCCAGGGAAAATCAGTGGATTTACTCAGGATCAGAGATTCTTCTTAAGCTGGGCAACCGTTTGGAGAACTTTATCAAGTGAAAAATATATGGTGAATCAGGTGAAGACTGACCCCCATTCTCCGGGATATTTCAGAAGCTTTGGTCCGCTCATCAACGTTGATGCTTTCTACAAAGCTTTCGACGTGAAAAAAGGAGACAAATTATACAAAGCACCGGAAGACAGAATCAAAATCTGGTAATAAAAATAGAAACCGTTCATCATTGGACGGTTTTTTTTATTCTTACTGCAGACTTCAAGCGTTAGACTTCAATTTTTACCCATAGCATTCATTATTTTCAACTTTCAACTTTCAATTTTCCATGATTTCACAATTATCATTAAAGTTTGTATATTTGATACGTTTGTGTAAAATCAAAAATTATCTTTAATGAAAAAGCTAAATATTGGAGTACTTGCCCTTTCGGGTATTGTATTTCTCAATTCGTGTGGTGCTACAAAAACTACAGCGACAGAGACAAAAACTGAGACTGCGAAGGTAGCAGAACAGGTGAAGGAAGAAGTAAAAGAGGAGGGAATCAATTTATCCTATATGGATAAGAATGTTCGTCCACAGGATGACTTTTTTAGCTATGTAAACGGAAATTGGGTGAAAACGACTCAGATTCCTTCAGACAAAGCCAATTGGGGATCTTTCAATGCATTGAGAGAAAATGTGGATGATGCCTCATTGGATATTTTAAACAAAATTCTTACCGAATCTTATTCTGCTGGCTCCGAAGGAGAAAAAATACAGAATCTGTATGCCTCCTTTATGGATACTGCTAAAAGAAATGCAGAAGGTCTTGCCCCTATTAAAGGAGATCTTGCTAAAATTGATGCGATTAAAAACATCAACGATCTTCAAAAATACCTTTTAGAAGCGACAAAGCTAGGCGATAATTCTTTCTATGGATGGAGAGTAGGAGCTGATATGAAGAATTCTAAAATGAATGCAGTCTATCTTGGCGGTCCTGATCTGGGTTTAGGAAGAGATTATTATCAGAAAGTGAATGAGGCCAATACGAAGACTTTAGCAGAATATCAGGCATATGCAGGGAAATTATTCGGAGTTTTAGGATATAAAAATTCAACTCAGGCAGCGCAGAATGTGGTAGATTTTGAAAAGCAACTGGCGAATTATTTATTAACCCTTGAGCAGAACAGAGATGCCAATTTACGGTACAACCCTAAGAATGTATCAGAATTGTCAGGCCTGGTTAAAAATGTTGATCTAGCGAAATATCTGAAAGAAGCCGGAGTGAATACAGACAGAGTGATCATTGGTGAACTGAAATATTATCAGAATATGGATCAGTTTGTGACCCAGAAAAATCTTCCTCTGTTAAAGGATTATTTGAAGTTCCATTTAATCAACGGAAACGCCAGCAATCTGGATGACAGTCTTGAGCAGATCAGATTTGATTTCTACGCAAAATATTTACAGGGCCAGAAAGAGCAGCGTCCGATGAACAAAAGAGGATTAACTCTTGTGAACGGTGTGCTGGGAGAAGCTTTCGGTAAGCTTTATGTTGAAAAATATTTTACTCCTGAAGCAAAACAGCAGATGGAAACCTATATCGATTACCTTTTAAAATCGTTTAAGAGCCATATTGCCGGTATCGACTGGATGTCTCCTGAAACAAAAGTAAAAGCTCAAGAAAAACTATCCAAGTTTACGGTAAAAATTGCATATCCTGATAAATGGAAAGACTATACCCAGTTAAAAGTAGAATCTCCAAAACAGGGAGCAACATTATATTCCAACCTTCAGAATGTTGCTGCGTGGCAATATCAGAGAAGTCTTGATAAAGTAGGGAAACCGGTTGATAAAACAGAGTGGGGAATGTCTCCGCAAACAGTAAATGCTTACTATAGCGGATCCAATAATGAAATTGTATTCCCTGCGGCGATCCTTCAGCCTCCTTTCTATAACCCTAATGCTGATGCCGCTGTAAACTTTGGTGGTATTGGTGCAGTAATCGGACACGAAATTTCTCACGGGTTCGATGACAGCGGTTCCCGTTTTGACGGCGATGGAAACCTGAATAACTGGTGGACAGATGCTGACCGTAAAAACTTTGATACAAAAGTAGGACAACTTGCTGCCCAGTACAGTGCCTATGAGCCTGTAAAAGGAAGTTTTGTAAACGGTAAATTTACAAGTGGTGAGAACATTGGAGATTTAGGTGGAGTCGCAGTAGCGTATGATGCCCTTCAAATGTATTTAAAAGACAAAGGAAATCCGGGGAAAATAAGCGGATTCACTCAGGATCAGAGATTCTTTATGAGCTGGGCTACCGTTTGGAGAACGAAAGCAACCGATCAGTATATGATCAACCAGGTGAAAACGGACCCGCATTCACCGGGAATGTACAGGGCATTCGGACCGTTGGTGAACCAGGACTCGTTCATCAAAGCATTTGATATCAAACCGGGGGACAAAATGTATAAAGCTCCTCAGGACAGAATAAAAATTTGGTAATCATTGTACCAAAAATTGTTAGAAAAGAAAGAATCCGTCTCATAGACCATGAGATGGATTCTCTTTTTAATATTCTTTCTTATAATTCCGCACTACAAATCTGATTCCCGTTTCTATAATATCCCCCATGCTTTTACAATACTTGAAATTCACATCGTAAGTAAGCTTTTGCAAAGCAGTCTTTAATTCTGAAACATTGGCTTCAGGCGCGATATTATCTTTTTTCATAATAGAAATGAGTTCATCGAATCTGGTTTTGCTGCTGGTCACTCTTTTTACAATCTGTGAGCGTACTTCCTTACGATACTGTTCGATAGAGCTGGGTTTCAGTTTTTCCATCACCATAGTAACCATTTGGTTGTTTTCTTTGAAATATTGGGGAAGATACACTTTCAAATTACCTTCATAGGTCTGCTGGTCAAAATCGATAGGCCGGATCCTGTAAATAACCTGGTCAAAATCGTGTATGGGAATCACCACATAGTTGTAAGAACGCATGTCACCGAGAAGCCCAATGAGACAGCGTTCATTGAATTTTACAAATTCCTTGGAGATCTGTGCTTTTTCCAACTCTGTACAATTGTGCATATGCTTCTGAATAAAAACATCTCCGGGAATTCCTAAGATGTGCTCTTCGATCAGGGTATTTTTATAAATCAGAAAGTTAATCCGGTTGGGAGAAAGCAGATCTTCGAGCTCCAGCCCGTATATGCGGGAAGCATCGGCTTGTTTAATGTAAAAATTAGTATAGTTATCGTTCAGAATATTCCTCACCCGAACCCGGAAAGGTTTAGAATTCCCGAAGGTACAAAAGTCGATTGTATCTACTTTCAGATAAGGTAAAGTAGCGGTGTCTCCGTCGGAATGGAGTAGAGTATAGATTTTGTTTAAGTTTGCCTCAATTTCTTTGAATTCATACTCAGGATACATGACCCCGAGCCACAAAGTATCTTTACCCTCTTTGTCCAGAATATTTACACTGTCGCTGAATCTCAGAAGATCTTCATACAGAAACTGAATTTTAGTCGTTCTGTTATATTTTTCCAAATACTGTTGTAATGCCTCCGATACAGGAAATATGGGTTTTCTAAACGCTATTTTTACATCTTTCATGACTCTGTTTCTTTGTTTAAATATAAAGAATATTTATTCACTATCTTTCCTGAAAACCTGAGGAACTTTATATCTCATTCCCTATATTTTTGCATAAAGGAGAAATAGTACAACGTTTTTATTTATTTTTTCATAGCTTAGTGATATCATAAGTGGATGATTACATGGTAAATAATTCCATATAAAATTAAATAGTTCAAGAAAAAATCTTGACAAAATTTTGTATGTTATAGTTTTTTTTTAAATTTAAACACTGGATTGGTCATTTATTCGATTCGTCGGTAAATTGCTCAAAAAACAGATATTAACCAAAATAAGAAATCTCAAAATAATAATAATATGGCAATGTTTAATTATGGTGTTGGCGGAAACGAGGTAAAAGTAGACGCTAATGAAGCGATTCAGGAAATACAGGAAAATAAATCACTGATAGTAAGCCAGCTTACAACAGAAGAATCGTACACTCCTGAAATCGTGACAGGATTAAAAACCGTAGAGGACGTTTTCAGACATTTTCAACCTTCTGTAGCGGTACAGCATGAGACGGAAGATGGAAGTGTTGTTGAAGAAGAATTCCGTTTTCAAAATCTTGGGGACTTTACTCCTAAAAGCCTTACTCAAAAATCAGATTACCTTCAGCAACTGAGTATGGAACAGGAGCAGTACAACAAAATTGTACGTCAGCTGAAAACCAATAAAATTCTGCGAAATATGTTGGAGAACGATCAGACCAGAGCTGCGTTCATCGAGGTATTGAAAGAAGTGGCACAAGAACTTGAAAAATAATTAAAGACTTAAATCAAATCATGGATAGCAAATTACAGGCACAAGAAAGCCAGCAGCAGGGGCAGCAGCAACATTCCGGGCAGCCGAAAGGTAACCCGCTTGCAGAGCTCAATAAAATGGGAGGATTTGGCTTTGTTGAATCCGTTGTAGACGGTATTGCCAATATGAACCCAACCAGAAAGGCAAGAAAAGAGATCTTCCTGAACGACAGCAATAAAGCAGACGAAAGAAAAGAACTTCTTCAGAAGATCAATCTTTGGGTAAGCCTTTTAGAGGGGAATGAATCAGCTGATAAAATGGCAGATACGTGCAAAACTAAAGCACAGCAAGCCGATCAGAACCTTAAAACAAATTTAAAAAATACACTGGATGCCGTTCGTTTGTTGGAAACCAACTACAGAACCGTAGCTCAATTCTATAAAAATACAGAATTGGATAAAGTGGACAACGTAAGTATTGTGAATGCTAGTCTGGAACAGGTTTCGGATTTAGATAATCCTTTATTTATCGATGCAATCTCTGAAGAATTCAAAAACTATTATGACCGTTTAGATCTTAGAGATAACTATTCAATTCTTGCAATCCCGGGATATTTAGGATCCAATAAAGTGATCGAAAAATGGGCAAAAATCTGTAACGAGAATAAAGTAATGATGGTTACAGACTTCGCCAACCTTGATAAACCGGATGATGTTGTAGATTTATTCCACTCTGCAAACCTTACCGGAGGTGAGCTTCACAGAAGTAATGTGATCATGACGTGCAACTGGTTGGTAGGCAGAGGAAAAGCTGAAGAAGTAGGTGAAGAAGAAAATGTAGAACTTCCACCTTCCACTTCATTGGCAGGAAAAATCCATAAAACACTGATGTCTCAGGTGGCAGCAGGTAAAAAACATGGTAACATCAACGAAGTAGACGCTGTAAAATTCGAGTTGAAGAAAAGTGAAATTTCTCAGTTAGAAAAAATGGGTCTTGTTCCGATGGTCAACGAATACGGAAAAATTATGGCATTCTCTGCGAAAACATTATTTACAGGAGACAATATCGGTCTTCAGACGTATTCCGTAGTTCGTGTATTCGACTACGTTACCAAAGTGTTGCTTGACTTCCTTAACAGAAGAGCTTTCGAAAACTGGAATGCCAAAAACGAAGATGATCTGAGAAGACAGATCGTCACATTCCTGGACAATATCAAAGGCCCGGATAAGTTGATCGAGAAATTCAAGATTGTTCGTTTCGAACAGGATAGAGTGAATAAAGACAGAGTATGGCTGGACATTCGTATGACGCCCTATTTCCCGACAAAAAGTTTCGTTATTAAACTGGACGGACACAAAGGAGATGATGGTAACGAATGGGATGCAGAATACACTCAGGAATAAAAAAATTACTTTTAATACTAAAAACCGATGCAATTTTACATCGGTTTTTTTCTACCAACACCTATGAATATTAAAATGAATAAAAGACTTTTCATTGGCTTGCCGGTCATATTAATGACTTTTTTGACAAGTTGTGAAAAAAAATATCAAAGTCCCGGTCATTACGAAGAAGATCTTTTTGCTGATGAACGGCAGGAAGGGAAGGCCTACATCATGAGCGAAGAAGAATGCTTCGATGGCAGCGAACTTGTGATAGCTGGTTCCGGGGTAAAACTAACTGATAGTTCAAAAGGCCGCGGAAGAGGTTTTTTTATCTATAGAGTAAACTCCGGTAAAGTATTAAAAACAGTGAGAGATTCTACTGTACAATTTCCTATGCAATTTCTTTCTCCTCAAAGGTTAAAATTAAAAGGCCACGGTAATGATTCAATCTATGTTTATCTAAAGCAACTTAAAGGTTACCGTTTTATTGCCAAAGACAAAAATCTTAAATATCAATGGTTGAAAGCGGCTCCGGTATATTCTGTGAAGGAAAAATAAAACTACTATTTTGATGAATTAAATTCATCAATTTTATAAAATTGAAGTGGCTTTTGCCACTTTTTTTATTTATGTATAGTTGTTTTTGTTGTTGTATGTATTTGATATATAAGTTAATGTGTATTTTTCTCGTGGGGCTTCTAAGATTAAATTTATAAATCTGATGATAGAACACTTACCATGATTTTAAAAAAATATTACACTTGTGATATACAAATACATGAATGGTGTTATGAAGGTTCACCTCCTGATTTTATGCGACTTAAGAGCAAGCAACGACTCTTATGTTCGAATCGAGTTGTAATAACTAAACCTCAATGTAAAAACTATGGAATTAAAAAGAACATTCAAGTGTATCGCCCCTATTCTTTTAGTAGGTATACTTTCATTTGTATTCATGTCTAACAGGATAAAAGGATATTTTCCCTCGACAGGGGGAGGCGGAAGCAGCAGTAATGTTGCAGACAAAAATTTAACGGTTAATTTATATGGTATTTCCAGTTTACCTAAAGTAAATTACAGAAACTATCCATGTCCTGCAACTCCTTACTTGGGTATGGGGTCTAACAACTATGCATCAAGCTTAGACGATCTCCCATTTGAAAAATTCTATTGTGTAGTAACCGTGACGAATATGACCAATTCTTCATGGGGAAATAACGGAAAAAAGACCACTATATGGAATACAGCAAGCAACCAGAAAGTGATATCTGTTCCTGGTAACTCTGCTTATCGAGTTACCGTAGATTATTATGAGCAGAAGAACCAATTTTGGACTAATACAGCTCAATCTGCGAGGGGAAAATGGACTTCAGAATATACGTTTTCTTCGGGATATTCGGGAACTTACAGTTTTAGCTTTTTTACGTTTGTACAACAATTATTTTAAATTAAAATCATATGAAAAAAATATTTTGTTTTTGGATGTTGGGTGCGCTCATGTTATCCTGTAAAGATGAAAATATAAGCATAGAAAAAGGTAATAATACTGCTGAAGCAGCACAATCCAACTACTATAAAATTTATAATTCGGAAGCGAAAAATCACCTTTTAATAGAAAACTTAAATGGCATTTATGATAAAACCAATATTTCAAATATTACATCCCGGTCTTTAGATGGAAATCCAATGAGTTTAACTTTTAATGGACGAACCTTATCACCGCAAGTCAATATTGTCGGAAAGGGCGGTTTATGGACTGCTTCTACGGCTGATGTGAAATCATTATTTGGAAAAAAACTATTCCTACAAGTTGTTAATAATAAGCTGGTTGCCACAACCAATACTGGAGCTGCAGGAAAAAATGCAGGAGATGGCTTAAGTGTTTATATTCCGGAAATTATCAATGCTGAAGTTTCAGGTCTGAATAACGGAAGCGTTGCTCCCGGAACTGTGGTCACTTGGAATAGAGATATGAATAATGTTATGGGAGTCTCGTTGATGATTGAATATAATCCATTTGAACAGACTATGACCGGACCTTACGCTGGTGTTAACCCAAATACTCAGCCATTCAAATCGAAGTATCTTGAAATTGAAGATGTAGGAAGCTATACAGTGACCGAAGAAGATCTTACAAGTTTTCCCAGTGGATCCAATCTGTCCTTTTATATCTCGAGGTCAGCGTATGCTGTGGGCTCTGATCCAACTATTGGTACGATGCCGGGAAATGACACTTCCATAGGTGCGGTTACGGCAACAAGAGCTGATTTTCAAATTAA
Organism: Chryseobacterium sp. UNC8MFCol; assembly: GCF_000482305.1. Classification (NCBI taxonomy): domain Bacteria; kingdom Pseudomonadati; phylum Bacteroidota; class Flavobacteriia; order Flavobacteriales; family Weeksellaceae; genus Chryseobacterium; species Chryseobacterium sp. UNC8MFCol. Next base: position 440,300 of record NZ_KI535291.1, read on the forward strand.
ATACTAATTTTTTAGGGCTGTAACGGCCCTTTTTTTCTTTCCAATACTGAATATTGTAATGTTTAAATATAGTAGTTATCTTTTTACGTTTTTATTGTTCTCTTTTTTATCATGGAACTATTATGGAATATTTTTTTTGGTTAATATTATTCTTCTGTTTTTTATCATTGATACAATAAAAGATAAATCTTTTGGTAAAAAAATACTTTATGTCTATCCATTTTTTCTATCCCTGAATGTAGGTGTCACTTTCTGGCTTTATCAATCTGATCCTTTGTATTCTATTATTACGTTTATTTCTAACGCCCTCATTATGACTTTCTTTTTCATAATGGCAAATCTTCCGTTGTGGAAAAATACAAAGGTGGCATTTATTATTATTTGGTTTGCTAGTGAAATTATTCTCACCAAATGGGATCTATCCTGGCCTTGGCTGATTTTTGGAAATGTATTGAGCAACCAGTGGTATCTTATTCAATGGTATTCATTTACAGGAGTATATGGAGGTTCCCTATGGTTATTGTTGTTAGCATTTATTATTTATATGTTAATTACAGAAGGATATTCTCGATTAAGGGTTATCATGTTTTTGTTATGTTTGATCTTCCCCCTATTATCACTTGTAATGTACAATTGGGCCCTTCCTGAGACTAAAGAAAAAGAAACGATCATTTTGTACACTCCTGATGCAGCCACTTTTGGAGATAGCAGCTATCAAAAAACAAGAACATTATTATCTGTTTTATCTCAAAAAAAAGTTGATAAAAGAACTAAAATCATAACAACTGAATTATTTTTTCAGATTAAACCTTATGATCTTATTCACGGGAATATTCATTACTTAATGGATAGTTGGATGACTGATAATGATCTCACCTTCGTAATGGGGTCGCAAATTGAGAATGATTCAGCCAACAAGTTTAATGGAATATCCGTGATTAACAAAAGAAATACTATGTTCAGAACAAAAAAGAAATATGTTCCGGTAAGCGAATACACTCCAAAATTATTAGTTCCCATGTTTGGAAAGTCTTTCTATGTTAAAAATCAGGTTGATGATTCAAAAAGAATAACAGGTGAGTTAAATACATTTCCATTCGTATGTTATGAAATCCTGTTTTCTGATTTTGTTGCCCAAAAAACATCTGACGTCAATATGATCATGGTGCTTGCCAGTGAGGAATTTATGAATGGTTCTTTTTTTGGAAGTTTACAATACAATAACATTATCAGGATAAGAGCAATTGAAAACAGTAGATATCTTATTAAAAACTCATTTTTAGGAAAATCATTAGTTGTGAATCCAAAAGGAGATATTATAGACGTCATGTCTTCTAATTTTCATCAGGTTACAGTTCCGGTTTATCAAAAAAACTCTTTCTATCAAATGCTGGTTACGAAATTGTTTTCTGACGAATAGTATGCCGCTCACAATAGAATAAAAAAATAAAATAACCTTATCTTTGCTTCTTCAAAATAAATGAAGAGAAAATAGTCTCTTAAAGATTAAATAGTTTAAGTTTTTGGAAAAAAATAGAGCAGCCTCAGATTTTCTGCATGTAGGAAACAGGCTTTTGGAATGGTATAGAAATAATGCGAGAGATTTGCCTTTCAGGCAGACGAAAGATCCTTATAAAATCTGGATTTGTGAAATTGTCTTTCAGCAGACCAGGATTAATCAGGGACTCAATCACTACAATAATTTCGTTACAAGATTTCCGGATGTAAAAACTTTGGCAGAAGCTGAAGAGAACGAGGTGTTACTCTATTGGAAAGGGCTGGGCTATTACTCCAGAGCCATTAATATCCATACCGCTGCCCGGCAGATTATGAATGATTACCACGGCATATTCCCTTCTCAATATGAAGAAATTCTAAAGTTAAAAGGAGTAGGGAAGTACACCGCTGCTGCCATTTCAAGCATTTGTTTTGGAGGTAAAATGCCGGCTGTTGACGGTAATTTCTACCGTGTCCTGAGTCGTCTTTTTGCAGATGATTTTGATATTTCAAATTCAAGGGCTTTTGCCTATTTTTCGGAATTGGCAACCTTGGTGATGCCGGATAATGTAGGAGACTTTAATCAGGCCATGATGGATATAGGTTCTGAAATTTGCAAACCCAAAAACCCTGTATGTGGTGAATGCCCGATTAATGAAGATTGCCTGGCTTTTTCCATGCAAAAAGTTTCACAATATCCTGTGAAAACTAAAAAAGTAAAGGCAGAAGACCTCGCTCTGACCTATTATTTTGTACATAGAAACGGAGATTTTTTGATTCAGCAGAGAAAAGATGACTTTATCTGGAAGAAACTATTCGAATTTCCGACTGCCATTACAGCTGAAATGGAACCCTTTATTACCGGTTCAAAGACCATTACCCATAAACTGACTCACAAGAACTTAAGTATAGAAATTTTTAAGGTTGAAATAGATTCAGAAGAAGTATGGAATGATTTTATCGCTGAAAATCAGTACATGATCACTGATGCGCAGGCATCCCACGATAAATCCTTCCCCAAGCCTCTTGAAAATTACATTCAAAACTCTCTGAAAGACTGAAATTTGTCTTCCTAAATCTAAAATCTAATTTGTACTTTTGCAAAATGATAAAAAAGGTCATTTTTATTTTTGTATCGCTGCTTTTAATTTCATGTGGAAAAGACCAGGTTCCGAAACCTTACGGAGAATTGCGCCTGGAATATCCTGCACCGAAATATCAAAAGTTTGAAAACAACTGCGCCTATACTTTTGAATACTCAGATTTTGCTACTATCACAGATGCTAAAAAGCCATGTTGGTATTATCTGAACTACCCTTCAATGAAAGCGAAGGTCTTCCTGACTTACTATCCGATACAGAATGACTTTGCTGCACATATCAAAGAAGCAGAAAAAATGGTGTACGAGCATACCATTAAGGCGAGTTCCATAGACACAAAATCTTTCGAATACCCTGAAAAAAAAGTATACGGGAATTTTTATGAGCTTAAAGGACAAAGTGCCTCCAATCTTCAATTTTACATTACAGACAGTACGAAACACTTCGTGACTGCATACTTATACTTTAATACGAGACCGAAACCGGACTCCCTGGCTCCTGCGGTAAACTATATCAAAAACGATATGAAACACCTGCTGGATTCTTTTGAATGGAAAAAATAATTACTTTTAATATACATTGAAAAATATATGAAACTTTTAGTTGTAGGAAGTGTTGCATTTGATGCAATTGAAACACCATTTGGTAAAACGGATAAAATTTTAGGCGGAGCTGCCACTTATATTGGGATCACTTCATCTATTTTAGGCGTTAAATCCGGTATCGTTTCTGTAGTAGGAGGAGACTTTCCACAGGAGCATCTGGATATGTTCACAAACAGAGAAGTAAATATCGAAGGAATTGAGATCGTAAAAGATGGGAAAACTTTCTTCTGGTCAGGGAGATATCATAATGACCTGAATACCAGAGACACCCTGGCTACAGAAGTAAACGTACTGGAAAACTTTGATCCGAAAATTCCGGATTCAATGCAGGATGCCGAAATTTTATTACTTGGAAACCTACACCCTGGAGTTCAGTTATCCGTACTGGAAAAAATGAACAACCGTCCTAAGCTGGTAATCCTTGATACCATGAATTTCTGGATGGATTGCGCTTGGGATATTCTGATGGATATGATCGCAAAAACAGACGTAATCACCATCAATGATGAAGAAGCAAGACAGCTTTCAGGAGAATATTCTCTGGTAAAAGCAGCTAAAAAGATCCACACGATGGGACCGGAATATGTAATCATTAAAAAAGGAGAGCACGGGGCTTTACTTTTCCATGACGGTAAAGTATTTGCAATTCCTGCACTTCCTCTTGAAGATGTATTCGATCCAACCGGTGCCGGAGATACTTTTGCGGGAGGTTTTGCTGCCTATCTTGCCAAAAAAGGTAAAATTGATTTTGATACCATGAAATCTGCTTTGATCGTAGGATCTGCCATGGCATCTTTCACCGTAGAAAAATTCGGAACACAAAGAATTCAGGAAGTAAACGAATCGGATATGTTCAGCAGATTGAGACAATTTAAAGAATTGACGACATTTGATGTTGAACTGCAGTAAATAAGTCTTTTTAAGAAATATTTATAATAAAAAATTGAGTAAAATTCGTTAAGAATTCTAAATTTGCAACTTGTTTAAAATAGTAAAATGACAAATAGACTAAAAATCACTTTTCTCCTTGGGATTTTCATGATGATATTCTCTTCAAATATGATGAATGCCCAATTAAAACCGGGAGATTTAGTGGATGGTATTGCTGCTGTTATCGGGAACGAAATTGTTTTGGAATCTGATGTAACTGAACAGATGAATTATGGGAAACAGCAGGGAGCTTCAAACACAGATAAGTGTGAGTTCCTGGAAAACCTGATCAGTAATAAACTTCTTGTATACGAAGCTAAAAAAGATACATTAATTGAAAACCGTTCTGCTGCTATCAAAGAGCAGGCTAATCAGAAATACCGTCAGTTGCTATCTCAATTTCCTGATGAAAAAACATTATTAGCTGCCTATAAGTTCAGAAATGCCTATGAAATGAAGAACGCGATCGAGAAAATCGATACAGATCAATATTACGGGCAGGCAAAATATCAGAGAGTTACCGATAAAGCTGACGTAACTCCTAACGAGGTGACCGATTTCTACAACCTCTATAAAATGCAGCTGCCTCAGGTAAAAGATGAGGTGACACTGGCACAGATCATGATGTACCCGAAATTAACGGAAGCTCATAAACAAGATCTTATCAACAGACTGAAAAAGATCAAACAGGATATTGCCGGTGGTGAAACTTTTGAAAGCCAGGCCAGAATCTACTCCGAAGACGAAGGCTCAGCTTCCAACGGAGGACTTTATAAAAACATCAACAAAGGACAGATGGTAAAGCCTTTCGAGGCCGCAGCACTGAACCTTCAGGAAAACGAAATTTCTGACCCTATAGAATCTGAATTCGGATATCACATTATTCAGCTGGTTAAGAGATCAGGTAAAGTTTATGATGCGAGACATATCCTGTTGAAAGCTACCCCTACAGATGATGAAATGAAAACTGCCAAAGCAAAATTAGACAGTATCAGAGGCCTGATTTTAGAAGGTAAAATAACATTTAAAGATGCTGCATTCAAATTTTCAGATGATAAAAGAACCAAATTCAACGCCGGGATCATTCCGGGAGCAGATGGTTCTGATAAAATCGAAAGAGAAAGCATCCCTGGAACGATCAGCTATGAATTGGCAGGATTGAATAAAGGAGATATTACCACTGCTTTTGATGAAGAAGAAAACAGAAGAAAGGTAGTAAAGATCATTAAACTGGATGATGTTATTCCGGCCCACCAGATCACCCTTGAAACTGACTTTAGCAGAATCAAACAAATGGCGCTTAATAAAAAGAAAAATGAAATGGTTGAAAAGTTTGTTAATTCCAAACTACCGACAACTTTCATTTCCATAGACGGACGTTACGACAACTGTAACTTTAAGGCCAACTGGAAGAAAGACGCAATCAAAAAATAATATCAAAACCTTCAGAATTTCTGAAGGTTTTTTTTATTGCTGCAAAACAATACTTCTTTAGCGGATCACCTGACCCGGTCATATTATTTTTAGGCTGACTGGCAGAAAATCTACTAATATTTCGCCCATCAATCCTATGTTTTTATTATTTTTACATATGAGCAATTTTATAGATTTTAATTCGGCAAAAAAACTTCATGATATGCAGGCCAGTCAAAATAGAATTACAGAACTTTTCAATATAAAATACCCGATAATCCAGGCAGGCATGATCTGGCACTCAGGATGGAGGCTGGCGTCTGCTGTTTCTAACTGTGGAGGTCTGGGTTTAATAGGAGCCGGAAGCATGTATCCCGATATCCTTAGAGAAAATATACAGAAATGTAAATTGGCGACTGATAAACCTTTCGGAGTAAATGTTCCGATGCTGTATCCAAATCTTGAGGAAATTATCCAGATTATCATAGAAGAAGGGGTGAATATTGTTTTTACATCTGCCGGAAACCCGAAAACCTATACAGAAACCTTACAGAAAGAAGGGATAAAAGTTGCTCACGTCGTTTCCTCTACCAAATTTGCAGTTAAATGTGAAGAGGCCGGAGTAGACGCTATCGTAGCAGAAGGATTTGAAGCCGGAGGGCACAACGGAAGAGATGAGACGACTACCTTCTGTCTTATTCCCAATGTGAAAAAACATATCTCTAAACCCCTGATTGCAGCGGGGGGAATTGCTTTAGGCTCCCAGATGAAAGCTGCCATGATATTAGGTGCGGATGGTGTACAGATTGGTTCCCGATTTGCTGCGACTACCGAGGCAAGTGCACATGAAAACTGGAAAAAGAAAATCACAGAGCTGAAGGAAGGAGATACCCATCTTACCCTCAAAGAACTGGCACCTGTCAGAATGGTTAAAAATAAGTTCTTTAATGAACTGGAAGATATTTACCAGATCGGTAGAGATAAAGAAGCATTAGTCGCATCATTAGGCAGAGCCAGGGCAAAGCGTGGAATGTTTGAAGGTGATATGGAAGATGGAGAATTGGAAATCGGTCAGGTATCCGCTTTAATAGATGAAGTTCTACCTGTAGAAACTGTTTTCAATCACCTTTTAAAAGAATTTGAAGAAGTAAAAATGCCGGCTTTTTAAGAATGGATACACGAATAATTGAGGTAAAAGGACAAAAGCTATACATAGAATACCAACATATAAACGAGAAAAGACCTACCATTGTTTTTTTGCACGACTCACTAGGTTCTGTGCAGCTTTGGAGAGATTTTCCGGGAAAAGTATCCGATGTTACAGGATGCAATATTCTCGCGTACGATAGATTAGGATATGGAAAGTCAAACCCAATGCCTACCCACGAAAGACCTGTCAATTATATGGAACTGGAGGCAGATCTGTTGAATGATCTTCTTGATCAGATGAATATCAGCAATGCTATTCTGTTCGGGCATAGTGATGGTGGTACCATTGCTCTGACTACCGCCGCAAAATATCCGGCAAATGTGAAGGCCGTGATTTGTGAAGCAGGGCATATCTTTGTAGAAGAAGTAACTCTAAAAGGCATTTATAATGCCTGGGATGCTTATAAAACCACCAATCTGGCAGAACGTTTACAGAAATATCACGGAGACAAAACAGATACATTATTTAAAGCCTGGACGGAAACCTGGACTTGCGACGAATTCCGAAACTGGAATATTGAATACCTTCTGAAAGATATTACCTGTCCGCTCCTATTCATCCAGGGAGAAGCAGATGAATACGGTAGTTTAGATCAGGTAGAAAAAACGATTACCCAGACAAGCGGTCTTGCGGAAAAATATATCATTCCCGGTATCGGTCATACACCACATAAAGAAGTACCTGAGCAGGTATTGAAGGCCACAGCCAGATTTGTAGGGAATTTGTAGTGACTTTTAAATGTATTAATTATGTAAAAATATTATTTTATGAATGCTTTTTTTTAAAAGAGATTTTTGAGCCAAAGGAATATTTTTTAATTTTAATACACCAAAAAAATAAATATTTATGAAAAATGCAGACTTAAAAAACAAACTGAACCTGAAAGGGAAGAGGTTAACTTCAGAACAGTTAAAAACCGTTCTTGGAGGTATATCAGAATTTGATTGCGCTTATAAATTTGATTTCACCTATGTCCAGAGTTATATGAATGAGCTTAGAGCAGAGGGCCACTCTGATGTGGAAGCAATAGCCATACTCAGGGGCAAGCTTTTAGCCTGTGGAATCCATCCGTAAATGAGTTTTTTTGAAAATTCCGGAACCGGATAAATCTTCCGGCAAAATAATACACCGTCTGCAAAGGCGGTTTTTTTATGAAAATTGTTTTTACAGCAATCCTATCTCATGACTTATATTGTCTCTTGCCTGCATTTCGTATTTCTCTTTAAAATAATCTGTCTTAAAGATACTTTCAAGTTCCAGAAAATGTCTGAGTACTTTTTTCCTTCCCGGATTGTACAGAATATTTGGATAGATAGAATACTCTTTTCTGATCTTTTGGGTATAATCCAGATAGGTTCCAAGATCCTTTCCAAGGACAGAAAGATCTGCATCCAACAGATAATTGGTATCCGTATGCTCAGATTTCAAATGAGCTTTTGTAGCGATAATCTGGTCAGAAATAAGACTGATTTTATCTTGATGTAAACCCAACCGGGCAAGTCTCGTTTTGGCAACCCCAGCACTCTTTTCCTCATTAGATTTTGAGGTGGCATCATAAATAATATCGTGGTAGAATACAGAAAAAGAAACAGCTGTACAATCTGAAATTTTATCTTGTACAGATTCAAGCTCAAGAAACATATTTTCAAGATGGGTCAGGACGTGATAATGTCTGCTTTTTTCAGTATATTTTTTCTCGATTTCTTTCCATAAGGTAGAAATTAAATTTTCATCCGTTGTCAATGATACACAAAGCTGTTCAAACTGATTTTTTACATTCATAATACATAAGGGAATAAAAAAAGGAACTTTTAAAAAGTTCCTCTGTTTGCTTCAAGTGCAGCTTTCAGCTCAGCCCAGCCTCCGCCGTTATAACCGTCTTTTAATCCTTGAGCGGTAAGATATTCTAACGCTTTTCCACTTCTGTTTCCGCTTCTGCAGAAAATGATTACCGGTTTTTCGATAGATAAAATTTCATCCTGTCTATCTTCTACTTCACCAAGAGGAATATTCTTAGCACCTTCAATATTTCCGTCCATTTCAAGCTCCATAGGCTCACGAACGTCGATCAATTCATAATTTCCGGATTGTATTACTTCTATTAAAGACATAGTTGTTTGTTTTAAACATTAAATTATAAACGAAATTACGTAATTTTTTATGAAAAACTCTCTGCCTGATCTACTATTTAAAATAGAGTATACCCCAAAATGAAAGATACGGTATTATAATCCGAACCTATACTTACATAATTGCGAAGCAGAGTTCTTGCTGTTCCCACTCTGACCTCAGCACTGAATTTGTCATTGTACTTATAACCGGCTCCGAACACAAAATTATTTCCTGATGAAACTTCCAATTCTGACCGATCAAATTTGATAGACGAATTCATATTAAAATCGATGACGTAGGCTGCATTTAAAAATAGCTTGGAACGGTCACCCAAAAAGAAATAATGCCTTAATCCAAGAGGAAGTTCTATAGATTTATAATCTGTTGTAGCAGTATATTTGTATTCAAAATAAGTTCCTGCATTCTCTGTGATTTCCTTACTTCCTTTGTAATACTGGTAGGTAGGTTCTGCAAAAAGGGCCCATTTGTTCTTGTTAAAAGGAAGAACATATTCCAGTTCCAGTCCGATTCTGAAAGAGGTATGGCTACCAAAATTTGTTTCTATAGATTGCCAGGTATAATTATGAGTCGTTTTAAAAGATGAAAAATTAACTCCCGGTCTGATGTTCAGATGGAAAAGGTTTTTCTTAACATTGTAATTGGTATAGTCTGCCACCAGGTCTCCTGAGCACTGATTATACTGTGTAAAAACCTTCGTAAGATCTTTTGTTGTATAGGTAATGTTCTGAAGCGGTATACCGTTGCTGCCACATTTCAGGTGTTCAGTAATCTGCTTTTTATAATCTTCATTATATCCTATACTTCCTTCGTTGATATAGTATGCTTTGTAAATAAGCTGTTCCGGCTCAGAGGTCTCAGAATTGTAAAAATACCTCCTGAGATTACCGTCTTCATAATAATAAAGATCAGCTTTTCCTTCAACGATATATTTAAGGAAAAGAGTTTCCTTTTGTAATTCCGGAGCTTTGTTTTCGGACATAGAGTTGAGGTTCATAGAAGAACGGTCAACCATTACGGTAGCTCTTAGATATTTGCATTCACCATCGATGCTGAATTCCTTTACATTATTGATGCTTTCTTTTTTAATTTCCGAAGAAGTGTCGGTTTTATATTCAAAATCTACAGGATTGTTTTTCCAATCCATATTTCTGATTAAAACCTCCTTTTTTTCACCGCTGTTGTTTATGAAATATCCTTTTTCAAATTTAATTTGTGCATAATGCATGCCTGCAGCAAGAAGTCCTGCCAGAAGAGCTGCTTTTTTCATAAGTATTGATTAGTAGTTTTTTTATCGGGTTATTTTTATTCTAAAATTGTAAAACGCGCAAATTTATAAAATAATCTTAATTTTGCACTGTGAAATTATGAATGCAGGAGCAGAAAAATATTCCCAACTGATAAAATCCAAGGCCAAAAGTTTTGGATTTCAGAGTTGTGGTATTTCCAAAGCTGATTTTTTGGAGGAAGATGCAAGACCTCTTGAAAAATGGCTTAAGAATAATTTTAATGGCGAAATGAAATATATGGAAAATCACTTTGATAAAAGACTCGATCCGAGGCTTTTGGTAGAAGATTCCAAATCGGTAATTTCACTTTCGTACAATTACTTTCCCGAAGAAAAACTCTCCGTTCTGGAGAACTTTAAAATATCAAAATATGCCTATGCTGAAGATTATCATGAGGTCATCAAAGAAATTCTTCGTGAAATGGTAGCTGAGCTGCAGGAAGAAATCGGCGAATTCGGTTTCAGAGTATTTGTAGATTCTGCCCCTGTTATGGAAAGAAGCTGGGCAAGGAAGTCTGGAATTGGCTGGGTAGGAAAAAATGCCAACCTCATTACCAGACAAAACGGTTCCTTTTATTTTTTGGCAGAAATTATCTGTGACCTTGAGCTGATTGCCGATCATGCCACAACAGATCATTGCGGAACATGCAGGAAATGCATTGACGCCTGTCCTACAGGTGCTATCGTTTCAGAAAAAATTGTCGACGGAAGCCGATGTATCTCATACGCTACCATCGAGCTTAAAGACGAAATACCCGATCACTTTAAAAATAAAATGGAAGACTGGATGTTCGGATGTGACATCTGCCAGGACGTATGCCCCTGGAATCGTTTTGCAGCACCCCATAAACAGAGCAGATTTACCCCTAATGAAGCTTTGAGAAATTTTAAAAAAGGAGAATGGAAAGAGCTTACTCAGGAAATTTTCTCTGAAATCTTCAGGAAATCACCCGTGAAAAGAACCAAATTTGCTGGCCTGAAGAGGAATATAGAGTTTTTGCAGAGATCTTCAGACTGATTTTAGCTTAAACTTTTGGTGACAATCCCTCCTTTGGAATTTTTCTGAGTTCCAAACTAAAGCTGATAATCGACCATTCCTTAAGTTTTCTACCTTAAAGAGGTTAAGATTTTTTTGAATAAGTTTCTTAAAAAGCCTTTCCTATAAAAGAAAAATTGACTTTCAGGAGATTAGATCTCACCGAAAATCAACGTTTTTTTTGTATTCTTTTTGGAGCAGTTTTTACTCTTACTTTAAATCTTTTTTGGGACTTGGTATTTTTACGCATATTTATGAATATTTCGTAACTAAATATAGCCATTTTTTCGATAAAAACAAATACTTTTACCAAAAATTAAAGATTAAATTTTATTAAAAAACATGACTGGGAAAACCATACTCATCTACGCTCTGAAAGTTTTGGGAATTATTTTGGGAATTGTGATTATTTACGTGATCCTGGGACTGCTGATTCCTTTTATACCGGTTTCTGCTAAAAATGATGGCGAAAAGAAAGATATCCCCATTTATATTTATACCAACGGTGTGCATACTGATATTGTGATGCCGGTAAGGAATGATATGCAGGACTGGAGCCTGAAAATACCTTTTGCCAACGTCAAATCAAAAAAAACAGATTACAATTATATAGGAATAGGATGGGGTGATAAGGGCTTTTACCTTGATACCCCGACCTGGGCTGATTTAAAATTTTCCACCGCTGTAAAAGCAGCCTTTTGGTTAAGTGATTCGGCCATGCATTGCACCTACTATTATACCATGAAAGAAGCAGATGACTGCAAAATGATTATGATCAGCAGAAGTCAGTACAAAAATCTTGTACAATTTGTAGAAGATAAATTTGACAGAGATCAGAATGGAAATTTCATGCTGATACCTACCGACGCGGTGTATAGCGATAATGACGCTTTTTATGACGCAAAGGGAACATACAGTTTCCTCTATACCTGCAACACCTGGACAAATGATGCTTTAAAAGCGGCAGGACAAAAGGCAGCTCTTTGGACTCCCACTGATTTTGGGATTTTTCAGCACTATAAATAAAGATGAAAAGGATTTATCTGTTTCTTTTGCTGAATTTTATTTCTTTCTCTTGTATCAAAGAAAAAGCTGCAACGGATTTTATTCCTGTTAATCCTGTTCCAAAGGCTGAAAAGAAGCCGGAAGCTGACCTTTCTAAAATGAAAATAAAAGGTCAGGAAGCCTTGAAATTTTGTATGTCCAAAGATCTGAATACCGATTTTTGTATTCTTATTGATATGAGCCTGCATTCAGGGATCAAACGATTTTTTGTCTGGGATCTAAAGACACAATCGGTTACAGAGAAATACCTGGTAGGTCATGGTTGTGGCCCAAACTCATGGAGTAAGGACGAATCAAAAGATCGCCCGGAATTCAGTAACGAAGACGGAAGTCATCTGTCTTCACTAGGAAAGTATAAACTACAGGGAAGAGGCTACAGTGAATGGGGAATTAATATAAAATACCTGATGCACGGGCTTGAAGAAACCAATACCAATGCATTAAAAAGATTTATTGTCTTTCATTCCTGGGACCTGATGAGTGATGAAGAAACTTTTCCCAAAGGATCACCGGAAGGATGGGGCTGTCCTACCATTTCAAATAATGCTATGAAGAAAATTGATCCTATGATTCAAAATTCAGAAAAACCGGTTCTGATGTGGATTTATAAATAAAAAGAAATACGATGAAGCATATCCTTTTCCGGGAGCAACAGCTCAACTGTGATATAGAAACTGCCTGGAAATTTTTTTCTTCGGCTAATAATCTTTCTGAGATTACTCCCAAAGACATGGGATTTACTGTTCTTACAGAGATGGAAAATGATGAAATTGATGAAGGCATGATCATCGATTATTATATTTCGCCTTTATTCGGGATCAGAATGAAATGGCAGACAGAGATCACCCACGTGGATTTTCAAAAAAGCTTTATCGATTTTCAAAAAAAAGGACCTTACAAATTATGGAATCACCATCATGAGTTTATTCCTAATGAATATGGAGTATTAATGCGCGATACTATAGAATATGAGCTTCCTGTGGGATTCCTGGGGGAAATCGCCCACAAACTGTTTGTTAAAAAGAAACTGGAGTATATCTTTGATTACCGTTTCAGGATACTGAGTAAGTTGTTTTAAACACCGTAATTCGTCACCTTAAAATTTGCCAGAGCCTGAAATCTTTATACAAGCTAAGGATTCCATGATGATACATAGCCATTGTTTAAGTTTTTTTAACAATTAAAAGACCGCTTTTCCGCACAAAAATCCCTATTTTTGCGGCACTATCGTTTTTACACAAAGCACGTATTCTTGTTGACATGGCAGGTCTGAGGTCATTTATCATATTTTATATTATACTGGTTTTTACCCTTTTCAATTCGAATTGGGCAGAAAAATCATTAAATAATATTCCTCATGTTCCCCATGTAAGCAATATCCACCTGTTGGATGTTTACGAGGAGGCTGATATGAATACACATGCATTGCCCGCAGCCTCAAAAATTGTAAAACACTCCGTACGCAAAGAAGAAGATGCTCCGGGAGACTTTTCGGCAGTTCTAAAACTAAGCCCGAAAATCAGCCTTCCTGAAATTTCACTCTCTACCATTTGCGGCGTCAGATCTTTTCTCCATCTCCTCCAGCTCTATTAGTTTAAGGTATTGAAAACCAGTTTTATTTTAACGAAATTTTTATAACTTAAACATTGTAAGATGTATTTTAAAAATGTAATAATTTGCACTTTTGCAACATTATTCGCTGTGTCATGCAGTAAAAACAAGGAAAGAAACAATCAGAACGAGAAAGAAGTCCCGGTACTTGAAATCAAAGAAAAAGATACTTTAGTAAGTAACCATTTTGTAACAGATATTCAGGCCAAAAAGAACGTGGAAATGCGTTCCAGAATAGGAGGGATTATACAGCATATCTACGTTAACGAAGGTCAGTTTGTACGCCAGGGCCAGGCTCTCTTTAAAATTAATGATGCCGAACTTCAGATGGAATTACTTAAAGCCAACGCAGCCTTAAAGCAAACAGAGGCTGACGTCCGTATTGCTGAAGTGGAACTGAAACAGATCCAGAGCCTGCACGCCAAAAAATTTGTGGCCAATAACGAACTGGAGATGGTAAAAGCAAAATTATCATCCGCCAAAGCCAGGCATGCCTTTGCTGATGCTGAGAAGAAAACCGTATTGCAGAAGATTAGCTTTACAAAAATTACAGCCCCTTTCGATGGAGTTATTGATGTTATTCCCCACAAAGACGGAAGTTTGGTAGAAAATGGTACCCTTTTGACAACACTATCTCAACTGAATGAGGTGTATGCCTATTTTTCCATTCCGGAAAATGTATACTTTGAACTCTTGGCTAATGATAAGATAGGTAATCATCAGAAGATTGAACTGACATTACCCAATGGCGTAAATTACCGGTTTAACGGAGCCTTGAAAACAGCAGAAGGAGAAATTGACAGGGCCACAGGCTCCATCCGGTATAAAGCCTTATTTCCCAATCCGGACCGTCTGATCAAACATGGTACTTCCGGGAAGCTTATCATTTCCGAACAACAGAATAATGCCATTCTTATTCCGCAAAAATCTACATTCTCTATTCAGGATAAAACCTACGTTTTTGTACTCGATAAGCAGAACAAGGTGAAAATGACCCATATTAAGATCGGAAATACTCTGAGGGATTCCTATTTGGTGGAAAGTGGTCTTAAAAAAGGAGATTTAATCATTTATGAAGGTACTCAGTCTTTAAAAGATGGTGATGCCATTAAAATTAAAAAGAAGGTGTAAGCTTTCATAATCTTTAAATCAATTTATAATGGTAGAAATGTTTATAAGACGAAAGGTTCTTTCGTTGGTTATTTCCATAGTATTTGTACTCCTGGGAATTATGGCCTTGCTGAAGATGCCGATTACCCAGTTTCCCGATATTGTACCGCCTTCTGTAACGGTAACAGCAAAATATACAGGAGCCAATGCGGAAGTGTCAGCTAATGCTGTAGCACTTCCTCTCGAACGGGCCATCAACGGAGTGCCGGGCATGACCTATATGTCTACGGTTACTTCAAATGATGGGCTTACCCTTATCCAGGTGTTTTTCGAAGTCGGAACAGATCCTGATGTAGCAGCAGTCAATGTACAGAACAGGGTAACTACAATCCTTGATGAACTTCCCGAAGAAGTAATCAGGGCCGGAGTTACCACTGAAAAGGAGGTGAACAGTATGCTGATGTACCTCAATATTACCAGTACTGACCCAAGCCAGGATGAACAGTTTATTTACAACTTTACAGACATCAACGTTCTTCAGGAATTGAAACGTATTGATGGAGTAGGTCGTGCCGAGATCATGGGACAGAAAGAATATTCTATGAGGGTATGGCTCGATCCCCAAAAGATGGCAGCCTATACTATCTCTGCAGATGAAGTGATCAGCTCACTCCAGAAGCAGAATATTTCCGCAGCACCCGGAAAAGTAGGTGAGACCTCAGGAAAAACTTCCAGTCAGCTGCAATATGTAATCAAATATAAAGGTAAATTTTTCGAACCTAAGCAGTACGAAGAAATTCCTATCCGTGCTGATATAGACGGAACGATCTTAAAACTGAAAGATATTGCGAAAGTGGAATTCGGAGCAATGAATTACGGAATGGTTTCCAAAACAGACGGAAGACCTTCTGCGTCCATTATGATGAAACAACGTCCCGGGTCCAATGCTTCTGAAGTGATTGAAAGTGTAAAAGCCAAAATGGAAGAACTGAAAGTCTCCTCTTTCCCTCCGGGAATGGAGTATAATATGGCTTATGATGTGTCCAGGTTCCTTGACGCATCCATCAGTGCGGTATTGACAACTTTGATCGAAGCATTTATTCTGGTAGGAATTGTGGTATTTATCTTCCTTCAGGACTGGCGCTCAACATTGATTCCCGTACTGGCGGTTCCGGTAGCATTGGTAGGAACTTTTGCCTTTATGAATATGCTTGATTTCTCCGTCAACCTGTTGACCTTATTTGCCCTCGTCCTCGCCATCGGAATTGTGGTGGATAATGCAATTGTCGTCGTGGAAGCCGTTCACGTTAAAATGGAAGAAGGAATGAATGCCATGGATGCCACGGTAAGTGCTACAAAAGAAATAGCGGGAGCGGTCGTAGCAATCACCATTGTAATGTCTGCCGTATTTATTCCCGTAGCATTTCTGGATGGGCCGGTTGGTGTTTTTTACCGTCAGTTTTCACTGACGCTGGCGATCAGTATTGTGATTTCAGGGGTGAATGCCTTAACGCTTACGCCTGCGCTGTGTGCTATTATTTTAAAGCCTCATGCCCATGATAAAAAGAAAACCATTATCGACAGGGCTTTCCATAGCTTTAATATAGGTTTTGAAAGACTGACTAACGGATATGTAGGTATATTAACAAAATTTGCCACAAGAACAACCGTTACGTTCGGCTTACTTTTCTTATTTATAGCATTAACTTTTGTAACCAGTAAATTCCTTCCGACCGGATTTATTCCGATGGAGGACCAGGGAATGGTGTACGTCAGTGTTACCACACCACAGGGAGCCACGGTGGAAAGAACAGAAAAAGTACTGGACGAAGTGACAGTGATGGCTAAAAAAATTGAAGGTGTGGAAAACGTAACAACACTTGCCGGATACAGTATTGTAACAGAAATTGCAGGTTCCTCCTACGGAATGGCAATGATCAACCTTAAAGACTGGAAACAACGAAGTATTTCAGTGAATGATCTGATTGCTCAACTTTCAGAAAAAACAAAAGGTATTGCCGATGCCCAGATAGAAATCTTTGCTCCACCAACCGTTCCCGGATTTGGAAATACCAGTGGCTTTGAATTGCGTTTACTGGACAGAACCGGCGGAACAATCGAAAATACCGATAAGATCACGAAGGATTTTGTTAAAAAACTGAATGAAGCACCGGAACTCCAAAACAGCTTTACCAGTTTCGATGCTACCTTCCCGCAATATATGATCAATGTAGATTACGATATGGCCGCGAAGAAAGGAATTTCTGTAGACAATGCAATGTCAACACTGCAGACTATGTTAGGTTCCTATTATGCAACGAACTTTATCCGTTTTAGTCAGATGTATAAAGTGATGGTTCAGGCAAGTCCCGAGCACAGGGATACCCCAGAGAGTATTTTGAATTTATATTTAAAGAATGACAAAGGCGAAATGGTCCCTTTTTCAACATTTATCACTATTGAAAAAGTATATGGTCCCGAAGTGCTGACAAGGTACAATATGTATATGTCGGCCATGATCAACGGGGAACCTGCGGAAGGGTATAGTTCCGGTGATGCCATTGCAGCCGTAGAACGCGTAGCTAAAGAGGTACTTCCGAGAGGTTTCGACATAGAATGGTCGGGAATGACAAGAGAAGAAATTTTGTCCGGAAACCAAACCGTTTATATTTTCCTGATCTGTCTATTGTTTGTATACCTTTTGCTGGCGGCGCAGTACGAAAGTTTCCTTCTTCCTATGCCCGTACTCTTAAGCCTGCCAACCGGGATCTTTGGTTCATATATCGCATTGGTATTGGCCGGACTGGATAATAATATCTATGCACAGGTTGCTCTGGTCATGTTGATCGGGCTTTTAGCTAAAAATGCCATCCTGATTGTAGAATTTGCCGTAGCCAGGAATAAACAGGGCTTTGATATCATTCCGGCCGCTATTGAAGGGGCAAGACAGCGTCTTCGTCCTATCCTGATGACTTCTTTTGCATTTGTGGCAGGTCTTATTCCTCTGTGTATTGCATCAGGAGCCGGTGCGATAGGAAACCGGTCGATTGGTACGGAAGCAGCAGGAGGAATGCTGATCGGAACTATTTTCGGATTGGTAGTCATCCCCGGGCTGTATATATTCTTTGCAAAACTTGAAAATAAGAAGAAAAATGAAACGACTAAATCATAGAAATATAGTATTCGGAATTGCTGTCATAAGCCTTAGTTCCTGCGCAGTACCTAAAGTGGCTGATGTAAAAAAAGCCCGGGAGCTGCCGCAGGAAATTCTCAAAAAAGGGAATAGTACAAATTCAGAGGAATTTCAACAACTCAATTTGAAAGAGTATTTTACAGAACCACAATTGTTGGAGCTCTTTGATAAAGTAGTTCAGGCTAACCCTGATTTTCAGATTGCCCAACAGAGAGTAGAAATTGCCAATAGCTTTCTTCAGCGTTCCAAAATGGATCTGTTGCCCTCTTTGGAAGTGGGAGTAGAGGCTTCAGGCAACCGTTACGGAAAATATACCATGGAAGGAGTAGGAAATTATGATACCAATCTTTCTCCTAATATCACTGAGGAACAAAAGATCAACAGAGACTTTACACCCAATTATTGGTTGGGGGCAAGGAGCAGCTGGGAAATTGATGCCTGGGGTAAGTTAAAAAATAAAAAAATTGCAGCTCAAAAGAAATTTCTTGCTTCTGCGGAAGGGCTAAGGCTCTTACAGGTAGAGCTTTTTACTGATATCGCCAATTTATACTATCAACTGGTGGCTTTAGACAACCGTCTTGCCATTTATCAGAAAAATTATAACCTTCAGCAGCGCGCCTTTGAGATTGTTTTGGCCCAGCGTGAAGTCGGAAAAGCTACAGAACTGGCGGTACAGCAGTTTAAAGCTCAGAATAATAACTGGCTGGCTGAAATTGAACACATCAAAGTTGAGATTGTTACCGTTGAGCAAGCCATTACTACCCTCACCGGAAGCTATGGTGGTGATGTAAAACGAGGAAAGACCTTGATGCCTACCAATATGGATGTTTTAAATAAAAATATTAATGTGGAAGCTGTTATTCACTCTCGTCCTGATGTTGCAGCCAATTATTATGTGCTGGAAGCCTCGCAGGCCGACGCCAAAGCGGCAAGAGCTGCCTTCTACCCTAAAATAGACCTTGGTGCCGGTTTCGGGCTGAATTCTTTTTCCGTGGAAACGT
The DNA here is from genome assembly GCF_000482305.1 of Chryseobacterium sp. UNC8MFCol. Classification (NCBI taxonomy): domain Bacteria; kingdom Pseudomonadati; phylum Bacteroidota; class Flavobacteriia; order Flavobacteriales; family Weeksellaceae; genus Chryseobacterium; species Chryseobacterium sp. UNC8MFCol. Next base: position 459,489 of record NZ_KI535291.1, read on the forward strand.
TATTCAAACCAAGTTCCTTAGCAGGGCAATTGCTTGGTGGGCTTATGGTGCCCGTCTTTAATAAAGGACAATTGAAATACGAATTTAAAGTAGCCAGCAAAGAACAGGAAATCGCCTTTCTGAACTATCAGAAAAGTATTACCACCGCATTCAATGAATTGCAGTCTATTCTGAAGCAAACTAAAATCTACGAGAGGGTTTTACAATTAAAATCTGAAGAAGTGGGATTTCTGGATCGGGGAGTAGAAGTCTCTAATGACCTCTATCTGACAGGATATGCGAATTATTTTGAACTGATCAATTCTCAAAAGAGCAAATTAACTGCTGAACTGGATTTATTACAGTTCCAGCATCAGAATACCAGGAATAACGTCCTTTTGTTTAAAGCACTCGGAGGGAAACTGGATTGATTATACTTTTTTACGATGGATGAAGCTGCCTTTTCAGGTGGCTTCTTTTCTTTTTTGTGAAATATCATCCGGAATATTTATAACTATATGATTCGGATATAAAAAAGAGACTGCCCACGGGCAGTCTCTTTCTGTATTGTTTACAATAAATCTGCTTTGAATGACAGAAATATTTTATCGGTAAATATTATTTGACAATCTGAATTTCAACAGCTGAAAACCCTTTAGGAGACTTCTCTTTTTCAAAAGATACCTTGTTTCCTTTTTTCACAGGTTCCGCACAGTTGTTGTTGTGGAAGAAGATATTTTCTTTGGAATTATCTTCTGTAATAAAACCATATCCTTTTTCACTCAGGAACGTAACAATTCCTGTTTTTCTTGGATCTTCTTCAATGATAGGAGCTGCACCAAGCTGAATATCTTCAAGGTTGATTTCCTGTCTTTGCTCAGGGGGAGTAGATGTTAATCTTCCGAATTCATCTACGTACATGAATACATCTTCCATATCCTTCCCTTTGTTGTTGTTCGTTTTACGTTCTTCGCGTCTTAGCGCCTTTTCTTTTTGCTTTTGAATTTTTTTCTTGAAATTTTCCTTTTTAGAAAAAGAATCTGCCATAAATTATTTTTAGTATTTAGTTTCTATAAATTGTTAAGTTCAATCTGGTCTCTTGCAGACCTTTAAAGCCCGTCGATGTTTCCTGTCCTTGGATTTTTTTCCAATCATCCAGAGCTTTAAAATTCCGACAAGTATTGTTCTTAATAGAAGAATAAAAGTTAAAAATATGGCTGCTCAAAAAGCAATGACTGAATGAATTATTCGAGTCGTTACAGAAAACAAAGTAGTGACTTGATTATAATATGCAAATATACAACAATAAAATGAATAATCCTGTTTTAAATGATTGATTATCAGAAAAGGTTATTATTAAGAATTTTATAAATCATTTTATAGTAATGATGATGGAGTATTCAAAAGGATTTACCAAAAAATCCCCAGAAACCTGAGGATTATGAAAAAAAATATATTTTTGTATGAATGTGGTGTGCGATACTCGCCAAAGTATCAAATGCTGTGCCTAAAATTCTTTATTGATGGGGGTTTTCAGTGTAAATTTCATTTTATCCTGGTCTCTTAAAATGTATCTGTCTGGTAAATAATACCATAATGATAAAATTGTTTGTGATAAAATTTTGATTTTTATTTTGACCTGATTCAGGAAACGGTAACTGATACTTTAGACAACTTCCGAAAAATTCACCATACTGTGGTGCGTTTTATTGTTCATCTTTGCTGTATTAACATTTAAAAATTACAAAATGTCAACACAAAATGTACAGGGAAAAGTTGTTTTAATTGCCGGTGGAGGCAAGAATCTTGGAGGATTATTAAGTAAAGATTTTGCCGCAAAAGGAGCAAAGCTGGCCATTCATTACAACAGTGAAAGTTCTAAGGCCGAAAGTGAAAAAACTCTTGCAGAAGTTCAGGCATTAGGTGCAGAAGCATTCCTGTTTCAGGGAGATCTCACCAAAGTAGAAAATCTTACAAAGTTTTTTGATGAAACGATTTCCCGTTTTGGAGGAATCGATATAGCTATCAATACCGTAGGTATGGTCTTGAAAAAGCCGTTCACCGATACTACGGAAGCAGAATATGATACCATGTTCAATGTCAATTCAAAATCTGCTTACTTTTTCTTACAGGAAGCCGGCAAAAAACTGAATGACAACGGAAGAATATGTACAATTGTCACTTCATTGCTGGCTGCCTATACCGGATTGTATTCTACCTATGCGGGGGCAAAAGCTCCTGTAGAACACTTCACAAGGGCTGCATCAAAAGAATTTGGTTCAAGGGGTATTTCGGTAACTGCTGTAGCTCCGGGCCCTATGGATACTCCTTTTTTCTATGGCCAGGAAACAGACGACGCCGTTGCTTATCATAAATCAGCAGCTGCATTAGGAGGCCTTACCGATATCAAAGACATTGCCCCATTGGTAGAGTTTTTAGTAACCGACGGATGGTGGATCACGGGGCAGACCATCTTTGCCAACGGAGGATATACCACAAGATAGGTAAGAAATACCATAAAAAACTCATTGAAGCCATTTTCAATGAGTTTTTTTTATTTAACAGAAAAGTGGAAATTATGAAGTTTTCATTTTCCCTTTTTCAACTATACTTTTGATGATAAAAAATAAGCCAAGGATAATAAAAGGAATGCTTAAGAGTTGTCCCATATTTAAGCTCATACCATGTTCAAATTCAACCTGATCTACCTTGATAAATTCAATCAGGATACGCATGACGAAAATTAAAAGAATGCTTATCCCAAAGTAAAAGCCTTTTCCGATTTTGACGAAGTTTTTCTTATACATCAAGTAAACAACGGAAAATATGATCAGATAAGAGATCGCTTCATAGAGCTGGGCAGGATGCCTTGGAAGGTCGTCTACCTGTCTGAAGATAAAAGCCCACGGAACATTCGTTGGTACACCTATAATTTCTGAATTCATCAGATTCGCCAATCTGATAAAGGTACCTCCCAATGGTAATACAATAGCGATAGCATCCAGTATGGTCATAAAGGGGATCGCATACTTTCTTGCGTACAACAGCAGCATAATAATCAAACCGATACCACCACCATGGCTGGCAAGCCCGGCAAAACCTGTGAAATGATAAGCTCCATCAGGGCCTTTCTGGATGGGTAAAAGTATTTCTAAAGGATGTTGTGAGTAATAATCAAAGTCATAAAAAAAACAATGGCCCAGACGTGCTCCTAATAATATTCCGATCAGAGCATATGAAAACAGCGCTTCATGTGCCTGCATACTCAAATTTTCTTTTTTATAAACACTTTTTAAAATGTTGAAGCATAAAACAAGGCCTGCAAGAAATAATAGACCGTAATATTTTAAAGGAATTCCCAGAATATTTGCAATTTCGGGATTGACATTCCAGTCAATGTATAATAAACTCATTGTGCAAATATAAGAAAATACGAACTTTCACGTGATAAGACAGTAGATATCGGGTTCTATGATCTGAATCATAAAGTGTTAACTGTATTTTTTTTACCTTCGGTCAGATATGTTCTGCAAGGGTTGCTTTCTAAACCTACCACATTTTTCGTAAAGGCTTTATTTCTGATTGAAAGATAACTGCTGGAAAAAATCAATCTCAATACGGGTTGTTGCAACCTGTTGTAAGCTCAGTAATTTTAAAAAATAATGTTATGATAAAAGATATGTTGAATAGTGTTACCACTGGAGCTTTTGTTAAAGGAAGTGCAGTTCTGGGAATTGCCGCTTTTGCGGTAATGATGATCCGTAATGCACAAAAAGATTCAAAAGAGCTGCAGCTGAAACTTGATGAGCTGATTGCGGCTATTGAAAAAAGTAAGCATGATACCCTGGATGATCCAAAAGACGATATTACGCTCCAAAAAACGTCATATGAGCAAGATCCTGAAACTAAGAGGGACAATGAAGCCAGTCTGACAGAGGAAAGTATAACCTATTACAGATATAAATAATCCATCAGGATACTATTTCTTTTTTACTATTCATCACGTTATTTCATAGGATTTTATGCATGTACAGAAGTTTCTTGCTTCTAAGTCTTCCAAGTTCCTCATTGTACAATTTACTTTCTTTCCCAAACCCGGGTAATTTAAAATGATTCTTGAAGAAACATTTTATAACTTTAATAACAATATCAACGCCGAAACAAGTAAATATGCATCATCAGTTAGAAAAGCATTACGTAAACAGAGTGGGATGGCTCCGTGCGGCTGTATTGGGAGCAAATGACGGGTTATTATCTACAACAAGTATTGTCATTGGTGTTGCCGCAGCAGAACCGGCACGTCATATTATTATTCTTGCCGCATTAGCCGGAATGATTGCCGGGGCAATGTCTATGGCAGCCGGTGAATACGTGTCCGTAAGTTCCCAGGAAGACACCGAAAAAGCAGACCTTATCCGTGAAAAACGTGAATTGGAAGAAATGCCGGAAATAGAACTGCGGGAACTTGCTAAAATTTATGAAAAAAGAGGATGCAGCAAAGAAACGGCATTGCAGGTAGCTACAGAGCTTACAGAACATAATGCCCTGGAGGCCCATGCAAGAGACGAACTGGGAATCAATGAAATAACACAGGCAAAACCTTTGCAGGCAGCTATTGCTTCATTCGCATCATTTGCTGTAGGAGCCCTATTGCCTTTTACGGTTTCCCTCCTGGCTCCGATTAAACAAATGGTTTATTTTCAATATGGTTTTTCAATTATATTTTTGATGCTTTTAGGAGCTGTATCAGCAAGAACGGGAGGCTCACATATGGGGATCGCCATGGTGAGAATCTGTTTTTGGGGTACTGTAGCAATGGGAATCACAGCACTGGTAGGACATTTTTTTGGCGTTCATGTGGATTAGGTGTTTGTGTTTTTGCTATTGTCTATAATGTAAAAATAGCGACAAATACATGGTTTAAATTATGCAGGTTTTAAAATGTTTTTATTAATTATTATTTAGAATTAATAAAAATAAATACCTTTGCAGCAAAAATAAACTATGAAGAAGCTATTGTGTTCAATACCCTTATTGTCGGGAGTATTGATCGTTGCACAACACAAAAAAGACACAACGGTTCAATCAAAACACATTGAAGAGATTATTGTTTCGGGGGTAAAAAAATATGCCGAGAAAAAATCTGAATATGTTGCCAAAATGCCTCTTAAGAACCTGGAAAACCCGCAGGTTTATACCGTTCTTCCCAAAGAATTAATACAACAGCAGGTAGCGACCGACCTCCAGAGCTCACTGAATCTCCTTCCCGGAGTAAATAACGTATCCGTAAGTGTAGGAAGCGGAGGGGTAGGCCTCGGTCTTACCATGCGCGGATTCAGTTCGAATGCCTCGGCAGGAGCGCTGCGAAATGGTATGGCGACAAACTTTGTCTCTCTATCCGATCCTGTAAACCTTGAAGCTATTGAAGTGATCAAAGGGCCGTCCGGAACCTTATTCGGGTCTGCATTATTGGTAGGCTACGGAGGATTTGTTAACAGAGTAACCAAAAAACCATTACACCATTTCAAAGGTGAAATAGGGTATACTGCGGGAAGCTGGAGCAGCAACCGTGTCACGGTAGATGTGAGTACACCACTTAATAAGAACAAGACTTTTCTGGCCCGTATCAATGCCGCCTATAATAACGACGGAAGTTTCCAGGACTTCGGAAAATCAAAATCCGTGGCCATTGCGCCTTCTTTTTCCTTTAAAGTAAATGACCGCCTGGATATTAACCTTGATTTTGAATATTTTGATATTAGCCGTAATACTACTTATATGGGGCTGATAACAGGAAAAGATATTGTCTTCAAAGATAAAAGTATCAATGATTTTAATCTGGATAAAAAAATATCATACGCAAGTGATGAAATCCAGAGTAAAGCTAAAATATTCAACACTTTTGCCACGGCAAACTATAAAATATCAGATAACTGGGTTTCTCAAACCAGCTTCTCTTCTGCCAAAACAGAGAATGATGCCCATTATCTTTTCCTGAATTTATCCAACAAAGGAACTATAAGGAGAGATTATTACCATATCCCCAGCACGTTTAACCTGAATGAAATTCAGCAAAACTTTATCGGTAATTTCAATATTTCGGAAAAAATTAAAAATAAAATATTGGTAGGATTTGATTATACTACTACCAAAACGACAGATAAAAGAGGGGTAGTACAGGATATTGACCAGCAGATTTATAAAAATAAATTTGGTAATCTGGATAAGTTTGTTCCGGTTATGTTTAATGATGAAAGCTCACCTTATATTTCGCAGGCTGCCTATCAGGATATATTGGGGCGAACAAACTATAGAGGCTATAAGCGTGATTACAGAAACTTCAGTGTGTATGTTTCTGATGTGATCAATGTCTCGGACCGTTTATTTGCGATGGCTTCCCTTAGATATGATCATTTCAACAGTGTTTCCGATAAAGATATTCAAAACTCGTGGTCTCCAAAACTCGGATTGGTTTATCAGGTGATAAAAGATAAGGTGTCTTTGTTTGGAAATTATATGAACGGTTTTAAAAATATAGCGCCAAGCAGCTCATTAGGTGAGATAAGAACTTATAAACCGGAACAGGCAAATCAATGGGAAGGAGGTGTGAAATATGAGTTACTGGACGGTAAGCTTTCCGGAACTCTAAGTTATTATAATATTCAGGTAAAAGATAAAGTACGCAGTACACCTACAGAAAAAGACCCCACCCTTACCATCCAGGATGGAACCCAAAGAAGTCAGGGAGTGGAAATGGATCTGATCACATCCCCATTTCATGGATTTAATATTATTCTGGGATACGGCTATAATGACAGTGTCTATGAAAAAGCAAAAGCAGATGTACAGGGAAGAAGACCGGCCGGACAGGCAAGACACGCCGGAAACTTCTGGTTAAGTTATACCATTCCTTCTGGGAAATACTCAGGTTTTGGTATCGGCGCAGGGGGAAATGCACAATCCCAGTTCTATCTTGTAGACAGTTCTGATGTCGTATCTAAAGGATATGCAAAGTTTGATGCTTCTGTTTTCTATGATCAGTCATCATACAGAATTGCCCTCAAACTAAACAATTTTACCAATCAGCAGTATTACCTTGGCGATTCCTGGACGTATGTGCAGAATCCACGCCAGCTTTTACTTTCATTAAACTATAAATTCTAACTATATAAATAAAACAATTGCTAATGAGAACCGGATTATTATTTATAGTTCTATGGGCGGGACTGTTACAGTTCAAAGCACAGGCAACTCAGATTGAAAATATCAGTATAGGAATGAAAATTCCATTGAAATCGGAGTTTCTTCATGAAGAACGTTCCGTTTACGTGTCTCTTCCTGAAGGATATGATCAGTATACCAAAACAAGCTATCCCGTGATTTATGTATTGGATGCTGAAAATAATTTCAACTACCTTTCCTCAGTATATCAGTATTTGAGTAAAGAGCCATTTGGCATTTTACCACAAGCCATTCTGGTAGCGATAGCCAATACAAACCGTACCAGGGATCTGACACCTACAAAAGCTTCGAAAGAAATAAACTTTGCGGGTAAAAAACAGACAATGTTTACAGAAAGCGGAGGCAATGAAGTATTTATGAAGTTTATCAAAGAAGAGCTCTATCCGTTCATTGAAAAGAAATATCGTTCAAATGATTACAAAGTTTTGATAGGTCATTCATTCGGAGGACTTACAGCAGTCAATAACCTTTTGTCAGATCCGTTTTTTAATGCTTATATAGCCAATGACCCAAGCCTTTGGTGGGATAAAGAGCTGATGGTCAGAAAAGCAGAGAACTCGACAAAAGATTTTAAAAATATTAAATTTTTCCTCGCTCAGGCCAATAATGCAGAGGCAAGAAATGTTAAAGACGATGAACATGAAATCGCCATTGGTAAATTCAAAAACCTGCTGGAGCAGCAAAAGCTGAAAAACCTCAGCTGGAAATATGAATTCTATCAAAATGACGACCATGGAACAGTTCCTTTACCCGGTAATAATGACGGGCTACGCTTTATATTCAAATCAAATAAATGGAATTTCAGGGAGGCTCTGAAAGATCCTGCACTTATCAACCAGCATTATCAGGCATTTTCCAAAGATTTGAATCATACTTTTAAGCCTACCGAATTATTCTTTAAAAAGATAATTAACATCGCCAAAGAAAGAGGTACACCGGAATCGGTAAAAGCCTTGGAAAGGCTGGAAAAACAATATTATCCATCATGAAAAAAACAAACATGAATGATAAAGCGAAAATTCGAAAGAAAAAAGGAAAATCTCTTTTCAGCAGGATTGTAGCATGGCTTCACTTATGGCCAAGTATTGTTGCAGGAGTGATTCTGGTCGTGGTATCTCTTTCAGGAACCATTATTGTTTATTGCGACGAAATTATGGACTGGAGTGCCGGCAAGGCAAGATACGTCGCTGTTCCCGACAATGCAGAGCGGGTATCTTCTGACGTACTAAAACAGAATTTCAGGAAAGCTAATCCGGGGTACGACATTTCAGAGTTTGTGTTCTTTAAAGATCCGAAAAGAAGCGTCCGTATCAGGGCTTTCAGTCCCGAAGGGCCAAAGTTGGCCATGGTCTACGCAGATCCGTACACAGGTAAAATTCTCAAAAAAGATGAATCACTCCAGTTTTTCTTTGTCATGGCTCATTTTCATGCCTCGTTTCTGGCGGGAAAGACAGGAGGTTGGGTGGTGGCCCTCGCTACGATTATTTTTGTGATCAGCACAGTCACGGGGCTTATCTTGTGGTGGCCCAAAAAATGGAATAAAACCACGAGGCAGGCGAGTTTTACGATAAAATGGAAAGCACGATTCAAAAGATTTAATTATGATCTTCACAATGTATACGGCTTTTATTCGCTTCTTGTGTGCTTCATGCTGGGAATGACAGGGCTTATTATTTTCTTTGAACCTCTGATGAATACTACTGTAAAGATGACCAACGGGACTACAGAACATTTAATGGACATTCTACCCAGGCAGGATTCTACGAAAACAGCAAAGGATATTGTTCCGTTCGCTTATGAAGTACTGAACAAAAGTGGTGAAAAAGAAGTCAGTATCTGGAATTTTGAAAGAAAGAAACTGGGAGCCTATATTTTCACTTCAGGAAAAGTAGGACTTAAAAGTATTGAGCATGCCTCTTTGAGTATTTATGATATGTATTCAGGAAAAGAGATACATATCGGAAGAAAATATCTGCAACATGAAAAGACCGAAAATATAATCTGGCAACTGCATATGGGGCAATGGTGGGGACAGATCGGAAAATTATCTACATTTCTGGCCGGTATCATCGCTACTTCATTACCTATTACCGGGTTCCTGATCTGGTGGGGAAGAAGAAATAAATCCAAAAAGAAAAAAGAAACAAAAAATAATCATAAACACAGAGTATCGGCCCATCAGGGGCAAACTACCTGAAGCTTTATGTCTGATGGAAAAAGGTTATCTCAATGAGGTAACCTTTTCGTTTTACATCTAGTTTGTGATTTTTTTGGAATTTATAAATAATTGATTTACAGATTGTATTATACCTAACAAGTGTTAGTCGTAGAAATACGACACTTTTTCATATTTAGATAAAAATATTCTTCCGGTCAAATATTTACATCTAAATTTGGTGATATAACCAACCATCAATCATCAAATATTAACGATTAAAATTTACCATCATGGCAGAAAGAAATTCAAGGGGAATCTTAAAATTCAACAACGGGGAAGGTCAGAAGCTGTTAAAGCTTAACTACAGCGTATCAAGATCTACAGACGTTTCAGGACGTGTAGCATCAGATCCTTCCAATGCGTTAATCAAAATTACAGTAGAAGCTACAGAAAAAGCAGATATTCTGGAAAGTCTTCTTAACGGAAAGTACAAGCCTACAGTGGGCGAAGTAACTTTCAACAAGTCTCATGAAGAAGGAACTTTAACAACATTGAAATGGCAAAACGGGTACGTGATTCAGCATGAAGTGGATTTTGATGCCGTGGATGAAAACAGTATGTACATTTCTTTTGTTATAAGTGCTGAACAGATTGATCTGGGAACCTCTTCTTATCACGGAGCATGGCCTACTGCATAAGAATCTGATCACTTTAAAAACTTACATAAGAAAACAGAATAGTTCATCCGTCAGGACGCTGTTCTGTTTTTTTGTCTCCAATGATCATCAAATCTATGTTTTTAAATGTCTTGTATAAATTGCTGTTATTTTTTAAATATGATGGATATTAATTGGTTTTATATTGTGAAAAATTTATAACTTTATAAAAGGACGCTTATTTTTAGAATTATTTTTAAAAATAAAAACCTTTCAAAAACACCTCATCTCCTATGAATAAAAATACCTCGAATTCTGAAAAGATTTCGGAAAATCATATTCCCGGAATCAACCGCGTGGTGAAACTGGATATTGTGATTGAAGGGAAAATAATCAAGCACTTCAAACACTTCCGTTTACAGCAGAGCGTAAAAAAACACCATGACTTTGAATTGACTCTAGCCCACGATACACTTGATGGAATACAAAACCATGATCTCGAAGAAGCTCAGCAGTTTTTAGGAAAACGCCTAACTGTAGTTTTTAAGTATAAAGATGTAGAAGGCAGCCCTGAAAGAACCTTTGTGGGAGTAATCACAAAAGTGGGCTTCAGCCAGGAACACCATAGCCTGGGAAATATTGTACTAAAAGGACAGAGCCCAACTATTTTATTGGATGCCGCTCCCCATACACAAAGCTTTGGTGGAGAACAGCCTGTCAACATGGGAATTATTGCTGCCGAAGTAATTAAACAGGGGATTGAAAGCAGTAAGTTTGACGTGAAAATAAACGCTAAAGCATCCGCTCAGATTCTGTACAGTGCCCAGTATAACGAAACCCATTACAACTATCTCTGCCGGATGGCAGAAGCTTACGGAGAGCAGTTTTATTATGACGGCGAAGTATTGCACTTCGGAAATATGCCTCCACAGAACAAAGCACTTGAACTTATCTACGGAAGTAATGTCTCTGATATCAATGTTGAGTTGAAAGCTGTGCATATCAAACCTAATTTTTACGGATACAACAGCAGCTCCAATGCTAAACTGACTTCAGGAGAAACGCCCATAAAGCATGTGGGGAATTTGGCACAGACTGCTTATAAAAATAATGACGGAATTTTCAAAACACCGTCTTTACAGGTTGCCCCCATAAAAGCCGCGACTGATATGGATGTGGTTATTTCTCAGACCAGCAAGGCAGGAAGCAGGGCTGTAGAAGTATTTACCGTTTCGGGAGGTACTACCATTCCGTTTTTATATCCGGGATGTGTTGCTGACATCAATATGAGAAAGAATGATACCAACAAAACAGCTTATTTTACAAAACTTATGATGACGGATATCATTCACGAGATAGATGCACTGGGACGCTACGCAGGAAGATTTGAAGCTATAGCTTCGGACACCGGATATATTCCTACTCCTGATTTTACCCTTCCTATTGCACAGCCACAAATTGCAACCGTTATTTCCAATACAGATCCGCTGGGCCAGGGAAGAGTAACGGTGAAATTTGACTGGCAGCTGCATGATACCACCAATTTTATCAGGATGATGGCCCCTGATGCGGGAGGAACAGATCAGATTACTCAAAACAGAGGCTATGTAGCAATACCGGAAGTAGGAGATCAGGTTATGGTAGGATTTGTACATAATCATCCGGACCGCCCTTTTGTGATGGGAGGAATGTTTCACGGAGGTGTTGCTTTGGGTGGCGGAGTGAATAATCACTTAAAATCCATACAAACCCGAAGCGGAATCAGGATTCTGATGAATGATGCAGAAGGAAGTGTCAATATTATAGATCCCAGCGGAAACAACTATTATATGGACGGAAAAGGTAATATTGTCGTAACTGCCCCTAAAAATATGACATTCAATGCGGGAGAAGATCTTAACATCAACGTCGGAAAAGACATGAAAACAAGCGTTGGAAATGATAATACCACCCATATTATCAATGATCATAAATTTACCTCAAAAAATTATAAACAAACTGTGAACGAGAATAAAACTATTAATGTGACAGGTGATTTAAAGGAAACAACGTCTACCACAACACATAAAGCAAAAAATGGCGATATCTTGTTACAAAGCTCCGGGGTTGCCAAAATGCTGGGGAAAATAGACGCTAAAGTGAATAAAGGCTAAATGTATGTTGAAAAAAGGACTTATTGCTCTATTGTTATCTTTAGTTTCCGTCATCCTCACTGGTATCATTACATTAAGTGTCATGGATTGTACAGGATATGGTGACGGCGATTGCGGCTGGCTGGCTGTATGGCTCTGCGGTGCTTTTTTGCCCGTATTGTTTTTTCTGCCGTTTATAATAGCAGCTCAGAAGAAGAAAGATGCAATAGGTGATTTTACATTATTTGGTATGTATTCAGGGGGTATCGGTTTTATCATCATATCCGTGATCCTGTTGATTATAGTTCCCCGATTATGCTCCTGAAGACAAACATTGTTGTACTAAAATGGTGTCATAATGACTTTATAAGATTGTAAGAATGAATAAAATATTAAAATATCTACTAAGCTTTTTATTTTTTACCCAGATGTCGTGTCAGGAAAAAAAAGCTCCTAAAAAAACTGAAACTATGACAAAATATGAATGGACTGAAGCAACTTCTGCTTCCTTAGGATATCCCATGGAAGTATACAAAGGAGGAATTGAATGCGAAGGCGGGGAATGGGTAAGTTTAGGTTTTGGGATAGCTCCCGGTGGTAACCGTTGGGGTACCATCAACAATGGGATGGGAAATGGTTTTAAAAGCCTCCCTTCCCGGTTGGATTTTGTGTGGATGTCTTATATGGAAAACCAGTTTTATATGGTTGATACACCTATCGATACCGCTAAAATTAAAGAATACTTTAGTAAAGGATATCAGGTAAAAGTAACTAATGGCAGTGGTGAAACAGAACATTTAAATTATAATAAAATTTGTGTAGGAATGGCTCCGGGAGGAGTAGTTGTCGTTTGGGTAGCCGGTGTTGGAGTTCAGAAAGAAGTGGGAAGGTATCAGGCGAAAAAAGTAACCATTCCGGAATCTGAAATTGCGACATTGGACAGTCATGAAAACCGCTTTTGGAGGAAAGATTATTTGGAAATGGTGCAGACCCGCGAACAGATTATTCCGGCAAGGATAAGGGAAGAAAATAAAGGAAAACCTATTCCTTTCGGCTTGTGGGATCAATATAGAATACGATACAGCTGGAAACCTGTTTTTGAACTTCCGGAAAATGCAGGTCTCAATCCTTTGACAGATGTTGGTATGTCATCACTTAATGGGGAACAGGAACAGCTCGATGCGGCGAAAATTTCTCTAAGTGAAAATGAAATGAGGACAATACCGAGAAGCATCGGTTTTGATTTTATTGGCGCAGACAAGAAGAAATACGGGGCAGATTGTGATCTGAATGAGAAATCGGCTTTTGAGGCCTTTGCTAAAGTATTTGGTGATGATCCTAAATCAACAAAGGCAAATCTTTTTATTAAAGTAAATGAGGCATATAGCTTCTTTACCGTCTTATTGAAGGGTGAAAATGGCAAAGAAGCCTTTATAAAGACTGACAAAGTAGAGGTTTTCTAAAAACAAGAACTATGGGAAAAACTTTTGTATACAACACGGGCAATCCTAAAACTCCTGTAGATGAAATGCATCTGGAAATAGGAGTATTCTTTGATGGTACTTTGAATAATTTGAAAAACAGCGAATTAAGAATGAAGTACAGAGATGGAAAGAATAAAATGACAAGTACTGATACAGAGGATCAGATCAGGGAAAAAGAAAAGGCAATCAAAGACACAAGGATCCTGCAGGAAAAAGAATATGAAAGATTGAAAAAGAAAAAGCTGCTGGATGATAATTCTGAATACCACCATTATCTTAAATCTAGTCATCAGGAATGGCTGGACAAACAGGGGGTGGATAACAGTTTCAGCAACGATTATACGAATGTAGCAAGGATGTACCAATGCTGTGAGCAAAATGCATATGGCATTTATGTGGAGGGTATTGGGACGCTCAATAACAATCGGGATGTTGATGACGGTTTCCAGTATGGTTCCGGTAAAACCGGAGTACGGGGGAAAGTAAGGAAAGGGTGTGAAATGGTGGCCGATAGGATTGGCGATTTAAAAAAACAACAACGCGATAAAAAAAAATTGGTTAAAATAATCGTTGATACCTTCGGATTTAGCAGAGGAGCCGCTGCGGCAAGAAATTTTGCCTACGAAATCAACGGAAATAAAAGACCCAAAGATGTTGAGATCAAAAAAATCAGAAAAGTAATAGGATATACCCAGACCTATTCTCCTTATGGTCCGGTATCGGTTCCCGAATATGGAGATTTCTGGATAGATAAAGACAATATTGAGGTAGATCCGAAATATATCAAAGATGGTAAACTTCCAAAATTTGGCTTTTTGGGATACTATCTTTTAAGTAAAAAAATCTTATCAGAACAACAACTTGAAGACTTAGATCTTGATGTTCGTTTTATAGGGGTGTATGATACGGTATCTTCTTATGAAGAGTTTGGTGATATGGGAACATTGAAAAGAGTAGGCTGGCAAGGAATGAAGCATTCTGTTTTAGGACCAAATTATAATTTCGGAGATGATGTAGAGCAGTTACAGCTTAAGAATCCGGGACCTTACTTTAAAGCTGTTCATTTTACTGCAGCCAATGAACATCGGGAAAATTTTTCATTAACGAGATTTCCGGGGAGTATTGAAAAAGAATTTCCCGGAGTGCACTGTGATATTGGTGGTGCTTATGAGAACGGAACGGAAAGAGTGGATGAAATAGAAACTTCCAATCATAAACCCGTATGGTTCCTGAATAAACGCCGGCAACAACTGATTGATGAATGCTGGTTTGATAGTGAGCAGATCGAGATCAATAATAGCTTCCTGAATGTCCTTACCTTGGGAGGAGTGTACCGTAAAATTACCGGAACCCGGTTTCTAAGGAAAGAATACAGCTATATCCCGCTGCATTTTATGGAAGAACTTGGTGAAAATCTTTACAATCATCAGTTAATGACAAAAACAGAAATCACCTTTTCCATAGAAAATGATAAATATTTGCCTCATGCAAAAGATCTTTTACACGGGTATGTATTTGAAAATGAGGGTAAATGGGATTTCAAAACAGATGAGGTGGTAGAAAAAGAAAAACAGGAGAAAGCCCTGCAAAGACTGTTGCATCCTGAGCCCGTACAGGAACCTGCTCATGAAGAATCTCCCGAAGAGAAACTGGATGAAAACGGGAATAAAATGAAAACCACAACATTGGAAGAAGTGACGGTTACTGCTTATCATCCCCAAACTCTATTACGAATTATGCGTAAGCAATACCTTCACTGGTCTGCCAACAGAGACTGGATGGGAATGGACCCCAACAATGATTATCAAAGAAGAATATATTAAGAATGACCTACAACATATTGCAGAATCTTCACCGGAAAACATACAGACACGAAACGATTGTTATAGAACAAAAAAATTCGTTCTATACGACCCAAAAGAGCTTTGCAAGGCAGATTGAGATATACTATCTGGGAAAAGCAAAGGAAGAATACAGGTTCCAGGTCCTTGTGGTTGATTTTGATTTTTCTGATGATGAAGATGCAATGGGAAAATTTTTAAAAAAGATCAGTTATTTATTTGATGAAATCGAATGTAAAGTGGATGAAGATGGGAATATTACAGCCATTGACAATCTGCTTTTCCTTCGTCTGAGATGGGTGAAGATTCAGGATGAATTAGTAAAAACACATCAGGGAGAAGCCGTAGAAAGTTACTTCAGTCACATAAGCAGTTTGCTTGAAGATGAAGCAAAACTGATTGATTTTTTAGGAGGATATAATATGTTCGGATTACTCTTTAACGGGCTGCTACAGTCGTTTGAGACTAAGAGAAAAAGAGAAACGACAGAAGGATTTACAGAAATAATGACTCCTGTAAAGGTGGGTGATAAAATGATTTTAAAAATTTCCGCCCAAAATCTGGAGGAAACAGACATTGATCATTTTACAGGACTGTTTGTCTGCAAAGGAGACCTGTATGAAGAAGGTTTTATAGAAATCAAAAAACAGAATTCTCATTTAAAACATTCATTATTATGGATAGGATAAAGGATGGAGGAGTAGGAGAAGCTCCTGAAGTTCAAAATCAGGCTCCGGCTCAGGATAATGATCAACAGAAGGCGGAAAATAAGCAGAAGATGGATGATCAACGGGCGGAAAATGAGGCGAAAGATAAAAAGGATGAAGGTTTATTACTGGCCATAGATGGTGCCGGAATAAAATTCAATGCCCACCTTGGAACCTTTAAAGTGTTGAGCAATGTACCGACTACTCAGGATAAACTTACCGCAACTGTTGTGGAAAAACAAATTCCGAATTTTATTTTTGATGATGGTTTTCAGATGATTTCCATGGCGGACTGGCAGGATTTTGGAACAGTAAAAGTTCAGGACAATTATGTGCTGCTAAAAAAATCTACTTTACCGGGAACAGGAAAAATGCCGGGAAGCATACCGCCTGAAACAGGCAAAATAGAATTTGTAACCTCCGGACAGGTACATGCTCCGGAAAGTATAGATGCGAAGGGAGCACCGGTGCCGGAACAGGGAAAGAAGAAGAGTTCGTGTTCAGATGATTTTACTCTATTACAAATAAAAAAAGTCTGGCCTAATGCTTCCAATACTTCTTGGTTACAAGGTATAGTAGATGAATTAAATAAATCATATATAGTAAAAGGCGAATCTAAAAAATTATATGAAGTATTTGAACTTAATACTTGCCTTAATAGAGCTCATTTTTTTGCACAGGCTTTTGTTGAAAGTAGTGATGATTTATCGGGAGCGTTTAATGGGGAAAGTTTAAACTATTCTGTTGAAGCTTTAAGATCTGGCTACCCCTTTTCCGTATTCAAAAACAATAAAAAATACTATGATTATGCTGATGAAATAGGGCGGAAAAGTGAAGTTGATCCTAAAACTAAAAAGAAAAAAATTGTGCATGCTGCAGATCAGGAGAAAATTGCAAATATTGCTTACGATGATACGAATCGGGGAAAGGATTATAAGTTAGGAAATGTAAAAGAAGGTGATGGATGGAAATTTAGAGGAAGGGGGCTAATGCAAATTACGGGAAGAAGTAATTACAAGAGTATTCAGGAAATAATTGACTCACGATTGCCCGATTCCGGAATTGATCTGTCATTAGGTAAATCAATGTTTACAGCAAAGGAAGCTGTTTTTGCTGGATTAGGAGACTGGATTTTAAAGAAGGCTAATACATTGTCTAAAAATGGGGCAACCCATGAAGTAGTGAATTCAATTACAGCAAAAGTAAATTATGCAACTAAATCATATAGTAACAGAAGAGATGCATTTGACAGAACGGTTAAAATATTTAAAGATGAACAATAAATTTTTTTTACTGCTTTTATTATCGGGGATAAGTTGTCACTCTCAAAGTAATCATTTATATTCCTTATTAAAAACAAACGAAATTGTAGCTCAACTGCATAATGATTTTAATAATGATGGTTTGCGTGACGATTTATATGTTTTAACATTAAATAATAAAAAGCAGCCTCAAGACCTTACCAAAAGAAAGCTCATCATTGTTTTCAAAAATAAAAATAATACAGAACTTGTATATGAAAATGATAATATTTTTCCATGTAAGGAATGTAGTGGTAAGTCAGACGGAAATATTGAACAGGTTAAATTTGAAGATAAATTACTCTCATATACGACATCAGTTGCGCCTTTTGCTTCTGATAAATATTCAGTAATCGACTTTAAGCTACAATTCTCAAATAATAATTTTGTTCTTCATCAATATAAAGAAACTTACTTTGCTACAGAATCTGATGATGACGCAACAATAGTACTGGATACAAAGGATTTTCTGAAGGTAAATTTTAATTATTATGATTGGGTAGCCAACAAAAGCTGGTTAGATCATGTCGATATTTCTGCTGATAATATTACTAAGATTAATGATCTTGCTTTTAAGCTCGAAAATGTTAATCCGGAAGTTTCAATTACAGTGCTAAAAAAAATACTTCAAAAATATCCGGATCGGATCGTTGCTTATCTCAATATCGCAAATAGCTATTGGAATGTAGGTGAAAAAGAAAAAGCCATAGAAAATTACAAAACATATTACTCTTTAATGAAATCTCAAAAGAAGGACCTTAATAAAATTCCAAAATATGTCGGGGAAAGAATAAAATAAGAAATTTTTTTCTATCATTTGAGGAGGGAAGTATTTTTAGTCAAAATCATATCTTGTAATTTGACAGAACTATGGTGCTGAATGTATTGTATGATGTTTCAACTGATATAGGAAATGCACAGGAATATATTTATTCTTCTAAATATAAAAATTGTATATTAACCGAAGATGAGACTTTTTATAAAGAGGGAAATGGGAAAATAGAAAATAATATGAAATGCTCAGGAAAAACAGTTATGGATACAACCAATAAGAAAAATATACTGCTATTGATTTTACTGCTTTTCCAAGCAACGTTTGCTCAATCCGGAAAAACGTCTCCTATTATTACAATATCCGGATCCTTTAAGTTAGGATTCAAAACTTATGATAAGGAATTTAACATGTATCAGAATCCTTTTATTTTGAACGACGGAAAAAAATATAGTATAAAAGGATATAATCATGCTAATTACTCCGGTGGAAAGATTCTCAGTATTTCACCAGATAAAAAATATATAGTCCTTGATTATATTTCGAAAGGATATGTGGATGATGGAATCAATAAAACATTATATGAGAATTATCTATGTGTTATTGTTGATGTTGCCAAAAGAAAAGTGGTTACTGAATTGCAGGGAGATTGTGGTGGTCATTGGAACAAACAAAACAGATGGATAAATGATGGAAAGATAATATTTTGATGAAATTGATTACTGGAATGTACAAGTTAGTAGCTAAGAGTAAATCAGTGAATTTTTCCAGATGAACAATAATTTTTTTTACTGTTTTCATCTTCAGGGCAAGTGAGCCGTCTCAAAGTAATCTTTTAGGTTATTTATTAAAATCAAACGAAATCGTAGTCCGGCGGCATAATGATTTTACTTTTTAACCTACATCATATTTTATAATTTAACACATTCATTACTATGGATAGAGTAAAGAACGAAGGAGTCGGAAATACTCCTGAAACTCAGAATCAGGCAGCTGCTCAGGATATTGAGCAAATGAAGGCCGGCAATAGTAAAAAGATGGAGGAAAAGCGTGCTGAAAATGACGAGAAAGAGAAAAAAGAAGAAGGTTTATTATTGGCCATAGACGGGGCTAAGATAAAATTCAATGCTCATCTGGGGACATTTAAAGTTTTAAATGATGTACCGACCACGCAGGATAAGCTTACAGGAACTGTCGTAGAAAAACAAGTTCCCAATTTTATTTTTGATGATGGTTTTATCCTGACACAACCTGCGGAATGGCAAAATTTTGGAACAGTAAAAGTACAGGACAGCAAAGTTTTGCTGAAACAGTCATTTTTACCGGGAGTAGGTGCTATACCCGGGACACCTCCTGAAACCGGGAAAGTTGAATTCGTAAACTCCGGACAGATGAATATACCTGACAGTATTGATACAAAAGGAGCTCCGGTACCTCCTGCTCCTGTTCAGGTAAGCATAGGCAGGGTAATCAGAGGAAATCCATATGTCGGAAAAAATGCAACATCCGTGACAGGGCTGCCTGATAGTGTTCCTTTAAATAAGACTTACGAACTTAAAGTTACAGTAACCGGAGCAGGTTCCGTTAATTTATCAATAATAAACTCAAGTCCAGATAATGGAAATGCCAGTATTACACCTTCTACTATTACAGCTACCACTAAAGTAACTATAAAAGGAACGGCTATGACAAAACCGGGACATGGAGGACAACTTAAGATCGAAGCTAAAGTAGGAAACGCCAGAAAGGCCACTTCCCAGGGTTTCAGCGTGTGCTGCCATCCTATTAATTATACAGACACCTATGTTGGCGAAGTGAATACTTCCACAAGACTGGGAGTAATTGTTCAGGATGGGTGGAGTTCTGATAATGGTGTTTTTGCAGATTTAAAGGAAATTGAAATTAAAGAGGTGGTTGATTATGTAGGTAGAAATGATAATCCCCCTTTTCCTGCCAGAGGCGGGTCAGCTGATAATTCAGGATATCTGGCCGGGGATCAGCTGACTCAGGATACCCATTCAATGGCGAGAGCAAATATTACGTTGGGCAGAGCAGGAATTTCAGAAGCCAATCAATTGTGTATATATAAATGTAAATGTTGTGGAGCTGTTGATATTGTTCATCCGAATTCCGGTTTTAAAAGAATTCATGAAGTATATAATAAAGGAACTGCCAGCGCACCACAATGGAAACATCGCACAAGAAAAATAGGAGCTGCAGTAACAATAGGTGGGTATATAACCGGTGCAGGAAATGCAAATGTAACAAGTCAGGATCATAATTTGCCTTAAAAATAGTATTATGAAAAACTTATTAATTATCATTATCTTATTCATTAATGCACAATGTGCTTCACAAAATACTACTAAAATGAACAGTAACAACAATATAAGCGTTAATATTACACCAGGTCAGGGAAAAAATCTGTTTAATGGAGTAGTATCCTCCATCCTGACAATTACTAATAATTCTTCACAGGATATCAGTATTTTATTATTTTACCCTAACCCGAATGATCTCTCTTTTACATCATCATCTCCGTTGATAAAAATAAAAGATAGACAATGGAACGACAGTGAGCGCTCGGCTCCTATTAAAATTG
Source organism: Chryseobacterium sp. UNC8MFCol (assembly GCF_000482305.1). Taxonomy (NCBI): domain Bacteria; kingdom Pseudomonadati; phylum Bacteroidota; class Flavobacteriia; order Flavobacteriales; family Weeksellaceae; genus Chryseobacterium; species Chryseobacterium sp. UNC8MFCol. Next base: position 480,363 of record NZ_KI535291.1, read on the forward strand.
GGGCTGGAAAGTCATACCAGGCAACGTATTTTTTAAACAGATACTTTAATTTTCTTCAAGAAGGAGAGATCAGCATGCAATATAATTTAGATCTGTTTGTTGCAGCAGATGGAGGCTCCCCGAAAAGTTCAGCTTACCATGGTACTTTCAATATTAAAGTTGTTAGGGGCTCAAAAGATGAAGTCTACCAGCAAATCTTATATTATCAGAATAATTTAAAATCTGATCATCCCAGTTTAAAAAAGGAAGCTGAAGAAGCCCTTCTGTATTTAGCTGCAGGGAGTGAGAATTAAGTTAGGCTCATTTCAATCGATAAATCCTGCTGTTACCTGGAGGTCATAAAATTTAACGGAAATTATACAAAAGCATATGAAAGTTTATTCTCATTAAATATTGATGCTTTTAATGATACCGTTATCTGGTGTAAGTTCAAATTGGAAAAAATAGTATAAATAAAGTATGAAACTGACAAGAACTACCATGTTATTAGTGCTTTAAAATAAAAGAATACCTTAACCTCCTAATGCTTTGGGAGGTTTTTATTACCATTTACCAAACAAATGAATACGGACATAAATGCTTATAAATATCACTATTCGATGATATATTTTTTGTATATTTAAACGTTCGATTATTTAATTTCGGATTTTGTGTATTCTGTCCCCGATGAGGGGGCCGTGTATATTTTAAGTATCGGCAGCTGGAATCAGCAACTGCTTAATTTGTTTTTGTCCTTTTATAACGAGGTTTTTTATACGAAATAAAACCACATGATGAAATGTTTCGTATATCAACATACTACTCATTTTTTGAGTTTTTATGGTTATTAGTTTTTATCCCCAGAGAAATCCGGGGATTTTTTATAGCATGTATCTTATTGTATTTCAGGTTTATTTGTGAACTATTTTTTTGAATGGACCACAAATATAAGAATTTCATTAAACGGTGAGTGTATTGGCACGTGTATTGTTAGTATTGATGAGGGTTTGTAAATGAATCCTGTTCAACACCACATCATTTTTCTATAATTAATCACACACTTAAACTTCATTTTTTAATGAAGTTTTTTTATTTTTTTAATTGTTTATGGTTTATATATATACTATTTGTTTGCTGTGCCTTTATTTTATGAAAAGGAGTTTTTTATCAATATGCAGTGTAACAGCTAGGATTATTTATATTTTGAGGAAACAAAGGTTGGAATCAACTTTATTGATTTTTTCTAAGCATATGCATATCCATAAATCCTCATCAGTGACCTTTTCGCTTCTTAGCTCACTTATCATTAACAATCGCATCCTGCCTTTGCGTTTTGTAAAACTTCAGCTTACAGGTGTAAAAGAAAGAACGTTTTTTTCTTCAGATATTAAGCAAACTTTTAGCCTAGCCTTCAACTTTTGCACCTGATCCCATAGAATGGACTTAGAATGTACATGATTCGTTTTATTTTTACACGTTAAAAATGGAGTGCATTAGACAATAATAAAAAATCGGCAAACATAGTTTTAAAGCTAGTTTGCCGATTTTTTGTACCCAGGACCGGGATCGAACCGGTACTCCTAAGAACTGGTGTTTGAGACCAGCGCGTCTACCAATTCCGCCACCTGGGCTTGATGTTGAGTTCAAACGTGATGTTTGTTTCAAATTGGTGTGCAAATATAGGAACTTTTTTCAATGTTCAAAAGCTTTTTTGAATAATTTTTTTAAAAAAGAAGTTCCAAACCATCGTAGGCAAGGTGGATTCCGTCCGGAAGCTCCTTATCTTCAATATCATGCAATCCTAAATGATGACTGATATGAGTGAGAAATAATTTTTTAGGTTGCAGCTCTTCAAAAAGTTTGATAACGTCCGGAAGAATAAAATGAGCCGGATGCGGATCAAATTTCCGGATACAGTTTAAAATTAAAACATCAAGATCTCTTAATTTTTCCTTTTCCGTTTCAGAAATAAAGCCGGCATCTGTGATATAAGCCAGTTTTTTAAACTTATATCCAAAAACGGAAATTTTAAAATGAATGACCTCAATTGGTGTAATGACGGTATCTAATACTTCAAACGGTTTATTTTCAATCTCATGAAGCTCAAAAGCCGGAGCTCCGGGATATCTTACATCCGCAAAAGCATAGGGAAAACGGTTTTTTATCTCATGAGCCACTCTCTGGTAACAATACAGCGGAACATCCTTGCCACTTTTAAAAATAAGCGGTCGCATATCATCCAGCCCGATCACATGGTCATTATGCTCATGGGTAATCAGGGTGATGTCTACCGTATGCTCATGATTGGTAAGCATCTGCTGCCTGAAATCAGGACCACAGTCGATCAGTATTTTTTTATTTTCTTCCGTAGTAATCATAACGGAAGAGCGTAAACGTTTGTCTTTGGGATTTTGAGAAGTACACACTTCACATGTACAGCCTATAACTGGCACACCTTGCGAAGTACCCGTTCCTAAAAATTTCAACTTCATTTTGTTTTGAGGTTGGTTTAATTTTGGTAAATTTACAAAAAATTTCATGTCCTAATGTATCAGAAACTAACTCCCAAACAAAAAGCATTAACAATTAACCTAGATCCTACTATTTATGGTACTTTCGCAGAAATTGGAGCAGGGCAGGAGACTGTTCGGCACTTTTTTAGAGCAGGGGGGGCTTCCGGTACGATTGCCAAGGCAATGTCTGCTTATGACAAAGATTTTAGTGATGCTATCTACGGAAAAGAAGTAAAAAACAGGTACGTCACCCAAAACAGGCTTCGAAAAATGCTCCGTTATGAGGTAGCTTTGATCGAAGAAAGAATTTCAAGGGATAATAACCCTGATAGAAAGTTTTTTTCTTATGCCAATACGGTTACCACCATCAACTTTGATAAGACGGTAAGAGGCCACGGCTGGGTAGGAATCCGTTTTCAGACCAAAGAAAATGAAGACTACAACGAGATCGTTATTCATGTGAAATTCAAGGAAAACGACGCGACCTTACAACAGGAAACGTTAGGAAATTTAGGGGTAAACCTTATTTTCGGAGCCTTCAACTATTATGACAATCCAAGAACTTTAGTAGAATCCTTATACGACGACGTAGCAAAAGACAATCTGGAGATCGATATGATTGACTTCAGCGGGCCGGCTTTTGCCTATGTTGATAACAGACTGATGTCTCTTCAGCTTGTGAAAAACGGAATGACAGATGCTGTTATTTTCAATTCACAAGGGAGTAATATGCTTCCGGCAGACGTATTGTATAAGAAAAATATTTTTGCAGTAAGAGGAAGTTTCAGACCCGTAACGAAAGTTAATATAGATATGCTTCAGAACGGAATGGATATGTTTTTTAAAGACGCCATCTGTACCCACGAAGAAACTGAAGTCCTTATCGAAATTACCATTTCCAATCTTAGAGCAGATGGGGATATTGATGAGAGAGATTTCCTTGACAGGGTAGATATTTTAGGTAAGTTGGGATATACTGTTATCATTTCAAACTTCTCGGAATACTACAGGCTCATTGACTATTTCGCTTCTTACACGACAGGTGATATCGGGGTGGCGATGGGAGTGAATAACCTGTTGATGGTATTTGACGAGAAATATTATAAAGATTTATCGGGGGGAATCCTGGAAGCATTCGGGAAATTCTTCAGAAACGGAATGCGGGTATACCTGTATCCGTACAAAGATCCTGAAACCCATGAGTTATTAGACTCATCGAATCTTAAAGTAGAAGAAAATCTTAAAGAATTATATAAATATTTCAAACGAAACGAGCGTATTGTGGATATTACCAACTATAATCCGGAGTTTCTTGAAATCTATTCCAGAGAAATATTAAGAAAAATTGCATGTTGCGTTAAAGGCTGGGAAACTCAGGTTCCGGAAGGCGTTGCAGAAATGATTAAAGAACGTGGAATGTTTGGGTATAAAGAAGAGCTTTCCCTAAAACAATTCTCTTAAAAAAATAAATATAATGTCAGAACTAAAGAAAAGACTTTCCTCAATTCTTGAAAGTCCTAAGCATAATACAGAAGAAAAACTTGAAAAAGTTTGCCACCTGCTGGATCAGGAAATTTCTTATTTCAACTGGACAGGTTTTTATTTCAAAAACGGAGATAAGGATGAATTGATCCTTGGGCCTTATGTGGGAGCTCCTACAGACCATACCATTATTCCGTATGGAAAAGGTATTTGCGGTCAGGTTGCAGTTTCCAATGAAACATTTGTGGTGCCTGATGTACACGAAGAAAGCAATTATTTAAGTTGCTCCATCGATACAAAAGCTGAAATTGTAGTTCCCATCTTTAAAGACGGAAAAAATATCGGCCAGATAGATATTGATTCTCATACGATTGATCCTTTTACAGCAGAAGATCGTGAGCTTTTGGAATGGCTTTGTAATGAAGTTTCCAGGATTTTATAATCAGAATCTGACAAAAATATAATAAAAACTCCGGCTTTTGAGCCGGAGTTTTTTATCAATATAGATAAGAACTTTTTACGGATTGTTTGTCGTAATCACAAACATGATTAAAGGTTCCTGACCGGTATTTTCAATGGAATGATAGCCTATCGAATGAATGGCGGTAATATCACCCTTCTGAAGCATTTTTTTGCGTATTGGCCCTTCTTTTCCCATTCTTTCCCGGTATTCTCCGGTTCCGTGTACTACGACATATAATTCCTGCTCGTTTCTTTCATTATGAGTATGAAACCCTGATTCATCACCTTTATTCAGTAAAACCATATAGGCAGCGAGACGGTTATTGGCCAGCTCTTTCTGATCAAACATCTGAATCATATAGACGGTTCCGTAACCACCATACATACTTTCACGTTTATCAATACGTGTAAAGCTTCTTTCGTCCTTTTCAAATGGCATTACATAGAGGTTGATATACTTTGCAACTTCTTGTATAACGTGGTCAAACTCTGCTCCTTCAGACAATATAATAGTTCCGGACATGTGTTTTTTTAATATTATTCAGACCAATTTACCAAAAATTACAGAATAAGACAAGCTGCATTTTTATCAGAAATGTTTTCTATTAAATTAAAGATATCTTAACAGGAATTTCGGATATCTAGCCATTATAAAAATCACATTCTTAGGAATCCAAGTGTATTCCACAACTGTTTGGTATCAGTTGAAATAGTTAAGAGGTTTTGCGGTTAAGATCAATCTGCGCGGAGTCTATCTCTGCCAATAGTTCTTTAAAGTAATTTTCACATTTTGCCATATGCGTTCCATACCATGAAAAGGCTTCACCATCGACAATAATGATTTTTTTATCAGGATAAAAAACTTTCAGCTCTTCAATATGTTTTTCTTTAAAAGGGAAGGGTTCAGAGGAGAGCATAATGACATCGGCGTCCGCCAGATCTTCTGGGGCAATCACAGGATAACGGGTTTTATCCTTAAAAATATTTTCAAAACCTATTTCGGCTAAAATTTTATGAATAAAAGTATCTGCACCTATTGTCATATAAGGATTTTTCCAGATAAGATAGGCTGCCTTTACCTTTGTTTCAAGTTGAGCCTGGTTGAGAATTTCATAAATTTTAAGATTGAAAAGTTGCGCTCTATCTTCTTTTCCTAAGATTTTTCCAAGGTTTTTAAGCAGGTAATAGTTGTCTTCAATCGTCTCTACGTTAGTCACTATAACCTTACAATCTTCCATTAAGGCCTCCACCTGTTCCTTTACATTTTCCTCCTTATTGGCGAGAATAAGATCCGGTTGCAAAGCTTTTATTTTTTCAATATTGATATTCTTGGTACCGCCTATAATTGTTACATTTTTTACACTTTCATGTGGGTGAATACAGAATTTTGTTCTTCCGATAATTTCGTGTTCGCCCGGTCCCAGATCGAATAAGGCCTCCGTAATAGAGGGTACAAGAGATACAATTTTCATATTGGCATGTTAGATGATGCCTAAAATTACAAAAGTTTTCCCGTTAAGAAAAGTCCGGCTACGGTAAAATAAATGATAAGTCCTGTCACATCCACCAAAGTGGCTACAAATGGAGCTGAAGAAGTAGCAGGGTCAAGTTTTAATTTTTTTAAGACAAACGGAATCATAGATCCCGATAAAGTACCCCAAAGTACAATGGCGATAAGAGAAACGGAAACACTTAATCCAACATATGCCCAGTACTGGCCGTAATCAAACAGACCTATTTTTTGCCACAACATGATCCTTACAAAACCAATGATTCCTAAAATAGCACCCAGGCATAATCCCGAAATGATTTCCTTCCTCATGACATACCACCAGTCTTTAAGGCTTATTTCCTGAAGAGCCATAGCACGGATAATCAGGGTAGCAGCCTGTGATCCCGAGTTTCCTCCACTGGAAATAATTAAAGGAACAAATAAGGCAAGAACAACCGCTTTTTCAATTTCTTTATCAAAATATCCCATAGCGGAAGCGGTCAGCATTTCAGAAACAAAAAGAATAATCAGCCAGGTGGCTCTTTTCTTAATCATTTCCGTCCATGAAGTTTGGGTATAGGGAAGGTCTAATGCTTCCAACCCCCCGAATTTCTGAATATCCTCGGTGTTTTGTTGCTCAATTTGGTCAAGGATGTCATCTATTGTTACAATTCCTACCAGGACGCCGGCTTCTGTAATGATGGGAAGAGCGCCACGGTCATACTTTTCAAAATATGTTACCGCATCCTCTTTTGAAGTGGTCGTTGTTATAGCTACGAAATGATTATCTGTAATGTCAGAAACAAGAGTATCCTCTTCTTCCAGCAGTAAAGTTCCGATAGCAAGGTCATCAATGAGTCGGTTCCTTTCGTCTACCACATAAAGATAGTTCATGGTTTCCACTCTTCTTCCGACCTTTTTGATTTGCTGAAGACATCTCTTTACAGTCCATTCCTTACGGATCTGAATATAATAAGGAGTCATCAGACGGGCAATAGAATCTGAGTTGTATCCTAAAAGTTTTAAGGCAATTCTTCTTTCCTGAGGGTTCAGGTGATTGATGGAATATTTGATCAGTTCATCAGGAAAATCCTCGAAAAGTGCAGTCCTGTCATCAGGAGTCATGGCGTTCAGGATTTCCGAAACATCATCACTTCCAATACTTCTGATGGTATCTTCCTGGAAATCAGGGTCAAGGTGAGAGAATACTTCCGCTTTATACTCTTTCGGAACTTTCAGGAACGCGAGCAGCCTCTCATCAGCTGGTAATTCGCTGAGAGTTTCGGCAATATCGGCAGGGTTGAAGATAAGTTCGTCTCTAGAATTCAAAACGTGAAATTTTTTAGGATATGCAAAAATAATTCAAATTTTTAAGACTGACGAACAAACTGGGAAAATTAAGGATTAATTAAAGTGCAATGCCATGTAATAATAATAAAAAACACCCGCCGGAGCGGATGTTAAAAAAATTAAATTTTAAAAATTTATGTATGTCTATTTATTCTAAAAAATAGGCTCACATTCTGTAATAGGAGAAGGAAGGCAGAATCCTCCGGTACAACATGTACCCGGATCACACTTTGGTTCAGTGCTTCTGCATTTTTGCATCTGAAGGCTTCCTTTGATTTCTTTTTGTACCTGCCTGCTCAGTTTTTTAAAATTTGAAGTTTTCATGGCTATTGATTTTTAACAATTAAGAATATAATTTTTAATCCTCAAAACATGCATATTCCATACAAACTCCTTTGCAGCACATTCCATAAATACATTGTGAATGTTCTGTACATCTTTTTGGTCCTGCACCTTTAATTTCCTTGGCTGCTTCTCTGCTAAGCTTCTTTAGATTTTTCATATGATTTAGTTTTAATGTTTGACTAAAATAATAAATATTTTTCATGTATTCAACGGTGGGTGAAAATATTTGACTGTAAATCAAATTATTATGGAGTGTATTGCAATACCTGCCATAAAAGTCACTTGTAATAAACAGGTGTTGTTCTTATGCATTTATTCCAGAGGACAAGGGTATAAAACACATCTGTTTCTGCAACATGATCCACCCGGACATTCAAAATGTTCTGTACATCCTCTGATTATTCCGCTTCCTTTCATCTCTTTTTGCTCTTCTCTGCTGAGCTTTTTAAGGTTTTTCATACGATATGGTTTTTGATGAAATGATAATTTAATAAAATGATAAACTGCATCTTACTCTATACAGATAAACTCTTTACACATACCATTGCAGCACCATCCTACTGGACAAGGATCTGTATCGCTGCATCTTTGAAATCCTCCGCCTTTAATCTGCTTTGTCATTTCTCTGCTGAGTTTCTTTAAATTTTTCATATGATTTAGATTTTAATGTTTGTACTAAAATAGTAAATAATTTTTAATTACTCATTGTTTGGTGAAAATATTTAATTGAAAATCAAATTATTGTAGTGTGTTTTTTAATTTGTATGACAAAAAAGCACCTGTTAAAAACAGATGCTGAAATGTATTTTTTCTAATTGATAGGACACCTTTGTGGACTACAAATTCCCTCACAACACCAACCTACGGTACATGGTCTGGTATTACTACATCTTGCAAGAGCTCCTCCGTTGATCTGTTTTGCCGCTTGTCTGCTAAGCTTCTTTAAATTTTTCATATGATTTAGTTTTAATATCAGACCAAAATAGTAAAAAATATTCAATTATTCCTTTATTGGTGAAAATATTTACCTGATATACAGTTGGTTGTATTGTTTTTAAAAAAATACTATTTGGCTAAATCCGGGGAGAAGTGTCTATAAATCCGGACATGCAGTAGAAATACACACTCTGAAACAACATGATCCGCCGGGACATTCAAAAGGATATGTACATTTTTGAAGACCTCTTTCCGCTCCTGAAATCTGTTTCTGTTGATTTCTGTTGAGCTTCTTTAAATTTGAATTTTTCATAATGATGACATATTTTGTAAATCAAATCTAAAAAGGGATTCAACGGGCAGGTGTCGGTTGGATATATTCAGCAGGGTAGAGGCTATCAACGGCAAAAGATGATAACGGGAAGGATGTAAAGTTTAATAGAAAATTGATAGGTAAGGTGAAAACTACTCACAAACCATACGTGATAAATATTATAAATTTTCAGCTGTTAAAGTTCAGTTTCTGCAGGTTTCAGTTTTCTGAGTTTTTTGATGATATCTTTAATGGCTCCATCAGTGCCTATTTTAATCGAATTTACTGTTGATCCCAGTAAACGCATATTTTTTCGGTAGGTATCATAGTCAGATTCGGTAATCAGATTTCCGTCAGCACCGAAAAGCTTCATGCTTACAACTACCTGGTTTGAGAAAACATATTTTCCGATTCCCACTTTGAAATAACGAACTTTGGAAACAATAGCAAAATCAGCATCATTATTGACACAATAATCCGTGATAGTCTGCTTATCTATACTATCAAATGCAACCTGAACTTCTGCCCGGAGCATTTTATTTTTTCTTCCACTGAAATTATCAGAAACAGCACTGAAAAAGGCGTTGTTGGTAGGCTCTTTTATTTCGTCAATATCAGGCTCTACCTCGGGATTGAAGTATAGAACCTTTCTTATTTTGTCTTCAGCGCTTTTTTGTGCTTTCACCAAAGTAAAGCCCACTGATAAGAAACTAACAACTGCTGTAAAAAATATAATTTTTCTCATTTGTAATTCGAATGCAAAATTACTGCCTTTTCGTTAAATTTTGTAAAATTTATTAAGAATTTTTTAACATTTTTTTCTATCAAATTTGATTTATGAAATCAATAATGTGAGAAGATGTTTGCAGAATCAAAAAATAGTTGTAATTTTGCACCCGTTACATAATAATCATTAAACAATATTGGAATGTACTTAACAACAGACAAAAAGCAGGAAATTTTCGCAAAACACGGAAAATCTGCACAAGACACAGGAAGTGCTGAAGGACAAATTGCTCTTTTCACTTTCAGAATCAACCACCTTTCTGCTCACTTAAAGAGTAACCACAAAGATTTCGCAACTGAAAAATCTTTGGTGAAATTGGTAGGTAAAAGAAAAAGATTACTAGATTACCTTAAGAATAAAGATATCGCAAGATATAGAGCGATCATCGCTGAACTAGGTTTAAGAAAATAATCTACAAAGATTTTCAAAAACAAGGCAACTTCGAAAGAGGTTGCTTTTTTTATTATACCGAAATTATAGCAGTCAACTGTAAATTTACTTCTCTGGAGAAGAGTCCGTAGTTTATATTTTTTTCCCGATCTTCCCTAAATGGGTATTCTGGAAACTATCCGGGTATTTTAAACCATATCCCAATATCCTGTCAAAAGCCGAGTGTGAAAATAAAATGGCTCCTGCCATTTGTAAATAAGGTAGAGATAAGGCCGCACCGGCAAGATAAACAATAATAGCCACACCGAGATGATGAAATAAATTGTAGCAAAAAGCACCTACTTTGTTGTTAACCGTATAACCCAACATGGAAATGTCAGGAGCAAGGAAAAATCCGGCAAACCACCACCAGGAATATTCTGTATGGGCAAAAGCTACAATTCCAAGAACTAAAAATGCCACGTATTCAAGATTTAACTGGATTTTCATAAGGGTTATGGTATTTAGGTGATGTGTAGGGTAAGTCGGGATTTTGGGAATAAAGTTACACACTAATGTATACTAAAGGAATTTGAAGCTCTAAAATATTGGAAAATGCAAAGACACAAAGTTTTTTAAGCTTCATTTTTTAAGCGCAAGGGTTTTATCTTCAATAAAATATGTGATCAGCATATTGGTTTGCCACGAATGCACGAATAAAAAAGCGTTTTTCTATCCTATTTGCCTGTGTGGTTAAAAACAACAACAGGCCGTTTCCCGGTGGAAACAGCCTGTTAATATATTTAGTAAATATTATGTAATATTAATGCCCTGATTTGGCCTCCGTACTTTCTACATGACTTAGATATTTTGTGCAATAAGCACCGAAGATAAGAATCACAAGATAGCAGAATACAGGAATAATAAATGAATGTTGTACGCCAAACTGATCTGCAAGATACCCCTGGAAAATAGGAACGATAGCCCCTCCCAAAATAGCCATTACAACCAATGAAGAACCCTGACTCGTATATTTTCCTAAGCCTGAAATGGCCAACGTATAAATGTTAGAGAACATAATGGAGTTGAAAATTCCGATTCCCAGAATACTGTACATAGCCAGCTCACCATGATTCACCATGGCTGAGATCAACAATATAACATTGATAGCTGCAAAAATAGATAACGTTCTTGCCGGAGCGGCTTTACCGATGAAAAAGGCAATGAAATTAAGAACAATAAAAACCAGGAAAAAGCTGATCTGGGCAAAGGTAAGATTCACAATGCTGAAAATCACAAGGAAAACTGCTGCAGCTGCCCCCAACATATAAACTGCTTTTTTCCCCTGACTTAATGATTGATTGAGAGAAATAGCTCCCAGGAAACGACCGATCATCGCGCCTCCCCAATATAGGGAAAGATAGTTTTTGCTGATAATTTCGTTAAAACCCATAATTTGGGACTGTTCAAGGAAACTGATGATAAAACTTCCCACTGCAACTTCTCCGCCTACATAGCAGAACATCGCAAATACTCCGAATTTAAGGTGACTGAATTCCAGAGCTCCCCAGCCTTTTACGATTTCTTCTTCTCCTATCTGAAATGACGGCAGCTTTACCCTGGAAATCAATAAAGCAACCAATAAAAGAATTCCCGCAAAAATCAGATAAGGAATTCTGGTCGCTACAGCACTGAATGAGCCATCCGGAGATGAGAAAAATTCAAATATCAGATGTCCTCCCAATACCGGAGCAATTGTTGTTCCGAAGGCATTAAAAGCCTGGGTCATATTTAAACGGCTGGAAGCAGATTCTTCACTACCCAATAAAGAAACATAAGCATTCGCTGTGATTTGTAAGACGGTAAAACCAAGCCCCAGAATAAACAATGCTCCTAAAAACAAAGGATAGTAGGAGAAAGTAGCGGCCGGATAAAACAGGATACAGCCGAAAGCTGCAAGAAAAATTCCAAATAGAATTCCTTTTTTATATCCTAATTTATTGATGGGATCTCCCTTGGAAATAGAGATCAGAAAATAAATAAGCGATCCTATAAAGTAAGCCCCGAAAAAACAGAACTGTACCAGCATGGATTCGAAAAAGGTAAGATTGAAAAGTTGTTTCAGATAGGGGATCAGGATATCATTCATACAGGTAATGAATCCCCACATAAAAAACAGCAGGGTGATGGTAATCAACGGGACCGTGTAATTCCTGCTTTGCGGTTGTACTTCTTTGTTCATAAACATTTATTTATCTGTGGTAAGGATGTATAAGTCCTTATCTTTTTTACTACAGCATTGTATTTTGTGAAGTAGGGCAAATATAGGGATCAACCCCTGTTTTTGCAATTATTTTAAAGGCTTTTATAATGAAATGTATATTTTTTATCATATAAAAACATTATTTCCATTTTTTGAGACAATAATACAAAAACAACATGATTTATCAACAAGATATATTCAAAAAAACGGTTTTTATTTTTATAATAAAGAACCGGTTTTTTAAATTAATAATGATAAGTTTTTAAACTTTCATAAAACTGATAGCCAAAATTTTGTATTTTGACAGCCTATTTATGCAATCGAAAAATTTAATATATCATTATTATATAGTACCTTTGCACACGAAATTTAAAGAGTTTAAATATTAATTCATACTCAATACGGAGTATTAAGAAGACAAATTTATGAGTATACCTCAAGCGTTTACAGAGTTGATTACTCTTGCTGATGGCAGAGAAATCACTATTGAAACAGGTAAATTGGCCAAGCAGGCTGATGGATCTGTGGTAGTAAAAATGGGTGGAACAATGCTTTTAGCAACTGTTGTAGCCAATAAAGAAGCAAATCCCGGTGTAGATTTCTTACCATTAACAGTAGATTACAGAGAAAAATTCTACGCAGGCGGAAGAATTCCCGGCAATTTCTTCCGTAGAGAAGCAAGACCATCTGATCAGGAAATTTTAACAATGCGTTTAGTAGACAGAGTACTGCGTCCGCTTTTCCCTGAAGATTTCCACGCGGAAGTACAGGTGATGATTTCCTTAATTTCTTATGACGGAAAAACAATTCCTGATGATTTAGCAGGTTTAGCTGCTTCTGCAGCGATTGCTATTACTGATATTCCTTTCAACGGACCAATGTCTGAAGTAAGAGTTGTAAGATTTGACGGAAAACTTTCTATCAATCCTAGCTATGAAGCACTAAAAGATTCTGAATTGGATATTATGGTTGGAGCTACTAAAGATTCAATCGTAATGGTAGAAGGAGAAATGAAAGAAATTTCTGAGCAGGAAATGTTAGAAGCTATTAATTTCGGTCATGCTGAAATTAAAAAGCAGATTGAAGCTCAGGAAAGACTGGCAGAAAAAGTTGGTAAAGCTTTCCCTAAAAGAGAATATTCCCACGAAACTCACGACGAAGAAATCCGTGAAAAAGTTTGGAAAGAAACTTACGATAAAGTATATGAAGTAGCAAGAACTCCATCCGGAAAAGAGGAGAGAGGTGAAAAATTCAAAGCGGTTCGTGAAGAATTCCTTGCTCAGTATGCTGATAACGAAGAAGAATTGGAAAGAGTAACTCCTTTTGTAAAAGTATATTATCATGATGTAGAGAAAGAAGCGATGCGTCAGATGATCCTTGAAGACAATATCCGTCTTGACGGTCGTGATCCTCAGACGATCCGTCCGATCTGGTCAGAAATTGACTATCTTCCGGGAGCTCACGGTTCTGCAGTGTTTACAAGAGGTGAAACTCAGTCTTTAACGGCAGTAACGTTAGGTTCTGTAAAAGATGCCAACATGGTAGACAGCGTCATCACGCAACACGACGAAAAATTCTTCCTGCATTATAACTTCCCTCCATTCTCAACAGGTGAAGCAAGACCTTTAAGAGGAACTTCAAGAAGAGAAGTTGGACACGGTAACCTTGCTCAAAGAGCATTACAGGCAGTTATTCCTGAAGAAAATCCATATACAATCAGAGTTGTTTCCGATATCCTTGAATCAAACGGTTCGTCTTCAATGGCAACAGTTTGTGCAGGTACCTTAGCATTGATGGATGCCGGAGTACAAATTACAAAACCTGTTTCAGGTATTGCAATGGGATTGATCACGGATGCAAAATCAGGTAAATTCACAGTACTTTCCGATATCTTAGGAGATGAAGATCACCTTGGAGATATGGACTTCAAAGTAACAGGTACTGCAGACGGTATCACAGCTTGTCAGATGGATATTAAAATCCAGGGACTTTCTATGGATATCATGGAAAAAGCTTTGATGCAGGCTAGAGACGGAAGATTACACATCTTAAATAAAATCACTGAAACTATTTCTGAGCCGAGAGCAGATGTGAAGCCTCACGCTCCGAAAATGGTAGTAATGGAGATCTCTAAAGACTTCATCGGTGCGGTAATCGGACCTGGAGGAAAAATCATTCAGCAGATGCAGAAAGATACGGATACCGTTATTGCTATTGAAGAAATTGGTGAGATCGGTCGTATCGAGATTGCAGGAACAGACAGAGAGAAAATCAATGCTGCTGTTGCCAAAATCAACGAAATTACTTTCGTACCGGTTGTAGGTGAAGTATACAAAGGTAAAGTGGTAAAAGTAATGGACTTCGGAGCTTTCGTAGCGATTGCTAAGGGAACTGAAGGACTTCTTCACATCTCTGAAATTGAATGGGCCCGTTTAGACAAAGTTCCTTACGCAGAAGGTGATGAAGTAGAAGTTAAATTTATGGGTTACGATGATCGTAAGAAAATGAAACTTTCCCGTAAAGTTCTATTACCAAGACCTCCAAGACCAGAAGGAAAACCAAGACCAGAAGGTCAGGGTAAGCCGGACGGACAAAGAAGACCGGAAGGACAAAAACCACAGGGTGAAAAACCTGCGGAAAGCCAAACTCCTTCTACAGAAGCATAAGATGAATTCTTAGTATAAAGAAATCCCTCAATACGAGGGATTTCTTGTTTTTATAAGTCATTGCAAACCGAAGGTAAAGCAATCTCAGAAAGTATTTGGCATGACCCACACTGGAATCTTTTTTTACTATAAAATCTTCTGTACAATGATTAAAAACTGTCGATAGGACTGTTCATTTTTTCTTTTACGGAAACACTTTCAGATGTGCTGGATGCAGGTGTATCTCTGGTGGTTTTAAATAGAAAATCAATCTGTTTTCTGATATCTGGATCAGGTGAGACTTTATAGAATTCATTAAGTAAATCTACTGATGTCGGTTTCTTAGGGTACCGGTTGTTGTTAAGAAAATTTTTGAGAGCCATATTGAGTTTATCTTCACCTAACAGGTCACTCAATCGTACCATAGCAACGGCTCCTTTTGAATATGCGATATGTGGAACATCTCCGGTTGCTTTGTAAATAGCCCTGTTTTCAGAAAGGCCCTTTTCATTATTGTAAATTTGTTGATGTACCAGTATTCTTTCCATCATTTTTTCCCTGCCATACATTTTTTTATACAGCATCATTTCTGTATACATCGCCAGTGTTTCGGTAAGCATTACTGATCCTTCTCTTTCATCCGGATCAATCTGGTTGTTACCCCACCAAAGATGAGAAAGTTCGTGTCCTGCAAGCTCATTGATGACATCCTGCTTCTTATCCGCCTGGATATTGGCGTGAAAAATCATATCCTCGGGCATAAAGATCGCAGAAGGATAAGCTGTAGCGGCAAAACCTCTTGTAAATGAAGAAATTTCTGCAAAACTGATGGTTTTAAAAGGATATTTTGCGAAATTTTGCTGGCAGTAATCTAAAGTAAGCTTTGCATTTTTCAGAAGATGATTTACATTTTCAAAATGTTTTTGGTGATAAAAGATATTGATGGTAATTCCTTTATAGCGCTCACTTTTTATTCTGTAGTTAGCTGAAGAGACTGCGAAACGAAAGGGAATTTGATCTGCTTTGTACTTAAAATAAAGACGCCCTGATTTTGTCCATTTCTTTACCAGATCTCCGGTTCCGATGGCGGTTTGATTTTTCTCTGTAGAAATGGTCATATCCAGATTGATGAAGTCTTTTTTAAATACCTCAGGATCTTCAGGGCTTTTCATTGGGGTGAGTTTTCCCAGCTGGAAGTGATTTCTCTGTTGTTGATCCTGAACCTCGTTGTGCTTCTGATAACCGAGGGTCGGATAATACCTGCTGATGCGCATAAAAGAACCGTCACCAATGATCGCATTGAAAGACTGATGACCATTGACTGCATACCATTTATAAAATAATTTAAAATTAAGTAGGCCTGTATCATTGGGCTGCATAGGATTTTTTAGCATAATCTCTGCCGTGGCAGCATTGACCTTTATAACTTCATTACCCAATATAAACGTAGCATTTTCCACATGTAAATCAGGATGAAAGTTGATGAGAACTTTATGAACAGGCTGGCCGGTTTGGTTACGCACTGTATATTTTCCGGTAATCTGATAGGCATTTTCTGAAGGATAAAGCTTAATTTCTGTAGTAACATCGGTAATATCAGGTTGTGGCAGATTTTCATATTTGCGGTATTTTTTCTCATATTCAACAGATTCCATCACTATTTTATCCTCATCTTTGGGAAGGTAACCTTTCATGAAATACATTCCTGCGAACAATCCGAAAATTAGCAAAATAGTGATAAGTACAGCATGAAGAAGAATTCGTCTTTTGGAGATAATGAATGTATTGATCGTCCATAAAGAAGCAATTACACCAACTCCAAAGACCAGTCTTTGAGTGAAAGCCAACATATAAGTTCCGTACCCGTTAAAATCACTGTAACTGCCCTTAAAGTCTGAAAAAATCCTCAAAAGGGGATAAGGAAGGATTTTGCCGGAAGCAGGACCTGCCAACACTAAAACAGCGAAAACAGATATTCCCAGGGCAACAAACTTATTCCGGAAATTGTCATTGATCAACAGAATAAAGCCGGAAAATAAGATGAGAGGAAAAGTAGTAAAAAGAAAGACGGGAAGATAAGCGTTCCAGTCAATATAAAAGTACTGATATACCGCCTGAAAAATAATCCCTTGGGCAATCAGAATTCCTGTCAGGAGGAATAGCAGGATACTGATCGCAATTAAATGCCCGGAAAGTTTGTTCTTACGGAGAAAAGCAGTGTTTTCAATCATACAGAATGCTGAAGAATGACTTCTCCAGTACAGATCATTGAGAAAATAAGCGGAAATCAGTAATCCGAATAAAGGAAAATTCTCAGAGATCGTGGTTGCCATAAGACCCGAGCTTGCATATTTTTGAGGAATACGAATGCCTTTTTCAATTTCCGCATACAGCTCCATTCCAATGCAAAAAAGTAAGAGAATCGATATCGCAGGTACGGTAATGCTTTTAAACAGGTAAATGAGATCAATTTTTGCATAAGAAAATATAGAGGCTATAAAAGCTTTTAAACCGAAGTCAGGAACAATAGGTTGATATTTTGAAACCAATGATCTTGATGAAAGATCTGAAACTTTCAATATCTTTTTTCCCTTTTTTCCGGCGAAACTGCTGAAAGAAAATAGCCGGATAGACAGGGAGATAAAAATTACGGATATGAGTACGAATAGTATTCTGTTTAATAACAGATACCCTGATAAATGAACAGGCTCTGTGTTCTTTTGAAGAACAGTGGTTGTTCTTGCGTCAAAAAAATAAGAAGAAAGCCCGAATGGATCTGCTACCGCAGAAAATTGCTGCGCTTCCAATGATTGTGGAATACTTCCGGTCATAAAAGGTGAATTGGAAAATAGTAAAACAATCATATAAAGTATGTATAGAAATAAACCGGATATAACGACGAATAACTTTTTACGAACACTAAGGGCAATCAGAAAAAGAAAGCTGCAGACTAAAAGGCTGTTGATAAGGCCGAAAATCAATATCGGATAGAGATAGTAGATGATCCTGAACCCTTCTTGCATTTCACTTCCCGTGCGAAGGAGCTGACCAATAATAAACCCGCTCATCATGAGACAGAAACTAATGAAGGTCTTTAGAAAATACATGGTAAATCTTCCGGTTAGATATGTCAGCTTTGACACAGGAAACGAAAAGAGAATCACTGCAAAACGGGTATCATGATCTTTAAAAAGCAATTGCAAAGCATAGACTGTGGCAAATAAAATAATGGAAAGACTCAGCATTCCGGTCATAAAACTGATGGTATAGGGCGAGTTTAAATAAATTCCTTCTCCTACTGAAAGATTGAACTGATTTCCGCAGAAAATACCGAGAGCTATCAGAAGTAAGGCCACAAGATAGGTGAGCCAGTGCTTGGAAGAGCGTCCGGCTTCAAATAAAAATATAGTGTTCATGATTAAGGTTTTAGGGTGAGTGTATGGAAATAAACGTGTTCCAATAAAGGAGTTACGGAACTGAAATCTTTCGGAGATTCTTCAGAAAATACAGTAATATGAAGCTCTCTTTCGAGAAGCTGTCTGCTGATGATTTCATAGCTGGAACTATAGGTTTCCAGTTCGGTTTTGTGAATCGGTTTTGACCAGATTTTATTTTCCAGCTTTGCGATTAATTTTCCAGGATTTCCTTTTCTGAGAATTTGTCCGTGATTCATCACCGCCATTTCTGAGCAAAGATTTCTGACATCCTCAACAAGATGAGTGGACAGAATAACGATCACATCCTGACTGATATCATTGAGCAATGTATTAAAACGGTTTCGTTCTTCAGGATCCAGTCCTGCAGTAGGTTCATCCACAATAATAATCTTCGGATCTCCCAATAATGCCTGAGCTACGCCGAAACGCTGCTTCATTCCTCCGGAGAAGGTGTGTACTTCTTTTTTAGCAAAATCAGAAAGATTGACCTTCTCAAGCAGGCCCAGAATTTGATTTTTACGATTATTTTTGTCGGTAATACCTTTTAATATGGCTATATGTTCCAATAGATCATAAGCTGATACTTTTGGATAGACTCCAAAATCCTGAGGAAGAAATCCAAGATTCTGTTTGATATAATCAGGATTTTTGATAATATCTACCTCATTGAAAAGCAGTGTTCCCGATGTAGGTTTCTGAAGCCCGACAATGGTTTTCATCAGAGAAGACTTTCCGGCTCCGTTGGGACCCAATAAACCGAACATGCCATTGTTGATTTCCAGAGAAATATTTTTAATAGCTTGAAAGCCATTTTTGTAGGTAAGGCTTAGGTTGTTGATGGTTAATGTATTCATAAGGTTGTGTTTGGGGAATAGAATGACCGGCCACCTTTTGGCAGCTCATTTTTAATGGATCTCTTGTGATGTCTGAAACTTAAGGCCGGAAGTTAAAAGGTAAGAGAAGATGATTTAATCTCAAGGTCCTTCAGGGTAAATTACTCTTTAAATTCAAGAATATCTCCGGGCTGGCATTCAAGGATTTTACAGATGGCTTCCAGCGTATCAAAACGGACACCTTTGGCTTTTCCGGTTTTAAGGATAGAAAGGTTTACAGGGGTGATTCCCAGTTTTTCTGCCAATTCTTTACTCTGCATTTTTCGTTTGGCAAGCATCACATCTAAGTTGACTATAATTGGCATTTTATATAAATAGGTCTTGTTCGTTTTGCAAATGTAGCCCTTGCTTAAAGATATTAGCAAGAAACAGACAGAAAATTCCAAGCATAAAGTGAATAAACACCAGGCCCCATATAAAAATTTCCACTTCTACAAAGAAACTCGCGATCATAACTACGGGAAGCGGAATGAAAATATTATACAGGTAAAATCTCTTGAGCTTTTGTATATGTTCTCTGGTGAATAGCTTATCCTGAAAAAATACCCTGAAAACTTTAGCGGAAAGCCAGAAAAAGATGCCATAAGAAGCTAAAACCAGGAGAAATGAAAAGAAAATATATGGATAATTGTTCTCAATATTCAGAAAAGGACTTTCTGTAAACGGATAATTGATATGAAGATATTGCCCGCCTTGGTAAGGGGTAACCGAAAAGTCTGTAGCCAGGCAGAGAATGGAATACACAAATGTTATTAAATATCCAACGGAAAGTAGGGTGCAGATATAAAATAAAATCTTTGAAATAATTTTGGTCTGGTTCATGTCATGATCATTATTTATATTGCAAATGTATAATTAATTATCGTAAAACAATAATTAATTTAAATAAAATATTATTTCAGAAAGATAGACGTATTAAAAAAATATGGGTAAAAGACAGTGTTGAACGTTGTTTTTAAGTAATTTTAATTGATAAAAAAATAAAACCATGGCTTACAATATTGAGTTGGCCGACAGAGTTCGTGAACGGCTGGCGAAAGTTCCTGATATTGAAGTGGAAGAGAAGAAAATGTTCAGTGGTTTATCATTTTTGATTAATGGTAAAATGTGCATTAATATCAGTCATGAAAATCTTATGTGCCGTTATAACCCTGAACTGGAAGATGTGGTCTCGGAACGAAAAGGTTTTCTGCCTATGATCATGAGGGGCAAGCAGCTTCCGGGTTATTGCTACGTAGAGCCTGCCGGATTTCGCCAACCTGATGATTTTGAATATTGGATAAAAATCTGCCTTGATTATAATCCGGTTGCAAAAGCTTCGAAGAAGAAGTAAGTATGAAAAGTCTTTGGATATCCTAGATTGGAATATGAGAGTGGGAGGCCGTCATGGTGACTCTCCACTCTGTTATTCGTTATTGATCTCTGTATAGTTTTTCTCTTATTTGAACCAGAATTTGAGTTGTTTCTTGTAAATTGGGCGCATCGGGAAGATCGGATGTAGTATGGTAGGAATCGATGGATTGTATCAGAGCTTCTGCTTTTTGCATCAGCATCTCATACGGGAGATTTCCGGCTTTAATATTGAGCAGTTCTTCACGATTGTCTACCCGAATACTAAGCGAACCGGTTTTAAAAATTTGCTCACACGATTGCAATAAACGGATGGTGTGCATCATGTTTTTGCTGTCGTAATTCTGTCCGTGTTCCTGATTTACATGATAACGGTCTTCGTTTCGTTCATGCACCCATTTCCAGTATTCTCTGTAATCTTTGCAGTATGTAGAGTAGGCATCAAGATTACAGAAGAGATAAGCTAAGGGCTTTTCAGTTTTTGGAACAGATGATACGCAAACCTGATTAGCCTCTTCATTTTGAACTATTCCTTTGTAGTTTAATGTTTGGGAAGCATCATAAAATAAAGCAAATATTCCCTTGGTATGATCGATATTGACCAATCCGCAAAGATCCTGAGTTTTTCCCTGTTCTGAAAGCCAGTTTTTTAACGGTACGGAGCCTTGTCCCTTAAGAATAAAACAAAAGTCAAGAATAGATTTTCTTTCCTTCTCAATAGGATTTACAATTTTTTTGTTGAGACCTTTCGCTTTTTTTATCTGAGAAATGGCATATCCGGCAAAAGTATCTTTACATAATTTGGATAAAAAATCTTCAGGTTTTAAAAGATCCATTACAGGATTTTTGTATTGAATACAATTCTCAGGGCTCGCCAGAATTTCCAGAATATTGGGATTGTTTTTCTGCAACAGTTCCACAAATCTTCCGATTTCATAATAGATGATATCATTGGTCTCGTTAGAAACCTGCGGAATATAGTTCAGTCCGAAGAAATCTTCTTTTGGCAGATAATATACCCCGCGGATATCGGTATCCGAGGTTTCAGTATCCAGTCCGAAAGCACGGCTTCCGGAAATAGCTTCAAAGAGAATAAGGTTTTTATTTTTTAAGTCTTGTATTGTCATGATTATATCGGAAACAAAATATTATTTGTTTCTCCGGCATTGTATTTTAGTTTGGATCTGAATTACTTATACTCCTTCTGTTGATTGTTCCAGTTCCCGGGCTGTCTGCAGGAATTCTTCCACATCCATTTCCTTAAAAAAAAGTAATCCGTGGGTAGCCCTTAACCGTGGACTGTCATTGTCGTAGAAGTATGGTTTTCCCAATATCAACTGGGAAGCCTGAAGCTGTTCTACCCATGTTTGTATAGAAAGGTGACTGAACTTTCCATTATACCGGTAGCTCGGGAAAGAGGCATTCACCTGGCTCAGGTAACTATTGGTAAAGCTTTCGTCCATTGTGCTCATGGCATTCAGTGACACAGGGAAAATATGAGTGACATCAGCGGCATTGAACTGATACCAGACATTTCGGTACCCCCATATTTTAAGCTGTGACAGGTCTTTTTCTTTACTCCATTCCCGTACTGCCGCCGCAATAGCCTGCAAAACTTTGTAATGGGTATCCGGACCGCTTCCTTCAGGATCAAATGCCAGACTGATAACGGTCGGATTG
Source organism: Chryseobacterium sp. UNC8MFCol (assembly GCF_000482305.1). NCBI lineage: Bacteria > Pseudomonadati > Bacteroidota > Flavobacteriia > Flavobacteriales > Weeksellaceae > Chryseobacterium > Chryseobacterium sp. UNC8MFCol. The sequence continues at coordinate 502,659 of NZ_KI535291.1, forward strand.
ATGGCTCTCAACTCCTGCAGGATGGGATATACATCTCTTTCCCTGTTGGGTTTTTCAGTGAAAATAGCACCCGTGTAAAAACCAAGTCTCAGGTGAGATACATTTTTTGTTCTTACCCCAAAATGAGCCCATACCAGTTCTTCCTCATATTCGCGGATCATTCCTTTAAGGGTCTGGATTTTCGGTTCCGGATTCTGACCGTCATAGCTTGATCTGACCACAGAAATAATCCCATTGATTCTCTCTTCCAGTTCCTGCTGACTTGTAATATTCCAAAGCTCAACAATGTTTCTTACCATTCTGTGAGATACTGCTCTTGACCTCTCTGTTGCATTTTCAGAGGCTATATTGATGAGGTAATGATAGACATCTTTATCCCTTTTATTTTTGTATCCCACTTCAAAAAAGTCTGGATAATTAATCATTTCCACGTCTCCTTTTTGAATGAAAGAGAGGGTATCTCTAAGGATATCCGTTAAAAATTTATTCGTTACAGCCGTGAAACCTGATGTCAGTACAGAATAATGAGAGGTATTGGTTTCGTTACGGGACTGGTAATGGATATAAGGTAAAAGCCCGAGTGAAATATCATCATGATGCGGCCCTGTGTGATAAAAAACTTCGTGCGTAAGCTGCTCCGTCCCTTTTTTTATTTTATTTTCAATGGAAGTGATGACAGATTGCACCGTACTCTCATCAAGGCCTGGAATGAGCCGGGTATGGGGATCAGATCGCAGGTCCCCGATGGTAAGATGTTCTGCATATTTGTTGAGTTTTTGAGTCAGCTGCATGACAGCTTTATCCGTTTTTTCCTGGGACCAGCTTCCGGATTGATAATAATCGTCAATAAAATCATTCAGCATACTCGCTGCTCCCAACGTGATATAAAACCTGCTGTTGGGCAGTTTGGAAAGAACTGATGCAGGGTATAAATTGGAGGGCGGAAGTTCCAACGCATTTTTTATCATAGGAGCTTTGGCTTCTCCAGCGGCAAAAATAATGGCAACCGCATCTTTGTTATAGGTAATGGTTTCAAGTCCTATTGTGATGACCAGCCGTTCCCGGGAGATTTCAATTCCTCCAAGGTCACCTGCTGCAACGGCTTGTGTTTCAAAATTCGTTGAGGTCAGTCGGGTGGTCGAAAAAGGATCAGAACCTTTGATGTTGAACGCTATATGGCCATCAGGACCTATTCCTCCAAGGAAAAAACCGATTCCACCCAGGTTACGGATCTTCTGTTCGTATTCCGAACACCAATTATCGATGAGAAAAATAGACTCTTTCTGTAGTTTTTCGAAGGGGGTTTCCGGTTCATAATACCTTAATTCAAGATTGACCTTATGATCAGGAAAAATTTCTTCAAAGCTTTTACCTTCAGCCAGAGGAATTTCATCACAATTGATCAGGATCGCATTTTCTCTTTTCAGCCCCAGGCCTTCGATGTAATATTTATTGACATAATGATAAAAACTATTAGCCTGAGATGATCTGATAGGGTAGAATTCATCGATCTGCACAAAATGAAGCTCGGAGAGTGAAGGTTTAACATTCCCTAAACGATGCTTTTTTCTAAGCTCGGCAATCTCTTCTTTTTCCCAGTTTTCAAGGATATGCTTTGTCCAGAAAATGAAATATTCCGGAGTTTTTCCTGTTGGTAAACTGATGACCCCTTTGGGGTTTAGAGATACCCATTCCAGAAATCTAAGGGCTGTCAGCATCCCCAGATTAGGGAAATTATCGACCGCAATATAAGCGATATGGGTACTGCTGTTTTTCGAAAGATCTGTTACAAATGATTGTTCTACAGGCGTAAAGTTTTTGTTTTCCATATTTATGTTCTTTGATAAGGCTACTTAAAGGTATTGATAAATTTCTGATCCGCAATGGCTGTTATTACCGGTTTGGAATAAATAATTGTTAATAAAAAGCAGAGAGAGGTGAAACAAAAAAGCTTTACCGGCCTCCTGATCTATTGGATAATTATTTTAATATCTCCCTGAAAATCCTTTCCATCTCAACTTTATCCGCATTACTTCCTCGCAGACTTTTTGATTTATTCTCGTTTTCTTGTATGGTCTTTTCTAAAAAGTCAAACAATTCCCAATCATTAGCATGAAAGTAAGCCTCTCCCTTGGTGGCCTTCAAAGCAACCAGGTGTTCTATTTTACGTCTGGTTGCATCATCTGTTAAGACAAGAAGGTCACTGAACAATACGGGAGGAATTGTTCCTTTGTCTATGATCCACTTTCCTGTTAATGCCGTCCGAAGACAATAAAAGTAACTTTTCAGCTTTACTTCATCGTTTCTGCAGCCTTCAAGATACTTTTTACTCATGCTTACATAATGGTAAGAAACAGCTATCGGAGAAAAACAGGCATCTGCCAATGGTTTGAAAAGTTCTACGAATCTTTCGTTTTTCATATACACAATAGGAGAATAGAACCAGCTTAACAAAGCCGCATTCGATTTCAGGAGAAGATGAAAGGTTTTCCTAAGGTCCCATCCGGAACCATCGAGATCATCTTCCGTCATAAATTCTATAGTTTCATCTTTATCCCAGGGCGAAAGATACCAGTCTTTTTCATGCCTGTATATAAAGCGTATATCATAGTCGCTGTCAGGAGATGCAAAACCCCATGCCCTGCTCCCTGATTCTACAGCCAAAAGGACTTCTACGCCCTTCGACGTTTCAACTTCTTTTATTTTTTTCAGTATTTTCGGTGTCATTGTTTTCGATTTATAATGCAAAGTAAATAAAGAAGTACGCAGTGTAATTACGTAGTGTTTGTAAACGAAGAAAAGTATAATAGATTGCTTTGAGTTGCAGGATTCTGCAGTAACCGGATTTTAAAGTTCCAGGTTTAAGATGTAAAGCTGCATCGGGTCCAAGTTTTTTGCTGGTTGCTTGTCCCTTATCTCTTCGTCTTTCGTCTATCTGTCTTATACCTTTTTCTTCCCATTACATTGTATAAAACGGCCTATTTCACTAATATTGTACTTTCTCTATTTTAATATTACTAAGTTTATACATCCATGTTATCAAACGAATTACAGCATACAATTGATTTTAAAACGAAACCTTTAGGAGCATTAGGATATCTTGAACACTTAGCCCATAAAATAGGTATGGTCCAGAAGACGACTTCCCCTCAGTTGATAGCTCCCCATATGGTTGTTTTTGCAGCTGATCATGGGATTGCTACAGCAGGTGTGAGTGCTTATCCGCAGGAAGTTACTTACCAAATGGTGATGAATTTTCTGGGTGGCGGGGCAGCCATCAATGTTTTCTGCCGGCAAAACGGTATTGCAATTAAGATTGTAGATGCCGGGGTAAACTTTGATTTTCCTGAAGACCTTGCTTTGATAGATAAAAAAGTCCGGAAGTCCAGCCGTAATATATTGGAAGAGCCTGCAATGACGCCTGAAGAATACCTGAAAGCTCTTGAAAATGGAAGGCAGGTCGTGAAAGAGATCGCAGAAACAGGCTGTAATATCATCGGTTTTGGAGAAATGGGCATTGGAAATACTTCTGCTTCTTCACTGATGATGAGCCAGCTGTTTGGTTTACCAGTTGCCAGTTGTATCGGACGAGGTACCGGTTTGAATGATGACCAGTTACACAACAAGGTCAATATTCTTTCCACGGCCATTATAAAATATCCCGACATAGCAACACCGGATGAAGTTGCCCGGATTTTTGGCGGACTTGAAATCGCACAGATGATGGGCGCTATGGAAGAGGCTTTCGATCAGAATATGCTGATCATGGTGGATGGATTTATTGCTAGTGTTGCCGTTGCCGCTGTCTGGAAAAAGAATTCTGAAGTCCTCAATAATTGTATTTTCTGCCATGTAAGTGATGAAAATGCCCATCTTCAGCTGATAGATTTGTTGGGGCAGAAAGCGTTACTCAACCTGAATTTAAGGCTGGGAGAGGGAACCGGCTGTGCATTAGCCTATCCGATTATCCGGAGTGCAGTTGGTTTCCTGAATGAAATGTCCAGTTTTGAAGATGCTCATGTTTCCAATAAAGAATAAATGAAGATCCTGAAAAACGAACTGATTTATTTTGCAACGGCTCTGATGTTTTTCACGAGGATTCCGGTGCCATTTACAATTCCTTATTCCAAGGAGATTATGAATAAATCTCAAAAATATTTTGCGTGGGTGGGTATGCTGGTGGGCTTGATCAATGCAGTAGTCTTGTATTTTTCAGCTCAGCTTTTTAACCTTGAAATTGGAATTGTCCTCATGATGATCATCAGTGTTTTGCTGACCGGAGCCTTTCACGAAGACGGTTTTACAGATATGTGTGACAGTTTTGGTGGTGGCTACGGAAAAGAAAAGATTCTTACCATTATGAAAGACAGCAGGGTAGGAGCCTATGGAACCATTGGGATTATTCTGCTCTTTGCCCTGAAATTTTTCAGTATTCAGACTTTGGGAACTGCTGATTTGGGTAAAATTTTAGCAATTATTATTCTGGCTCATACGACAAGCCGTTTTATTTCTGGCACCATGATCTACACGCATCAGTATGTAACGGATATAGATGTCAGCAAATCCAAACCGCTGGCCAATAAGCCTTTGGATGGAGTAGCGTTGGCTGTTGGATTTCTAAGTGTTTTGATTTCCTTTGCCTTAATTCCGGACTGGAGACTGGTTTTTGCTTTTGCTCTGGCCTATACCGGTAAAATCTATATGGGATGGTATTTTAAAAAACATATCGGTGGCTATACCGGAGATTGTCTGGGTGCTGTACAACAGGTTTGTGAAGTATTATTTTATCTGGGAACAATTATCGCATGGAAATTCATCTGATTCGTCATACAGCTGTCGACAATCCTGACAACCTATGTTACGGTTTTGCTGAAATGCCTTTAAAACAAAGCTATGATGAAGACTTTAAAAGCCTTGATCTTGATCATGATTTTGATCTGGTAATTTCAAGTCCGTCACAGCGTTGTTGCCTTATGGCAGAGCATTTTAAGTTTAATTATAAAACTGATGAAAGAATCCGGGAAATGAATTTCGGAAACTGGGAACTGAAAAAATGGACTGAAATTCCTGAGCAGGAAATTAATCCCTGGTATAAAGATTTTGTCAGTATAAAAACTCCGGAAGGAGAAAATTTGCTTGAAATGCAGGCCAGGGTACTCAATTTTTGGAGTGAACTGATAAAAACCCAGAATATTGATAAAATTCTGATCATCACCCATGCCGGAGTTATTCGTCTGGTTATCCAGTCGATACTTCAGTTTCCTCTGGAAAATATGTTTAATATCCGAATTGATTATGGGAAAAAAGGTATTGTGAAACTGGAGGGAGAGGTATTTTCAATTCACACAATAAATGTTTAGAAACATCTATGTTTTAAAATAAAAAAACCGCCCATACCGGCGGTTTCATTTTTATAGAGTATTTTTTAAAACCTTCTGACAGGTCTTACCATCACTTTATTATAATCTTTTTCGTAATTTGAAAGGTATCCGTTAAATCCGTCTATCAGGGTCGCTTTGTTCAGGCCCGGTACTTCGGTAGAACTCCAGTAATAGTCATTCCATTGAATGGTAGCGATCGTGTAAACATTCTTTGAACTTTTATAAAATGCTTTAAGTTCTTCTACAGATGGTAAAAACCAGCCTGTGATGCCATTCACAGTATAATTGGCACATAGTCTCGCCGCACAGTTGGCTTCGGAACATTGAGAAATAATCCTTGCCGTATTAGCCGGTCCTGATCCCATCACCGACTGTGTCTGATTCACAACGTCGAAAGGACATCCCCATTGTACTTTAACCGAGCCGTTATAAGTAAGATTGGCAGGTGCGGCCTCCAGATATCTCCAGCCATCCGTAGCTTCTCCCTTATCATAGAAAATATATCCGCCTGAAGCTCCTATCGCTCCGGCTGTGGTAAAGGTTTTTTCAGCTGAATAATATACATTAGACCCTTCTTTTACATAGGATTTTACATAATAGGTTGTGTTCGGAAGCAATCCTGTCACTTCCAGCTCATACGGTGAATAATTACCGGGATTGTCAACTTTGACAGTCTGACCGTTGGCAATATCCACTCCGGTACTGGTTCTGTAGCAGAAACCTTTTTCGTTCGGAAAGAAACTTTCAAGATAATTTACAGAAATCTTTTCTGTAACTAAAGTGGCTGAAGTAGTGTATATCTCTTTAGCCATCTTGAAGGTAATATCCATTTTTGCAGGAGTCATGAACGATACATTATCTCCATAGATGACCTCCCCGTTAAAGGCCTGAACATAAGCTCTTACATAATAAGTGGTCGATTTATCAAAATCTGTACTATAAGTAGCCATCAGCTGATAATCACCTGTAGTATTGGTAAATTCCTCAATGTATTTTGAATTGCCGATCGTCGGATTGATGTTTTTGCTCCAGCAAAACCCACGTTTTGAATAACCAGATCCCGTGGAAGTTACTGTTCCTGCAAATTTGAACTGGGCGTTCGCGATGATGGGAGTGCCTGTGACAACTTTCGGAGCTGCATTGGCTGTATTGTTTGACCCGTTGTCATTATCCCTGCCTCCGTCTGATCCGCATGACGCGAGCGTGAGAACGGCTAACATTACGAATACTATTTTCTTCATGATTAAAAGTTTTTTTGTTTATTATTTAAGGTCGGCAAAGGTATAAAAATATCCCCGGCTGAACAAATGCTGATAGATTGTTTGTGAGTTGGTTATGTCGTTTAAAGGATCAATATAAAAACGCCATTCAATAAAATTAAATGGCGCATTTATTATCTGAAAATTTTAGTAAAACTATCTTTTTCAAGATTTTCAAGAGAAAAATCAAAATCGGCTTCTGACTTTTCTGCGGTCACTGTAGCTCCTAATTCTCTGATCAGCTCATTGAAAGACAGAGGCTCATACCATTGCTGATACAAAGCTTCTGTTGCCATAGCTGCCACTTTAGAGTTTCCGGAAACCTGAGCCTGGCCTGAACCGAAATTCAACAGCACAAAGCATTGGTTTTCACCTTTTGGTAGCAGCATTCCTAGAATTGTTTGTCTCTGTACCGACTTACATTTCACTTCAGCAAACAGATGATCAGGATTCATCATATAGTCTCTTGAAATATCATCTCCTTTTCCCACAACAATTTTATATCCGCAATCCGATGCTCCCGAATAAACATTGTTCATGATCAGCGTAGGAGTATTCAGCCCTCTGTTGGCGTAGAGATATTCCACAGCACCTTTAGGCGCGGAGGTCATATCTCCCGAGTACATTAAACTTCCGTTTCCCTGATTATAGGCGGCATTCCATCCGGTTTTCCCTGAGATATTCAGGCCGGAAAGGTCAAGGTCATAGGCTCCCCATGCATTTTCCCAGTATATTCCCACTGCCAGTTTTTCCCCTGTAAATCTTGTTCCTGTCGGGAAATTTCCTACAAACATTTTCTCAGAGGTGGGAAGTCCGTAATCTACATTTTCTGGGAAATAGAATTTCTTTCCTGAGAAATCAAATCTGGATTGTAAATACCGTAGGATAAAATCATAATTCATCTCATTGACATCCGTGTTTTTCCCGTTTTTTACCCATGATTTCCCGTTTCTTATCCTATAGACGAAAGTATTCTGACCATACATTCTCTGATAACAAGCCGATAATGCTTTAAACAATGCAAACGGTGTTGCATGTTCCAGCCAGTGTCTATCACTTTCTATCAATAAAGTACTTGTTGCATCATTCAATGGGTTTGAAACCAAAGGCTGATGATATATTTTTGACAGTTTTGAAATCTTATTGACCGTCTTTGACGACCTGTTTTTGTAGGCCAGAAATAAGGGCTTGAATCTATTGAAAATTCCGGCAAGCTTTTCAGTTCCGAATGTTTCAAACAGGTCAGATGGATCAAATTTACTTAATTTGATATTTTCAATCAGTTCCTGATTTTTAATCAAAAGACTGGTATCTGTTGTTTTAAAAATAACATATCTCAGAAATTCGACAGGATTTTCAGGATAGATCTCAAAAAGATCAGCTATTCTTACCATCGCTTCTTTGTTTCTGATATTTTCTTTTCCGGTAAATTCATACTCAAGTTCTTCCGTTAAAATATAGAACAGGTCATCAATGGTTTCTTCAGTTAAAGCTATCCCTGACTGTAATAATGACAGGCATTTTACTGTCATTTCATCAGGAGAATAGGCTTTGATTACTTTAAAACTAAGCTTCATTCCAGGAACGTTCAACACTTCATCAGGAATGTAGATCTCATCCTGAAAATGACTTCCGTACGTAGAAGAATAGTGAAGAATCTGTTCCATTAACAGTTCAAATCTTGTACTGTTTTTAATTTTCTCCCACGATTTATGGAAGGTTTTATTCAGGTCATTTCCATTTAATTTTTCTTTCGAATAATATTTGATGATCTGTTTTTTTGCCCAAAGTGCATCAGGTTCAATTACAAATCCGTCCTGTGAAATGAAAGGTTTTTCATCAGATTTTTTAGCCAGTACGGCATTAAATAATTTAAGTGTTTTCATGATATAAAAATTAAATAAGTGAGGAGTAGATTTTTTAATAGAAAAATGATATAGGAACTCCTTTTACCTATAATTTTTGAAAAAGCGGGGAGTAGAATCCAAATTGTATAGGAACTCCCTTTGCCTTATTTTTTATTGACAGGATACTTTCATTTTGCCGGGAAGACAGGCTTCCAACCTGCGTCCCACGAATAAAGGAACTTTATCTGCCAATGGCGCACAGTGATTGTTGTTCTGCCTGCTGAGCTCCTGCCCATCCTGTTTGTTTCCGGAAAGCTGACAGCTCTCAAAACCTGTCAGGTTTATATATTGAGTTTATGCTTTTCTGAATTTCTTTTTTCTCTTCCACGGTGCATTTTTCTCCACATCGCCGGCCATGATACATCCGTAAGGCATCACTTCATCCAGGACTTCACAAAGTCCGTATTCTTCAATCTGTGCTCTTACGTTTTTAGCACTTTTATAAGCGCTTGGCAACTCAGAAATGTCAATTTCATTAGAATAAAAACGGATATCCAATCCTGCTGTTTCTTCTTCAAAAATTTCTTCCGTCGTTTTATGAGCCATTGATTTTTTATGCTGACTTCTGCTGAAATTTCTTCCCGCTCCGTGTGGGGCAAAACCCAGATTTCTTTCATTGGTTTTTCCCTGAACAATTAGTACAGGCTCTGCCATATTCAACGGAATCAATCTTGGTCCCGTAATATCAGGCATGAATTTATCATCCAGTGGAGTAGCTCCTTTCGCATGGTAAAACAAATCTCCGTCTTTGAAGACAAAATTATGTTCATTCCAGTAACGGTTTTCCTTCTCCATTTCCAGTTTGTTTAGAACGGCATCATGAATAGAAGTATGGTTTTCCTCAGTCCATTGTCTGATCAGTTGCAGCGCTTCCCAGTAGGCTTTTCCTTCATCGGTATCATAGGGGATCCACGCATTTTCTTTCAGGGTTTCAGGAGAGATATCCATTCTGAATCTGTTGGCTGCTTTCATTCCCTTATCATATAATGCAGCACCCGGTGCTCTCGAACCATGATGGGTTACCAGCATCGTGTTTCCCGTATTTTTTGAAGTTCCTACGAATAAGAAGTGATTTCCATCTCCTTGTGTTCCCATATGAGAACGGGCGATACTGATCAGCTTTTCATCATTTAAGAAGTCATTGGCTCTGAATGCGTCCATCAATTCCTGAGACATGGGCATCTGTTCTCCTCTCGGTCTTCCTCCATATCCGAAATGGGTCACAGCGTGAGCCGCATCCAGCACCTCTTTTGGATTGATCTTACCAAAATCAGTCAACATCACGGAACAACAGATATCCGCACTGTGGAATCCCGGATGAATTGCATTTTGAGCCACCACAACACCTCCTACGGGAATCTGACCTGCAGGTCCTGTAGGACAGGCATCCGGCATAATAGCTCCGTTAATCAAGGTAGGTGTTTTCATCAGGATATTCATCGTATTGATTACTTTTTCTACATTGTCTGTTTCACTTTCATGTTCAGCTCTGATATTGATAATAAAATCTTTAGCTGTTTCATGAAGAGGCATCAGGTCCGGTTGTTTAAACTGTTCAAGGTATTCTTTGATCTGAATTTCATCCAGATTATTTTCGTTGATATAGATAATGGCATCTTTAAACCATTTAGCTGGTCTATATCCTAATTCAATTAAGTGATTTCCATTAAATTCCATTGTTTTGTCATTTTGATAGTGCAAAGTAATTACGTTATTGCGCAATAGTTTTGCGTACATATCTTTTTTTTAATTATTTTTACAAAAATTTTAAAAAAGCAGATTCAGCAGTGGGGAAAATTACTGATCTGCTATATACGTTAATAAATAAAATCCTACCATTATGATACTATTAGAACAATTAAAACATTTTCCTGAAACCATTCAGTTTAACGATGTGATTGCTTATATTGATGAACATTATCACTTTGTTCCGACAGCTTTTAAAAACGGAAATATCATGAATGAAGCAGGGCAGAACAACGGCTCTTGCAAGATCTTCGGTTTTGCTGCATATGAAGGTATTTCAAAAGAACAGACTCTTTATCTTTTCGGCGATTTTTACAGAGAAGATGTTTTGAAGAACCCGGATGGAACCGATCATCAGAATATCAGAAACTTTATGGAGTTCGGCTGGGAAGGGATTACTTTTGAAGGGGATGCGGTAGTGAAAAAGTAAATTTCCGCAGAAGATCAATTAAAACTAAACATCATGTCATCCAATAAAAACGCGCTGATTCGCTATAAAACACTGGACAAGTGTCTTAAAAACAAGTACAGGAAATATACCCTGGAGGATCTTATTGATGAATGCTCCGAAGCCCTTTTTGAGTTTGAAGGCAAGGAATCCTATGTCAGCAAGAGAACAATTCAGCTTGATCTTCAGAATATGAGGAGTGAAAAATTCGGGTATGAGGCGCCTATTGAAGTATATGAAAGGAAATATTACCGTTACAGTGATCCGGAATACAGCATTCATAATATTTCTGTGAATGAAAGTGATCTGAAAGCAATGAATAATGCGGTTCAGATTTTAAAGCAGTTTAAAGATTTTTCAATGTTCAAGGAGATGAACGGGGTTATTCAAAAACTGGAAGATTCCATTCATTCCACAAATCAGAAATCGATTATTCACCTGGATAAAAATGAACAGCTGAAAGGATTGGAGCATATTGATATTTTGTATGAAAGTATAGCCAACAAAAAGGTATTACAAATTCTATATAAAAGTTTTACTGCAAGAGAATCCAGCGTGTATACAGTTCATCCGCAATTGTTGAAGGAATTCAATAACCGCTGGTTTCTGATTTGCCTCTATAAACAGAAAATGTATAATCTAGCTTTAGACAGAATGGAGACTATCGAAGTAGCGGAAAAACACCAATATATTGATAAAGAGCTGGATGGGGATGTTTATTTTAAAGATATTATAGGAGTTACTGTTTCAGAATCGCTGGCTCCCAGGAATGTTGTTTTTTGGGTAGATGCCCATAACGCACCTTATGTGAAAACAAAGCCATTGCACAGAAGCCAGGAAATCGTAAGTGAAAATGAAGAAGGAACTCTTTTTAAAATCTGCGTTCAGATTAATTTCGAGCTGGAGAGATTATTATTAGGCTTTGGGGACTCTCTGCTTGTTCATAAGCCCAGAAAATTAAGATTGAGAATGGAAGAAAAATTCAAGACAGCAAGTACAAATTACCAAAATCTGATTGTACCTGAAGAAACTGAACCGGGTACAAAAAATGAAGGTTAAACAAAAAATATTGTCCTTGTGTGGCATTTAAATGATATAGTAAATGTTCCGGATTCCCAAGTTTTTAAGATAAGAAAATTAATCACAAAAAAAAAGAGACTGTACATAAGGTGACAGTCTCTTTTCAATAATTTTAAATTCTAACTACTTTTACGTTTATGCAGTAATCTGCTTAGGTTCTTTTTCTTTCTTTTCTTCGTTTTTATCTATTTTCTCAGATATTTTTTTTACGATATATTCAATCGCTATTGGGGCTAAAATTGCAATTAATGCTTTAAATATTCTTGATTTCATAGTGCTATTTTGTAGAGACTTATGCAATTTCCAAGCCAAGATAAAAATGTGTGTGGGAATTTTTATCTAAACGAAATCATAAATCCCGTTTTTCCAGCCCAGAACCTTAGAGGAATCTGCTTTAAGCCAGTTTTTTAGAATAGTGGCATATACTTTTCTGAAATCTTCAGTATAAATAAGGTCGCCCTCGTTCAGGTGTTGCAAATCAGGAAGAGCGTTGAGCAGGCCTTTTCTTTTGAGATTTCCACTGATAAAAAACATCTGATTGGCAGTGCCGTGATCAGTGCCATTGCTTGCGTTTTGCGCAACACGGCGCCCGAACTCGGAAAATGTCATCAGCAGAATATTGTTAAACAATCCATTGCTTTTCATATCTGCAACAAATGATTTTACAGCCTCATCAATATCAGAGAACAACTTCGACTGCCTGTCGCTTTGATTGACATGGGTATCAAAACTTCCGACAGATAAATAGTAAACCTGGGTATTGATATCGGATTTTATTAATGAAGCTACCGTTTTAAAATCTTTTCCCAGTTGGGAATTGGGGTAGGTTTGTTCCGTTTTTTTAGCTCTACTTTTATCAAATATATATCCTGCATTGTTAATGGTTGACCCTAATGTCTGATAAAGGTATGATACCGTTTCATCATCGTGATGATGATCATAAAGGGATTTGAAATATTTCTCCTGGCTGGTTTGGTACAGTCTTTTGGGATCCTTAAAGGCAAATGCTTTATTGTTTTCCCCTTTTAAAGCAAGACTCAGCATATCATCTACTTCCAGTGCCTGTGTAGGATGCTCGCAACGATAACATTCTTCGTCCAGAAATCTTCCCAGCCATCCGGTATCCAGAAATTCGTCGCTTCGGCTTGCCGATTGCCAGATATCCATACTTCTGAAGTGGGATTTGTCCGGATTAGGATAGCCGACATTATTCAGGACAGAGAGTTCACCATTGTCAAAAAGTTCTTTAAAATAAGAAAGAGAAGGATTGATCCCTGCCTCATCTGTCAGAGGTAACGAATTTTGAACGGCAAGGGTTTTCCGTTCTCTGAAGTAAATATCGTTTTTTGCAGGAATAATGGTATTTAACCCGTCATTGCCTCCTGTAAACTGCAGAACAACAAGAATGTTCTGGTTGGTTGATAGCGCATCGTCCAGAGCCATTGCTTTTAAAAAATTAGGCATCATCAATGAAGCCGTTGCCAGTGAACTTATTTTGAGGAATTCTCTTCTTTTGATTAACATAATTTTGTTTTTTTAGGGTAAAGGTGGCACATGTTAGGTGGTGGGCTGCAGGGCTAGTCTATATTTTTACTATTATTTGTTTTTATAGATTTTTACAGAATTAAATAGTAAATAAAAGGTTGTAAAGCGAAACTGCGAGCCACTATTACCTGTTGCCTGCAACCTGAAATCTTCTACCTAACATAACTGATATTCCGGAGTTGACATCAGGTTGATGACAGTCATTTTAATACTCTTGTCGGAAAAATTCTTTACCGTATTAATATCAAGACTTTTAGTTTTTTGAAGTATATAATCTTCACAGTTCTTTTGTGCAAATATTGTATCAACCCGATTCCAGTCTATGGTAATATTGGGATTTTTAAAGCTTTTATTGAGAGCAGTTTCACGGGATTTCATTCCCATATCAATATCATCGTCCTGGCGTGGACTATACTCCAATGGTCGCAGCCCGGACCATATCTGAGGAACCTGAAGCCTCAACATCAGAGTAGAGCTGTCTATCCATGATTTTCCACTGGGCCATCCCGAAACATTCGGTGGATACAACAACATTTGCCCCAATAGCTTCTGGTATACGATGAGGTTTTCCGGATTCTGGATTTGCATGGGAAGAATTCGCATGATCCCGACCATCAGTTCGACTGGTGACTTGATCCTGTTTCCGATATTCTTTTCATCATAGAACCACGAACTTGAAAATATCTCCGTCAGAAGTTTTTTTATATTGTAACCTGAATTATAGAAATTTGTACTCAGTCTATTGACGATTTCATGATCTACGTTTTCATTGACAAAAAACTTATAGATCTTCGTTGTGATGAATTGCGAAGTTGCTTTTTGTTCCAGAATACTATTTAAAATATCTTCACCATTAAAATTTCCCGTTCTGCCTAAAAAACTTTTTACTCCTTCATCATGCAGGTTTTTTCTTTCCTTAAAGTTTCCTTCCTTATCATAGCTCCAACCGGTAAATGCGCGTGCACCTTCTCTTACATCTTTCTCCGTGTAATTTCCTCTGCCCATGGTGAAAAGTTCCATGACTTCACGGGCAAAGTTTTCATTCGGATGATCTTTCTTATTCTGCTGGTTGTTCAGAAAGTTTAGCATGGCCGGTGACTGGCTTACTTCAAACAGCAGGTCTTTAAAACTACCTAAAGCGTTTTTACGGATCGTATTCAAAAGCTGTTTGTTGAATTTCGGATTGATGACTCTGGAGGCAAAATGCCCGTGCCAGAAAAATGCCATCTTTTCTCTTATTTGTTCCTTACCGTTCACCATCTGATTCAGAAAGTTCAGATTAAGTTCGTTGTTTTGCTCCCTGTTGATGCGCTGCATTTCCTTTTTCCTTTCTGCAGGAGTATTTGCGTTCATATCATCTGTAGTTGGATCTACATCCGGGGTATCATAGCTGATTTCGGTAAATTGATCTTCTTTAAATAATTCGCCAATAAGCGTTTTATTGCTTTTATTTTTCAGCTCCGAAATTTGGTTGATGCCAATCCCGAAACCTGCACGCCAAAGGAGATGTTTGTTTTTTATTAGTGAATCAGCCATCGTGAGAAAATTTATTTTTTTGATGTATTTGTAGTAAAAAGGTTAAAATAATAACGGGTTAAGGTTTGTTAATATTACTGTTGGATGATCAAAATATGGTCTGAAGGAAACATCGGCACTTCAAAAGATCAGTGCAACAGCTACCAACACACAAATGATTATAATGATGAAAAAGGTTCTGATATATCTATTTACAGGATTTACTGGATCTGATATTATAATTTGTATCAGTGATTTTATTCGTGCATTCGTGGCAATACTACAGAAGTACTCATTAAATGAAGCTATTCCTTGTCAGAAGGCATAACAATTACCAACATACTAATGATCATATTATGAAAGGACTTTAGAAACATTCTTATAGACGGGATAAATAACTGATAGGGTGTATTTTGACAAATCGTATCCGGATTTTACTTTGCATTTTTAGACTTAATTCACTTTTTAATATAAGTTTTTGATAATTTTTGTTAAACAAACATTTAAAATTTGTTAAAATTAACCTGTTGAAATTCATTGTTTTATGGTTTTATTGAGTGTTAAAATCGAAAATATCACGGTGCTTGGCACGATTTTTACATCTTACCAGTTTAGTAAAATTTAAAAATTAGAGTTATGAAAATGTTTAAACAAGCAATATTGCTGGCTGGAATTTTAACAGCAGGTTTAGCAAGCGCTCAAAGTGCACAAATGAACAATATGCTTAAAGTTGGCGCAAATGTTGGTTTAGCAGTTCCTTCAGATAACCTTTCTGCTGCAGTAGGAGTAGATGTGGCTTACCAGAACCTGATCACTCCAGGATTCGGATTGGGTATCGCAACAGGATATTCTCACTATTTTGGAAAAGAAAATAACGGTTATAAAAATAATGATGTAGGAGTAGTTCCTGTAGCTGCTTTGATCAGAATTTATCCAAAGCAAACCGGTTTCTATTTCGGAACAGACTTAGGATATGGTTTTCTGGTAGGAGATAAAACAGTAGCTTCCAATACCAATGTAGAAAGAGCTAGCGGAGGTTTCTACCTTAAGCCGGAAATCGGATACCACAACAGAGACTGGAACTTCTTCGTACAATACCAAAAGGTTTTTGTAGGAACTAAAGGAGATCTTCCGGGTCAGGACTATAATGTGGGGAATATCGGAGTAGGCTTCGGTTATAATATTCCATTAGGAAAGTAGTTAGATTTAATATAAACAATTATTAACCAAACCTTTTCACTTTTGTGAAAAGGTTTTTTTTATCTCTAAAGGATAATTATTATATTTGGTAAAATTTGAGGTTATGATTCTGAATCCAAAATTTCCACTTTATTTACCAGGAGTAGAGAACAGTAATAATGATAACGTTTCTATCATTGGGGCAAGCCTCCGTGAAGATATAACAATCTTAGGCTATTTTGTTTCCGGTGACGGAGGTCTTGAGATAAAAAAACAAAATACGTATGTAACCAAAGAATATACTTCTTTTGCTGATATTTTAAAGAAGTTTATTCAGGATAACCAGCTTGAAAACGTAAAACGTTTGGGAATGGCTGTACCGGGGCCGGTATTTGACGGCAAGAGTACTCCTCCACGATTAGGCTGGCATTTGGATATCGAAGTCTATAAAAGAGATTTCGGGTTTGAAAAAGCGGATATGCTGAACGACCTTGAAGCTTCCGCATACGGAATGGCTCTTCTTGAAGACGACGATCTTGATGCGATCTATACAAGCGGTCATCTCGAAAAAGGCAATGTAGCGATCCTTGCTCCAGGAAACGGACTGGGAGAAGCCGGATATTTCTTTGACGGGAAATACCTGAGACCATTTGCCACAGAAGGCGGACATTCTGAGTTTTCACCAAGAACCAACGTAGAAGTTGAGTTTTATCAGTTCTTAAATAATATCTACGGAATTGTAAGCTGGGAAAATGTATTATCTAAATCCGGTTTATTTAATATCTACAGATTTTTAAGAGATGTGAAAAGACATCCTGAGCCTGAATGGCTGGGTGAGCGTCTTGCCAGCGGTAACTTTGTAGACGAACTTTATAAAGCAGCTGTTGAAGAAAATGTAATGATCTGTAGAATTGCTTTAGATACGTTCCTGGAGTTTTTAGCAAGGGAAGCAAACAACTTGACGCTAAAGTTAAAAGCGACAGGTGGTTTACTCATCGCCGGAGATATTCCTCAGATGCTGAGAGAATATATGGATAAAGCCAAGTTCTATGAAAAGTTTAAGATCAGCGATAAAATGGAAGAGATGTTGAAAAACATTCCGATTTATCTGGTCAAGCAAAATCATACAGCTATAAAAGGAATTGCCCTTTATACAGCTTATTATCAAAATTAAAATACAAACTCCGGATTATTTCCGGAGTTTTTTATGAGATGATATTATTCATAAAAATAATCAATTTTCTTGATATACATCAATGTCATCTATCAAATAAGATGGCTACCTTTGCTTTGTTAAATAAACAAATCTATTCAATGAAAAAAATATTTTTACTGGCAGTATTAGCCGGTGGTTTAGCTTTCGGACAATCAAAAAAAGTGGTAGCTTCTGATATTCACTGGTGGGGATACAAAGTTGCAAAATCTGAGGCAAGCTCTCATGATGGAACGATTAAAGTGAAATCAGGAGATATGGTGATGAAAGGAAACCAATTGGTAGGAGGAAGCTTTGTTCTTGATATGACTTCCATCAACGCTACTGACCTTACAGGTGAATATCAGCAGAAATTAAACGGCCATCTTAAGAATGGTGACTTCTTTGAAGTGGAAAAACACCCTACAGCCACTTTCAAAATTACAGGAGTAAAGAAAAACAACGATAAGATCTACAACTCTTTAGTAACAGGAAATCTTACCGTGAAAGGAAAAACAAATCCGGTTACTTTCCCTGCTAAAATTGCTTACAGCAAAGGAGTAGTGAGTTTAGTATCCAACAAATTCTCTTTCGACAGACAGAAATTTGATGTAGCATATAAATCTACAATGCAGGATGTTTTTGTGAAAGATGATATAGATATGGTAGTAAAGGTAACTGCTCAATAAATTAATCAAAAAAATATTGTTAAAAGTGTAGAAGTTCTACACTTTTTTTTATTTTTGTTGAATTGTAAATAAAAAAGAATGAAAAGATTACTATTGTTTGCTTTGGTGTGCGCAAGTATATCATTTGTTTCTGCCCAAAAGAAATTTGATAAAGTGTCTAAAGTGACCTCGTCAGAGATCAGATGGTGGGGATATAAAGTGGTAAAAACTGAAGCTTCATCTCACTCGGGAACCGTAAAATTAAAAAGTGGAAAATTTAATTTTGACCACACTGTTTTGGTAGATGGAGAGTTTGTAATAGATATGAGAAGTATGATGGCGGGCGATGTTTCTGATGAAGATCAGATCAAGCTTACCAATGATCTGAAGAGTACAAACTTCTTTGAAGTAAAGAAATTCCCGATTGCCAAATTCCATTTGACCAAAATTATACCGTTAGCAAACAGTGAGTTTAATTCTACCGTATATGGAGATCTTACCCTAAAAGGAGTAAGAAAGACAATTTCCTTCCCTGCGAATGTATATGTTACACAGTTTACCGTAGTAATTGAATCTGCCAAATTCTCCCTGAACAGGAGAGATTTTAAAGTATTCTACCAGTCGTCATTGAAAGATTATTTCATCAAGAACGAAATGGATATTCAGTTTAAAGTATCTACCGAAAAACTGGATAATGAAAACAGAATCCCTGTAAAAAAGAAATAGATTAAATACGATATTGAGATAAAATGAGCAGTTTTTTTTAAACTGCTCATTTTTTATTGAAAGCTGTAGCTAAAACTAAAGTAGAAATTCCTGTACTACAAATTCTATCTGCTCGGATCTGTTTTCATTACAGTATTTTTTATAAATTAGTCCTATGAAAATTTATATGGTAAGTGGCCTTGGAGCAGACTTTAAGGTTCTGGAAAGAATAGAGTTTCCCAAGCACTGTGAATTGATTTTTATAGACTGGCTCATTCCCGAAAAAAATGAGTCTTTTCATGCCTATGTGGAGCGGATGGCTGAAAAAGTAGATGATTCTGAGCCGTTCTATCTTTTGGGCTATTCTTTCGGAGGAATTATAGTACAGGAAATAAACCGCCTTAAACCTGCTGAAAAAGTCGTTATTTTGGGTAGTATAAAATCAGATAAAGAAAAATCAAGATTTATAAAAACCGGAGAGATCACAAAAATTCCAAGAATATTACCTGTAGGGCTTTTTAACGAAAGAGCAGCCCATGCATATGCGGTGGTAAGAAAGCTTTTTGATCCTAAAAATCCCAGACTTCTTCAGTATTTTAGAGTGAGAGACCCTTATTATCTGAAATGGTCTGTGGAGAAGGTTGCCGAATGGAAATTTGAAGAAACCCCAAACGTTGTACAGATATTGGGAGATAAGGATATTGTTTTTCCAATAAGGTATTCAAAACCTGATTATGTTATCAAAGGAGGAACTCATCTTTTTCCTGCCACCAAATACAAAGAAGTTTCTAAAATCCTGAATGAAGTTTTTGCATAATATTATTCTTTGAATATTATTTTAATGGGGGTGTTGTGTTAAAAAACACTTTTTTTATGAGATTTATATTTAAATTTGATAGGGTTAAATATGAATTATCATGAAAATTGGTTTAAAATGGATCGTTTCATTCTCTCTTATTGCTCTTGTGGCAGTGGGAGGATTATTTTGGAATCCGGAAATACCTGTCGTCAATACCGCAGATTTTCTTTCCGAAGATAAAATTGTAGGAGCAGATGTAGCATGGATTCTTGCCGCCGCCGGGCTGGTGCTTCTCATGACTCCGGGACTATCTTTTTTTTACGGAGGAATGGTAGGTAAGAAAAATGTCATTTCTACTATGCTGCAGAGCTTTATTGCTCTGGGAGTTATTTCCATAGTCTGGATAGTCGTGGGCTTTTCTCTTTCTTTTGGAGAATCATTAGGATTTACTTTTAACGGAAAGCACTATGGAGTTATAGGAAATCCATTAACCTATCTCTTTTTTACTGGAGTAGGAAATCTTCCCCATAAAGCGATGGCCTCCACCATTCCTTTTATCTTATTTGCCCTGTTTCAGATGAAATTTGCAGTGA
Organism: Chryseobacterium sp. UNC8MFCol; assembly: GCF_000482305.1. Lineage (NCBI taxonomy): Bacteria > Pseudomonadati > Bacteroidota > Flavobacteriia > Flavobacteriales > Weeksellaceae > Chryseobacterium > Chryseobacterium sp. UNC8MFCol. Next base: position 522,676 of record NZ_KI535291.1, read on the forward strand.
TTACTCCTGCCATTATTACCGGATCTTTTGCTGAAAGGGTTCGTTTTATATCCTACCTTTTATTTATTGTACTTTTCAGTCTTTTTATTTATACTCCGCTATGCCATATGGTATGGCATCCGGAAGGCCTTCTGAATACCTATTTTGGTGTCAAAGATTTCGCCGGAGGAACAGTGGTGCATATGAGTGCCGGTTTTGCGGCTCTTGCAGGAGCTCTTGTGGTTGGAAACAGAAAGAATCCGCATCATGAGCCTTCCAATATTTCATATGTACTCTTAGGAACAGGCATGTTGTGGTTCGGCTGGTTCGGATTTAATGCAGGATCTGCCTTGAGTGCTTCTGCTTCTGCAGCAACGGCATTTGGAACGACGACTATTGCTTCAGCTTCCGCGATGATGACCTGGATTTTTTTTGATAGAATCAATGGAAGAAGTGTCTCGGCTTTGGGTGCCTGCATCGGAGCAGTGGTTGGATTGGTGGCCATTACTCCCGGATGTGGTTTTGTCAGTATCCAGGAAAGTCTTTTCATAGGGTTTATTACGGCTATTGTTTCCAATATAATGGTCAACTGGAAAGCTTTAAAAAAAATAGATGATACACTGGATGTTTTTGCCTGTCACGGCGTAGGGGGAATTATGGGGATGATCCTGACAGCGGTCTTTGCCCACGGGGAAAACGCAAGTCTTTTGCATGGAGGAATTGATGTTTTTCTTCACCATATGGCAGCGTTGGTTCTTGTTTCTGTATTTACATTTTTCGGGTCGCTGGTATTGTATAAGGTTACAGATTCCATTATTACATTACGGGTATCGGAAGAAGCTGAAAACAAAGGGCTTGATCTCTCCCAGCACGAGGAGAGCCTGACTTGATTTTGTCTATTTTTATATTATCATTAAACCTCCGTGAAATCCTGGATTTTATTAAGATTTATCATGTATCTTTGCTTTAGAGGAAAATGACGAATCATTTATGGAATCAATATCGGTTTTTGAGATTATTAAAGTAGGGATAGGCCCGTCCAGTTCGCATACGATGGGGCCGTGGAATGCTGCATCTGCATTTATCAGAATTATTAAAAGAGAAAGATCAATCGAAGAAGTGAAAGAGGTTTTTCTTGAGTTTTTCGGCTCACTGGCAAAAACGGGGATCGGACATGGTACTGATATAGCAGGAATGCTGGGTTTAAATGGAGAAGATTTTAAAACAATCGATACTTCAAAAATTGATGAGAAAATTGACCACATAAAAAATACTCAAACCATTAACTTAGGTGGTGAGAAGCTGATCCCTTTTGTTTACGGGCATCATTTGATCTTAAACATGCAGAAATCACTTGATTTTCACCCCAACGGAATGATCTTCAGAGCTGTTTTTGAAGATGGTACTGAGCTTGTTCAGGATTTTTATTCTGTGGGAGGAGGTTTTATTGCAAGCCAGGAAAAGAACTCCATTGAAAAACATTGTGTCCGTACATTGTACCCGTGTCACCATGGCTCAGACCTTACAAAATATTGCCAGAAACTGGGATTTGATAAAATTTCGGATTTAATTTTAATAAATGAAGAAAGCTGGAGAACCCAGGAAGAAACAAAACAGGAAGCCCTTTATATCTGGCAGCAGATCAAAGAATGTATTTATAAAGGAGTTAATAAGGAAGGTATTCTTCCCGGAGGCTTAAATGTTTCCCGAAGAGCTGCCGGAATAAACAGAAAGCTTTTAGGGGATAAAGTTTATAAAAATATTGACGAATGGTTCCAGCTGGTAGTAGATGCGGAAGAGAATTTTACCAATATCAATAAATGGATTGCCTGCTTTGCACTGGCAGTAAACGAAGAGAATGCAAGCTTCGGAAGAATCATTACCGCGCCTACCAATGGTGCTAGTGGAGTAATCCCGGCTGTATTAATGTATTCACAGGCATTTACACCATTTACAAGTGAAGAGGATATTATAAGATTCCTTCTTGTGGCCGGTGAAATAGGAACATTGTTTAAGAAAAATGCAACAATATCTGCGGCAATGGGAGGTTGCCAGGCAGAAATCGGGGTGTCATCAGCCATGGCGGCGGCAGGACTTACAGAAATCCTGGGAGGAAGCGTAGGACAGGTGATGATGGCTGCAGAAATTGCAATGGAACATCATCTTGGATTAACATGTGATCCTATCAAAGGACTTGTGCAGATTCCTTGTATTGAAAGAAATACAATGGGTGCTATGAAAGCAATTACGGCCGCTAATATTGCTCTTGAAAGTGACCCGACCAAAGCAAAAGTAACATTAGATGAGGTCATTCAGACGATGTGGGAAACCGCACAATCGATGAGTGATCGCTTCAAAGAAACTTCAGAAGGCGGATTAGCTATTGCGGTAAACGTACCGGAGTGTTAAAGATAAAAACGTAATAAAAAAGTCCCCGGATACAGGATCCGGGGACTTTTTATTGCCGGAGTTCCATAGTTTTTAGGCTATTGCAGAATCAGAATCATGTATAATTTAAGTATTTTTATCTGTAAGAATTGTGTTATTGTTTGCTTGGAATATTTTCTTATCACCTGTTAGAAAAATTCATCCGAAAGCTATAACGATTCATTTGTGTCTGATATTTATTTTCCAAAATTATCTATATTTATAAAACAGATTCCCTTGTAATAAATTGATTTTCAAAATGCACTTATATTTATTAAATTATTGATAATGAATATGTTATTTAAAAAAAATGATTGGAGATGAATTGCTTGTCGGTTGATGAAAAAAAATTATAGCTAAAAATGGAAGACCTTAAACATCACTTTATACATCAATACGTAATTCTTACCTGTTGCTTTTTATTGCTGAATATTTTCATTTATCAATTTTTTATGTCCGGCTCTTTTCTGGTATTGTATTTTAGTATGGCGCTGTTGATTTTATCTTATACCTATTTATTAATAAGAAAAAAATATAATGCCAATAAAATTATGCATATCTATATGATCATTGGCCCGTTATATATATCTTATATTTTGGTTGCATTTTGGGGAACTTCGGTGGGGAGTTTTGTAATGTTGCTTCCCCTGCCACTTGCTGCTTATATTTTTTTTTCAAAGAAAGAGGTTATGGCTTATTCATTCTATTTACTGCTCATTGTCATTGCTTGTTTTCTGGTTCATAAATATTCAGGATTTACATTTGACAGATTTCCTACAGATAAAATTATGATTACAGATATTCTTCTTTTTTGCTATAACCTTCTTGTCATTGCCGGTTTGCTTGTTTACAACAAAAAGCTTAACAGATTGGCTTTTTTATCGGATATTCAGGCTCTAAAGATATCGGCAGACAAAGAAGAACGGAAGAAAATAAAGGTTTCAGAAAAGGCAGGTGAGAAGGAAAATATTGATGAAGAAATAGTAGATAAACTCACTCACGTTATGGAAACCGAGATGCTGTTTAAAAACCCGAATCTGAATATTGCCGGTTTAAGCAGCCGCTTTCATGTAAATTACACTTACATTTCGAAGATTATCCGCTATCTGGGGTATACGAACTTTAATCATTACCTGAATGCATACAGAATTCGCCATGTGAAAATGCTTATCGGTGAAAGTGACCTGCAGAAAGTGACATTGATGCACATTTATACCGAGGCCGGGTTTTCTAATCAGGCTACTTTTAACAGAGTTTTCAAACAAATGGAAGGTATTACGCCAAGTGAATATATAAGTTTGACAAAAGAAGAAAAGACAGAATTGAATTAGTCCGGGTTTTGATACGAAATTCTAAGAGAAAATCCCGGTTATTTATCCAGGATTCCTCTTATTTTGTTGGCGTTGGTGATCAATTCTTCCAGGTATTCATAGTTTTCTTTTTCCAGGGCAGACTTGAACTTTCTGAGTTGAGTGATGTGCTCGTTCAGTACATCAAGCACATTTTCTTTGTTTTGTTTGAAAATGGGAACCCACATTTCAGGATGAGATTTGGCAAGACGTACCGTACTGGAAAAACCTGAACTCGCAAGCTGAAAGATAGTCTCTTCTTCACGTTCTTTCTCCAACACAGTATTGGCAAGCGCATATGATGTGATGTGGGAAATATGTGAAATATAAGCTGTATGAATGTCGTGATCCTCAGCATTCATATAGATCATATGCATATCTAAGGCATTTACAACATCTTTCACAGTTTTCAGTGCGTCGTCTGCAGATTCTTCCTGATTACAGATTACCCCGGCTTTACCTGAAAAGCTTTCCGCAATGGCAGACTTCGGACCTGAGTTTTCCGTTCCCCACATCGGGTGAAAGGCCACAAATCTTGAACGATTAGGATGGTTTCTGACAGCACCAACGATTCCCGCTTTAGTAGAACCCGCATCCATAACAGTCTGATGGCCGGAAATCAAATTAAGAACTTCAGGTAGTAATTTTCTGGCGGCATCTACCGGAACAGCTATGATAATCAGATCGGCATTTTTAATCCCTTCCTCAAGGTTTGCCTCTGCGTCAATGATTTTCAGATCAAGAGCATCGGTGATATGTTGTTTGTTGTAATCGATTCCGTAGATAAAACTGGCGATTCCTTCTTCTCTTAATTTTAATGCCATTGAACCTCCGATTAGTCCAACTCCTATAATACTTATTTTCATCTTTACAATTTGTTTAAAATAAAAAAACCTCGTCCAGGACGAGGTTTTAAATTATGTTCATAAGAATCCCTATCCCAGATCTGAGGTAAAAATTCTATAATAATATGTTCCGTTGTTAAAATTCACAAGGCGAAGTTATAAAATATTTTTGAATCCGGAGAAATTTTAATGAAAATTTGTAATTTAATAAGTGAACAGGTTTGAATTTTTCCCCTCTGTACATTGTTTTAAAAAATCATCGGTTAATTTCTTCTTCTCGGTCCTCCCGGATAATTACAGTGCTTTGACGTATTGCCGGCAAATAATAATATATTTTTTGGAAAATGATAGGGCGGTTTGGGAGCTTTGATGATCTTCCATTCTAAATAATTCGAATTAATCAGCTGAAGCTCTGCCATCCCTTTATTCTCTTTTGATCCTAAAAAACTGTAAAATTCAGCGATGATTTTTCCATTGACGATTCGTCCATGAATATTATACCCGGTGTTGCTGCAGTCCAGTATTTTTCCTTTATCAGCTTTTGCACAGTAGCGTCCTATTACAGAATCTTTTTCATTTTTCAGGTCTAAGGTAAAATATTCAAACATGCTGTCACTGGAATCCGAATAAGTATCATAGGTCCATTTTTTTGTTATTAATGTTTTGAGCCTATAATTTCTTACGCTGATGATGGAATCATTGAGAGAAATGGTATCCTGAACAGGATTGATCTGGGTTTCCATTGGATTATTGCTTTTTTTACAGGAGATCAGCCCCAGAACAATAAATAAGAGCAAGAATCGGGTAGTCATTTGTTTTTTTATCATTTATAATTAGCGAAGCTATGGTTAAGACATAGATACGTCTTTTAACGTAAACTTACAAAAATTACACAGTCATTATTAATGGGTATTCTTTTATCATCTTTTTTTGATAATTTTAAACAAATATTTTACAGAAATACCAAGTGATGAAAAACAGGTTTTTATATTTTTCTTTTATTTTATCCATTGCCGGTAACACTGCGTTTGCAAAAGGATTTTCTGATCAATCAATTGATATTTCCGCAAGAAAGGATACATTGAAAATGAAAACTGTTGTCAACGGAGAAGTCCCGAAACCCAATGAATACCTGAAAGAACGTCTTAAGCCTATTCAATCCGGTTATAAAAGAATCAATTCTATCAGACAGTGGACTGCAATCACGAAGAAAAATATTGAAGGCGAGTCGGCAGAAGGAGGAGAAGCGGCATTTTACTATAAAAATAAACGATTGGAAAAAGTGATTGCCAGACATTACGGGGAAATGGGCCGGAAGCTTATAGAATATTATCTTTTGAACGGACGTTTATCTTTTGTTTTTGAAAAAGAGTATACCTACAATCGTCCTTTGTTTTACGATCTGAAAGCTATGAAAGAAAACGGTGATACTGAAGCATTTGACCTTAATAAATCAGATATCATGGAAATCAGGAGTTATTTTGAAAAAGGAAATCTGATATATACGGTCAACAATAAGGATACCGTGGCTTCCTTTGGGAATGATCATACACAGAAGAAAGAACAAAAGATCTCCGAAGACTTTCAGAGACTTTTAAAACTTTCACAGGAAAAATAATCGATGCAAAAATATTTTTTTTACCCTCACATCAAGAAGCTTTAATGCTGGCAAGTCTTTCTTCTACCTCTTTGATTTTATTTAGCCAGTAATTTATTCCTTCCTGATTGGTTACCGTTTGCTTAAAAGCATTATTACTGACCGTCCGCAACTGAGAACCGTTTTTCTGATACTCCAGTTCGCGTTCCTTTTTATTTTCGGGCTCAACACGGTATCTCCAGAAAACAAGGGCATGCATGTATTCTGAACGGATTTTTTCCAGGTAAGCAATAATAGCCTTTCTGTCCTGAGGAATATATCCCGGTCCTGAGCATCCGCAGGAATGGAACGTTATTCCGACAGTATATAAATCTTTGATGTGTGCCCATTTTTTATCATCGTTTTTTGGAGGAGATTCAAAATCCAGCCCCATACTGGCCATCAAATTTCCGCATTCGGGACATTTGGCTTCTACAGAGATCCGGGCATCCCGGTCCACATCTTTTAAGACGCGGCGTTTGAATGTTTTCCGGCAATTGAAACAGGCATAGTGACGTTTATAGATCGTCATGGCGTATCGGCACATTGTGTTTTTTATTAATCGTTAGTGTTTTATTTATATGGGTGTTTATTTTTGTGTAAAATTATGAATTTTTGTGAATTGTTAGAAATATAATTGTCAGGAATATAATTGTTGGATTTGAACTTTTAATGGTTATTTTACCGGATCAGGAACGAGCCGGACCAAATTTTTACCAGTGATCAGTTCCCTTATTGTATACAGAACACAGGCGATTCCCAGGTCGCCATAGCAGCATGTAAGTCTTGAAGCATATTTTGAATTTTCCTTACAGCCTTCCATATAGACATAGTACGGAAACTCCGTTATCGTATTTCTGACAAAAGAAAATCTTTCCCAGAATTCTTATTGAAAACAAAAATCGACAGCATTTACTTGAAATACTGTCGACTTGATATGGTCTTTATTTCATGGGGCATAATTGATAATTGGGATCATCAAAAATTGCAGAAATAGTAAGACCGATCGGAACTGTTTACGGGTTTGAAATGATTAATGTAGAAGGGATGTCAGATAGCCAAAGACTCTTTGTGTCAATCAGGTTTTTCCAGCTTTTGCTGCTGATCAGCATCAGGTCCTGTGAATTCAGGAATTCTTTCTCAATTTTCTTTTCGTTATATAAAGTGATGTGATTGGGTGCTACCTGTTCAATGCTTCGGATCAGCTCTTTTACTTCGATATTGTTGCGGATCTGTCCTGCTGCATCAAGAATGATAACCTGAGAATTGTTATTATTGATAAGCCTTTTCGCATATTCAAGCAGGTAAAAATCGCTGAGGTTAAAGATCGGGACAAATATTTTGTCTGCAGTATTGAATTCTTTATCAACCAGGATACCGACAGGAATGGTTGTTTTATCCAATACCTGGAGGGTGAGGTCATCAAAAGGAGATGTGTTGAAAATATTTCCTTTTCCTTTTACGGTATTTAATAATTTTTCAGGATTAATGATTTTTGTGGTAAACCCTAATAATCTTCCCAATAAACTGCCTTCGTACATCGATTTTCCGAGCATAATAAGCAGAAGATCATAGTTTCCTTTATTGGTAATATTGGTCAGATCACTTTCTACATCCGTAGATGCCTTGAACAACGTCGTCACTGCAAGTTTAAGTTCCTGGGAAGTTTCAATTACATTTTTAAACTGTTCTTTTTCAAAATTTTCGATATCGAAGGCATGAAGTTCGTCAACCGGAACAATATTCATTGCGGTCACACTTTTATTGCCATTCATCTTATGAGTGAAGTTGTCTGCCAGTCTTAAAAGTTTGCTTCCTGATTTTGCTGTTTCAAATGATAACAGAACTCTGTATTTGGAATCATGATCATCTTCCTGCTCTTCCTCAATCATTGATTTTTTTCCTTTAAAAAGGTAATTGATCAGATCAAGGCACGGTCCGGTCATAAAAGTGGTAAATAAAGCCATGATGACAAGCATAGCAAACAATTCAGGACCTAAAACTCCAAGATCATAGCCGATATTCAGTACGATAAGTTCGGTAAGACCTCTGGTATTCATCAGCGCACCGATCGTGAGACTGTCTTTCCAGCTGATTTTCAGAAATCTGGCGGTAAGGGCGCTTCCCACAAACTTTCCGGTAACAGCAGTAAGAATGATCAGGCCTCCTATTTTCCATAGATGGATATCATTCAGCAATCCGATCTGCGTTCTTAATCCGGTAAATACAAAGAAAAGCGGGAGTAGTAAAACCAGCGCAACATCTTCTACTTTTTCGATAAAAAGGTTTCTGAATTTTATATTCTCAGGCATGATAGCCCCGGCCATAAAGGCTCCAAAAAGGGCATGAATTCCGATAACTTCTGTTGCATATGACGAGATAATCAGTACCAGAAAAAAGATTGCTACCAATGATTTACTGATAAAGCCTTTTCCTTTTTGTGATTCTGCAATTCTGTTCAGGAATGGTCTCACTGCTTTGATCATGATAAAAACGTACAATATAGCCATGATGATCACAAACAATGATCCCGAAAATGATCCGGCTTTCACAACGGCGATTACAGCAGCTAAAATACACCATGCCGTAATATCATCTGCTGCTGCACAGGTAATAACAACTGTTCCTATTTTTGTTTTGTGAAGATTTCTTTCCTGTACAATTCTTGCCAGAACAGGAAAAGCGGTAATACTCATGGCAATAGCAATAAATAAGGCAAATGAACTGAATTGAATGCCCTCAGGAGCAAATTCCTTATAAATAGTCATTCCTTAAAATAAATACAACGATTTGATATTCAATATTTTATTATCAAATTTCGCTTAAAAATGTTGTATAAAATTGCAGAAAATCGTATTTTTAGGGTATAAAAAGTGGCAAAATGTTAGGAAAAATAAAACAGGATTTACAGCAAAATTTATTCAGGACCAGACTTACCGAGCTTATTAATATGGATCATCCACTTGTAAAATTAGCGCATGAGATTTCTTGGGATAAAATAGAAGCTGAGTTCGAGGGTTTATTTTCAAAAGAAGGAAGACCCTCTATTGCGGTTCGCAAAATAGCAGGAATGCTTTTGCTCAAGGAAATGTTTAAAGAAAGTGATGAAAG
>NZ_KI535292.1:0-9046 GCF_000482305.1 Chryseobacterium sp. UNC8MFCol
TAATGAAGCATTACCATTCGTGGAAATTTTCAAAAGCTCATTCATGTTTACAGGGGAATTCAATGGGGTTTGCTGCGCAGGCGAGGCAAGAAATCGAAATCCTTCATTATCCAGAGTAACAGCGGCTTTTACAAAGTTTAAGGTTCCGTTACTGGATAACCAACCTACATTGGAGGGATTTGCTTTAACTCCAAAACTCATATAGGTAGAGGCTGAGCTTCGCAAGACTCCCCAGTTGCTTAATGAACCATCCTCATATCGTATCGCAAAAGCATTAATTCCTTCTGCAGAACTGCCTGCCCCGGTGATAATATTTCCGGAAACATCTAATTTCTGGACAGGTTCCGTTGTTCCGATTCCTATATTACCATCTCTTGATACCTGAAGAACCGTACCGGCGGCTGTTGCCATTCTTATTCCCCCATACCAGTTGATTTTAAGGCCGTCTGAATTTGGCGTAGCATAATGTCCTATAGAATAATTGGCAGCATCGGAGTTGCTGTACAATTTATCAAATGCTATTTCCTGTGCATACATTATAGAAGCTAATAGTAATGCGATTGTTAAACATGTTTTTTTCATAATTTCTGTTTTTTTATTGTTTGTAGTTGTATTTAAATTCCTTTAATAAATTGCCGCTCTGGCTTTGTTCTCTGATTTCCTTCAACCTGTTGGCTGAATCATAAACATAGACTTCCCTGATCCCGGATGGAGGAGTGATGCTTGTTACACCAATTAACGGATTGTAAGTGTATGTTGTAATTGTATAATTCTTCAATGCTGGATTGTTTCTGAAACTGTTTAGAGCGTTAAGTAATAATTGTTCACTTGCTGAATCATTATCGGAATTTGATTTGGAAACAATATCTAAGTCTAGATATCCATTAGGAGTATTATTTAATCCAAATATTTGCATTAATTGTTGATAAGTTATTCCTGTAATCTTTGCAATAGGAAGTGTTTGATTATATCCATAAATTGTAGTAGTTGGCACGCTATCTTTTGTTGTATATTGAAGAACATTTGATTTATTATCATAGAGATCAAAATTGATATCGTCAATTATATTATTTGTGAGAGAAATCTTATAATTGATAAAATCCAAAGGTTTGTCAAGTAATGAATGTCTTTTCTTTTTGATATTATACGGATATGAATAAAATAGATTTTCCGTAAGTGAATATTTATTGTTTTCGTTTTTGCTGATTTCTATAATAGGATAAATAATGTTATCATTAATCATAGAATAATAGGTGGACTGTTGTCCTCCCACTCTAGTTTCATCATTGGGGCAGTACGTTCTGCAACCAGAAGTAAGAAGATCAGGAGCAAACAAATATTTTTTGATAGCATTTCCTCTTGATGTTGTAATTGATTCTTCAATTGGATAAGGATGCCAACCCCGGTTATTGGATGTATCATTATATATGTTTTTTTTAACTGTTTCAATAACCTTGTCACCAAAATATTCTTTGGTCGTTTGAGAGCTCAATAAATAAGGAATCACCGGAACATACATTGTATATATATTATTATAGCTGTAGTAATTATTATTATACATAATAGGCTCACTTTTTGCGCTTATATAATAATTTAAATCAGATACTTTACAATTTGTACAATTCTCCATACTGTTTATCACAGGGAGTTTACCAAGGAAGTTCCGGTATTTATACGTGGTTTCCCTAAGCAAAGTATTATTATTGTTATAAACAAGTTCTTTTAATAATTTTCCTCTTTCATTGCTTTTGGAGAGATACTCATGTGCCTGATGATCATACCTAACAGTAAGGGTATCGGAATTAGTTAAATAATCACTAAAGTACAGTTTATTGGAACCCTTTCCTTCAGTAGAGACTTTAACCAAACTGTATTTTACCAGACCTTGTATGTTTGGTGCAACAGGACCTCGCATATTTTTCAGATAAGTACCATTGATAATGTCAAGCGAATATAACTTTCCTACTTCTAAAACTCCGGAAGAGGTTCCTGTATTATTTAAATAACTATATTTAGTTACTATACTATCGCCAGGCATGCTTCTTTCGACTTTCTTTTTTATCCTGGGAGCATTAATAGAATGCTGGTAATCAAGTATATTGATGCCACTATAATACTTACTATAAGCCATTATTTTTGAATAATCAGAAAATTCGTAGCTATAGGTGGTACTTCCTTTAGTAGGATATGTGACTTTCTTTAATAAACCTGTATCATAAGAGTTCTGGTATTGCGTGGCAGCAGGACTATAATAAATAGAATGGCTTCCATTCCACACTCCACCAATGTAGGTTAGTATCGCACTGTTTTTATATGCAGGAAAATCATCTGTATTATAATAATCAAATCCAATATTTTCACCTGCAGAGTTATTTATATGCTTTAAAAAAGTTCTTTTATTGGTGCCCCCTAGCTCCTGATAAACCAGATCCATTTTCTTGATGATTTTATTTTTTCTCTTCACAATAATTTCATCCAGATAATTATTGCTAAGTTCCAAAGGGTTAAGAGTATTATGGTATTTGTATGCTACAGTAACATCATTAATCCTAATACTGTCCAATACTGCCATCTTGGTATACGTATCTACCTGAGTTTCGAAGTTTTCCATATTATTATCAAAATCACCCATTATAGATCTGGAATGTTTTACAGAAAGATTATTCTGTAAAAGGTCTTGTTTGGCAGGAAATCCCGTATTTTCATTGATATAATAAACATGATTATTTTCCTGAGTATAATTGATATTCTGCTGACCATTATACCCTGAGTATGTTCCTCTGTAATTATTAAGTAAGGTAAGATCATTTTGTCTGTAATAAGCATTGACTTCGGATCCATTGGCTAGAATAATCTTCTTTAATAACCAGGAATCAATATAGTTTGTACGGTTTGAGCTAGATCCTTTATAGTTAAAGGGCGCAGTATCTACAGGGATGTAATAGGTAAATCTATTATAGCTATAGTTAATGTCCAGAGCATCTGTGTTTCCTCCAAAAATATACTTATTCCCTTTATCATCATGTATTACAAATTGTGAAAAGGAAATATTTCCAAAAATGTCATAACAGTTTACTCCCGATATATCAACAGCCAAAGAGGCATTTTCACAATGAACAACAGGCTTCATCGTATTATCCACAACAAAATAACCTCTATATCCCATAAAATCGAAATAGTACTTATCCGGCTCGTAGTTATAAGACTTACCGTAATATCCTTGAGCGCCTTGGAACTGGTTGGTAGCATAATAATCACCTGAATTATCAAAAATTTGTTTTTTCTTCGCATTATTTGCAAAAACGGTCTTGATGCAGTCATTTCTATCATAACTGCGAACATCATCATATTGAAATGAAGAATATTGTAAATAATTTAAGCTTCCACCTGAATGACCATAAAAAGGATTAAGAATTTTATTTGCCGTGGTGGTAAAATCAATTTTTCTTGATTCACGGGTTATTTTTCCGAACTGGTTAAGATTCCAGTTCAAACCTACGAAGCTTGGATATAAGTAGGGAACAAAACCTCTGGATTCATAATTAAGGCTATTACTTAGTTTAAATCCTCCTTCTGTAATGTCAAATAAAGGAAGAGTAAGATCTACCAAGCCTCTGTTCAGATTAATACTTTCATTCACTCCCCTTATCAATGAATAGCTTTCTGGTGGTTTTGTCTGTGATAGAAAAAGTAAAGAAATATGTATGAGAAATAATATTGTTATTTTTTTCATCGGTTTAGTTTTTATCATATTCAAAAGTGAAGGAAGCGCCTTTGCCAGCAATTGCCATTCCGCCATGAGTAGGCCCAGGATCTGTCACACTTGGAGTAAGAGTAATGTTTCCATTGGCATCTATTGTAATTTTCCATATTGTTTTTGTACCATACTCAACAATGTTATTAATCACTTTAGTAGAGCTAGGCCTACAAGACATCGGAATGTTTGCCATACTGCTATTGTACCAATAGGTATTATTAGGCGCAATCAAACTCAAATTTGCTTTAAAATGCCCAAAGGTTGGTTGGGTAATAAAAGAACTTAATCCTAATGTAATACCATTTAGAGATACTATGTCACAATTAGGATATGTACAAGGATTATTATTAGCTTCATTTTGACCATTACTATTTATATCATCTATTGCTTTTTGATCGGCATCTGCTTGGCTAATATCAGAAGAATATTTTTTAGCCGGTACTGTGTAGGTATAACTATTTGGCAATGCACCAGAAGGACAATTTTTGGTAAATACTTTACTTTTTGCCACATTATAGAAACATGGAACGGTGTTTACCACATTTTGTCCGTTGGCACTGATATCATCTAATGCTTTTTGGTCTGCATCTGCTTGGCTAATATCAGAAGAGTATTTTTTGGCTTGTACTACATAGGTATAGTTTGCAGCTCCCCCAGGAGGACAATTTTTAGTAAATGTTTGGCTTTTTTCTGTGTTGAAAAATAAACATACAGAATTTGCATTAGCTACATTCTGTCCATTAGCAGCAATATCAGCTAATGCTTTTTCATCAGCATCCCAAGAAGAAGTTTCAGACATATAGGTATGGGCCGGAACCGTATAAGTGTAAGTACCTGATGCAGAAGTTCCTGTAGGACAATTATTGCGTATGAAGCTTTGTTTTTGTTCTGAATTGTAGTAATACAAATCATATGAACACATGAAATTAACAATTGAGGAAGGAGTGTTGGGAGCAGTCTCATAAAGAAATTTAACTATAATATCTCCATTAGGTTCTACAGAAATAGACCATACTCTATTTCGGCTAGTTATTTCATTATATCGTTTAGCAGAAGGCACACAACTTCCAGTGATCTTTCCAACTTTTACTCCTTGTAATAATAAGTTTTTTAGGACAAGATCATCAGCTATAAATACTCCATCAAAAGTCAATTGTACAGTTGAAGAAGAAATTTTCGTAACTCCTACAGACCAATGCGGAATAGCATCTGTAGAATTGAAAGTACAAGTAGAAGGGGCACAATTTCCATATAAATTTACTTGTGATTGTCCATTACTGTTTAAATCAGCCATTGCTTTTAGATCAGCATCCATCTTACTAATGGTTGAACTGTATTTTTGCTCAGGGACAACGTATAAATATCGTTCACCCACAAAACCACCAGGGCAATTGCTTTTAATATAATAATTGGATATTTCATCATTATAAAATAAGCCACTGGTAGGTTGTTTTAATTTATATTGATATTCTTTTAATAGCTCTTTTTCTGTTGAAACAATTTTTTCTATTTTATTAGTAGTTGTGTTATATTTATATATTTCTCGGATACCATTAGATGGAGTAATACTGCTGACACCAATTAAAGGATTATAAGTATAGGTGGTTATTTGATAATTAACCAAGAACTGATTTTTTCTGAAATTATCCAATGCATTGTTAAGCGTTTGTTCTGTAGAATCATCTACATCAGCAACTGATTTAGCTTGCAAATCATTAATTAAGTCTGGCATTCCTGATAATGCAATTAAAGAATTGTAGTCAATTCCTTCAATTTTTGCAATAGGTAGCGTTTGGTCATATCCCCAAACAATACTTACATTAACATCTGATTTAGTATGATATTGTACCAAATTTCCTTTGGTATCATATTGATCATAGATCACTTCATTATCTGAGACTTCAGAAGTATTGTTAATAGTATTAAGTAATATACACTGAACCTGTTTTGGTAAAAGTTTTGTATGTCCATTCCAGTTAGTAGAATAGCTAAGTTTTGTTTTGGAGATAGGAATACTATTTTTATAACTTGTTGTTTCTAAAGGAATACCTATTATATTTTTCTGGATAAGATCAGAGGAACCTGGAATATCATTAGCATATTTATAGGTTATTTTTGATTTTGTTTGATCAGCAAAAGTCGATTCATATGATAAAAGATTATTGGTTAAGTTAGTATCATAGAAATAATCTGTTTTTTTATTTATTGTATTTCCATTTAGGAAATCTGTTGTGCTTGTAGAAATAACACGCTGTTGATTAAGATTAATCTTATAATAACGATTATACATAAGATGTTCAAAAGCTCCCCAGGTTACAAATTGATCTTTATTTTGTAATTTGATCAAACCATATTGGTTTTCAACGGTCTTTACAGGGGTTCCTTGCTCACCTATATAATGTGTTTTAAGGAGTCTTCCCCTATAATAACTATAGTCCACATATGGCATGGTTAAATTTCTGTAAATTTCAAAATCTGGGATATTACTTGAAATATAATCTTTTTTAATAACCTTATCCGGCAAACCGTCAGGAATGTTCTCTAAATCTGAAAAATAATATTTCTTATAAAGTTTATTATTGACCAATTCATTTACCTGTGAGTAATTGACTGGATTTCTGGAGTATGTATTTGGATTTAAGCTATTAATAAACTCAGTTGGTATTACATTATTAAGAGTTGGAGCAAGAATCATATCAAGCTGAGGATAGTCTAAATAAACATACGAAAAAAAAGAGTTATTAATCCCACTACTTTTAGCAGAAATAGAACCATTATTAGCATCTTGTACGTACATGAAGTCGCGGGTTTGGTGATGCACTCCATCAAAATCAATTATTTTCTTTATTCTCGCACCTCCAGTGGTCCCTGCTTGACTTTTCAGATATTGTAAATAATGAGAATTTATATCCTTCCAAATTGTTTTTGAATACATGTGAGGTTCATAATAAAAAGAGGAATAGCCTCCGGTAGGATATTCAATTTTTCTTAATAATCCTACATCACTTAATTCGGAATTAGGATTTCTTTGATCTCCAATAATGTCTGAACTTAGGAATGAATTATTAAAAATATAGTCAGGTGTAAGGTGATTATCTTCAGGCTTACCGTTCCAATACCCCCAAAAATCAATACCATGGGTGGTATGTTCCGGAAGGTTGAAAGTTTTATAATAATCAAATGAATATTTTTTATCACTATCTACAACTGAGGACAGAAAAAAATAATCTTTTATTCGATTATAATTAAGATTGACTGCTTTTATTTCTTGATTTTGATTGTTATAAACCGATATTTTATTTAATTTAAAAGACTTATATCCATAAGCATATGGTGAGCCATAATGGTCTACATGGGATGTAAAGGCCGGAAATTCCGTATAGTTGAATACTATGGATGCTATATTATCAATGGTTATCTTCTCTGGAAATACTTTTTTAACCAAATTCATGCTCGTTGCTCCTTTAAAATTGCCTTCAGGGCCGGCATAAAAATTAGTCTCCGTTTTAGCTGGTTTTATTTCACGTTTTCCCGATACATAAAAATTCAAATCAAAAAAGCCTTGTTTTATACCTTTAGCATAATTTTCAGTATAATCTTGGGGTGGAAAATAGTTGCCATGACAAAAGTTATTCCAGTCAGAACCATACTTTTTATTTTCAATAACAATATTTCGTCCATTTATATATTCAACTCTGGTCAGATACCATGACATTATTTTCATATTATAGCGAGGGGTATATATTGGAGTTTCACCCAAAAGTCCAAGATCATATGAAATTTCAAGGTTATCAGCATTTCCTCCAAAATAATATTTATATCCTTTTCCGTCTGTAATGATAATTTGAGAAAAATCAGGTATACAGGTAGAACTAGGATCATTTTGTGTAGCAAGTCCGTTAATATCTATTTGCAGATTAGAATCATTACACACAATTACTGGTTTTAGATTAATATCAATATAGAAATACCCAGATATACCCATAAAATTAAAATTAAATTTATCAGGTTCCAATTCATAAAATTTACCGACCAATTGTTGTGGACTTAAGTAAGGAAAATATGTGTATGGAGGCGTCGTATGCAAGGGTGTACGAGGATACTGAATATCAAAAACAGCCTGATTGGTTAATCCGAAAGATGTAGAAGCCCTGGCTCCTACCAAATAACCTCCTCCATCATTATCTCCTGATATAAATGGATTATGTTTTACATCATCAGGAAGATTTTTTATAGTGCGCGTAATAACTCCTCCATAGTTAAGAAACCAATCCTGCCCCACATAATTGGATTGTTTGGCAGGTATAAATCCTGAAGAATTGTATGCTAAATTAATGTTAAAGTTTTCTTCTGTTCCTAATATTTTTTCCGAGTATATTGGAATGTCTAAGTCAATATTTCCGGAATATAGATTTACAGGTGTATTTCCAAATCTCTCCATCTCATAACTCTGTGGAGATTTAATATCAATAGTCTTTGTTTGATATTCTGATGTTTGCCCTTTAAAATCACTCACTATAAGGAGTATACAGATTAACAATACTCTTTCCCACAGCATATTTATATTATTATTTTTGTCCTTCTTACTGGTTGAAAATCTTGGGTATATTTTTATTTTTTTCATCGTTTAATCAATTTAGCATTCGCCGTTTTATTGTTATCCGTTTTTATCACCACCAGATAAGCTCCCTGAACTAAAGCCTGGGTATTGATTTTGGTTACTTTATTCTTCGTTTTCAAACTCTGAAGCTGTCTTCCGCTCATATCGTACAACACAATCTCAGCTTCTTTGAAATCAAAGCCAATTTCTACGTATGCATAGTCTGAAACAGGATTCGGATAGATTTTAATATCATATTTTGGAATCAGCTGGTCTATCTGTTTATCTCCCAGTTTTACGATCTTCCAGTTTTCCTTTCCTAATTCTGTGGCACTGGTTCCGGCAAGGATAATCGAACCGTCTCTGTTCAGTTTCAAGTCTGAAAGTCGCTCTTCTTTTTGTCTCAATTCTCCGCTTACGTGTTTTCTCCACTGTTCATTGCCGTTTCCGTCCAGATAGAGCATCCAAAACGTTTCATCGTCCTTTTGAACTCTTCCTTCCGCCTGGGTATAACCACCAAGTAAAATTCCTGTGGTAACATCTTGATTCTTGGATCTTGATTCTTGGCTCTTCATCATCACATTCATTCCCATCAGGATATCCCGGTTTTTGAAATTGTAGGATCTTTGCCACTCTTCATCACCTCTTTCGTTTACAGCAATCAACCATAGATCTGTGCCTTCTTCAAT